>URMS01000024.1 GCA_900548975.1 uncultured Porphyromonadaceae bacterium
GAGAATTTTTCGCCTCGGTCCTTAGTATATTACGCTTTTTTGAGGGATTTTATAGATTGAAAGCCGTCCTGACAGCACGAGCTGCCCTAACCGGTCTGTTGCAAAGTAGCTTCAAATGCCTTATCTTTATAGTTTCCGGTCTTTGTTGAAGTGTATGACAATATCTACCTTATTCCCCTTCCTTTTAAAAATCTGATTTTTATATTCCACTTCTTCAAGTATAACTGAACCACCCGACGCCGCGGGAGGTCGGTTAGCAACATACTTCACTATGCATTTCAAGGATGCCTTCTGCTTGCCGAAAATGACCGACATCCTCGACACACCATTTGCCTCGCGTCTGTCCTTAGACCATTTCATATCTCTTTGGTCTGGAAGATCCGCCTCAAAACAAAGACGATTATTTCTGATAGTGAACTTAATACTCGAATGTGAATTTTCGCCTTCGACTTTGATCTTATCGGCAAAAGTTTTGTCTGCGAGCAGATTCTTACCGGCCGCATCCATGCATTCGATCTCTATGCTGCGTGTGTTTGAACTGGCCTGCACCGGAATATACTCACCCTTATCGCATGAAGACAACAGGACCACTGAGATAAGCGCAATAACGCTTATCCCCAAAAAGGAATTTTTCATTTTATATTCTTTTATTTGATTGTTTTATCGAATGTCACAGAGACCTGTTCAGCTCGATTCTACGGATCTATGCGTACTGTCGCACAAGAGCTTACTACCATCACAAGTATTATGCCGGCGAACACACGGAGCATAATTTTTCTATTTCCCGTCATTGATGCGCACGATTGATATGTTTGTAGATCCTGATTCTTTACCATTTGTTCCTGTAATGGCAACAAACTCATTTATCTCTTTTTTATCTTCCGAAAGAATGATTGGAACGAATGTTATTTTCAGAGAGTTTGCATCCGCTCTGGATATAGTGAATCCACATTCCTCATTCGCAATCGTATTATCTGATTCCCATGAAAGAAAAGTTACAGTAGCAAAATTCGTACATTTGAGAGTAATTTCTCCGGCATAGGACATCTCTGTCTTGATTTGCACCTGATTATAATAATCCGGAGCAAAAACTGCCGATATTTCATTTGAATCGTAGTCACAGAATTCCCACATCATAGGAGTCGGTTCATCCTCTTTACATGATGAAAACGAAAGAACCGACAACAACACGGTTGTGAAAACAAGCAACTTTTTCATATCTTATTCATTGATTAATATTGTTTTCAGAAACTCTTTAAGATTCACTGTGGCTTTCGAAAAAGACTGCGCGGCAACAACCCCGGCGCCGGTCGACACGTTGCTGTATCCCCACTTCGATTCCGCGAGACCGATGTCGGATAGATCGCCCGTTATACCTTCATCGACATTCCACCGGTACACCGCCCAGTTGTAGTAGCTCTGCGACACGGTCGTAAGATAAAGGTTTACCTCGCAGTCAAGCAGCGATTCGTCGTATGCCTGCGACCTTATACGGAATGAATTGTCCGAAAAATTCAGATGAAGCGTATATTTCTTGCCCGGGAACTGACGGTCGGAGAAGAATAAAAAATCAGTATCCTCGTCATTACCCATCACAGTCTCGAACACCCCGATGTGTTCCTTGAATATCGGCTCGGAATTATATTCGAACGACCCGATCTGCAACGTTGGGCTGTTGAAATTCCAGTACTCATCATCGGGTTCCTCGTCGACATGAGGAGAACTCCAGTTATACCCGAACAGATAATAATTGTCGGTTCCGGCCGGATCATCGACATCCATCTCGATATTAAGATTGAATGTCACATCGGCAAGCATCTCATAGCGGGAGAAATCCTCGTCGCCTTTCCATACATTTGTCACTGTCGGAGATACTTTGATGGTACCTGTCGGTGTCGCAACCGGCACTGTCACTTCAGCCGTCGCGGTTCCATAGGTCGGACTTTCCGCCGTTATGCGTATCCGGTCGCCTTCCTGTGGCAGATAGTCCGCTCCGACTCTGCTCCCGTTGGCGAAAACAGTCACGACAGCGTCCGTCACCGCATGGTCGCGCCCCGACTTCTCGTCATTAAACATCCACGTGTGCGTCACACTTACCTCAATCGGCGCTCCCGCCGTTATCAGCGAGTTCATACATAGCACCGGCGCCGTGTCGATCGCCGGATCGAAATCCTCGTAGCACCCCGACAGAACCACTGCCGGCAGTAACAATATTATATATCTCAGAATTCCCATGTATACGATATTGAGGGTATTATAGGTAGTAGTTTGACTTTCTGAAAAACCGGCCGGTTGTGGTTGTTGTACGTCCGCCGTATGGCCACGGTATTCATATGGCAGTATGCGTTGAACAGTCCCAGAGTCCAGAATCCGCGCCGGGTTCTCACCGTCAGAGACAGGTCGAGCCTGTGATAGAACGGCAACTGATAGTTGTTTATGCCGGTTTTCAATGGCGTCTCATCACCCGGGTACCGGTTGCCGAAATCGGGCGACTCCCATACCTGTGGCAGCAGTGTGAACCGGTTGCCCGAATGCCCCGTCCATGCGGCATTGAAGCCGACGCGGTCGCTTATCTTCCAGTTGAGCAGAATATTTATAGTATGTCGGTTATCGAAACGCACCGGAAAGGTGCGGCCTCCGTTCTTGTCGGCGAAAGTACGGTCTGTCCACGCGAGAGAATAAGATATATGCCCGGTCAGGCGCCCGTACACTTTCTCTATCTTGAAATCGAGACCTTTGGCCGTTCCCTTGCCCGAACACAACTGGGCGTTCCACATCTCGGTGGGCGGTTGCAGGTAGTATTCGTCGCGATAGTCCATAAGATTACGCATTATCTTATAATACCCTTCTGCCGAAGCCGCGAACATCCTGTTGTCCGACTGCCAGTAGACACCGGCCGAGATTTTATCTGCGTTCTGAGGCTTGAAGCGCCCGGTTATTGGCACCCACTGGTCTGTCGGCAGCGACAGATACGTCTGCGACAGCTGATGCACATACTGGTTTGTCCGCGCATAAGCGGCCTTTACGGCCCAGTTGCCGTCGGGCCGGTAAGCGACCGAAATCCTCGGTCCGAAGCCGAAGTTTGTCTTGCCGTCGATATTGAACAGCGACATATGCACTCCGGCATTCATCCGCCACCTGTCGCTTATCTGCCAATCGTCTTCTATATAGATATTCGCCTCATTGGCCTTGTATGCCCACGTAGAGTCCCGCGTCACCGTCTGTGTGGTGCCCACAGTATAGTTGCGGTCGGTCCGGGCAGGCAGAAACGAGTGGAGAACGTAGTTTCCGCCAAAGCGCACACGGTTCACCTCGTTTGGCCTCCAGTCAAAATCAGCACGAAAAATCCAGTCGTTGATATCATTTTTGGTCTTGGAGATCGAACGCGATTCCGTAGTTCCGGCACTTGTAATCTCTTTTGTCAGCCAGTCGTGCTTCATGTCCGAGAAATATCGGGTATAGGCAGCCGTAAACTCGGCCGACATCGATGAGTTAAGCCTGTAGTTAAGACCTGTCTGCGCCACAAGATTTCCCCAGTGAAAATCCGCCCTGTCATCATCGTACCACCCGTATTCCGACTCATACTTGTCGGTCGAGCCGGTCTTCAGCAGGTCATTGCCGAAATAAACGGAGGCAAACCCCGTTGCTCTGTTGGAAAATCGGTGTGTCAACTTGGCGTTAAGATCCATGAACGCATAGCGGAACCGTATCTTTTCTTCATCGTCCGACGAATTGGCCAGCGCAAGCAGCGGTATCGACAGTACGTCGAACCACGATCGGCGCACCGCCACCGAGTACGTGGTCTTTTGCCCCACAGGACCGTCGATATTGAACGCTCCCGAAGTCAGCCCCAGCCTGAACGATCCGTGATGCCCTTCGGCCGAACCATTCTTCGTGCGCACGTCAAGGTACGAAGACAGCCGCCCGTCGTATTTCGCCGGAATCGAAGACTTGAAGAAATCGATATACCTTATCGCCTCGGCATTGAACGCCGAAAACAGCCCCGCAAAGTGATTCACCTGGTACAGCGGCACATTGTCGAGCATATATAGATTCTCGTCCGAATTGCCGCCGTGCACATTCATGCCGGCCATGCCCTCCTGGCCATCCGATACGCCGGGCTGCATGTGCAGCGCCTTAATCACATCGCTTTCACCGAACATCACCGGTGTATCTATTATCTCACGTGCAGTCAGCTTCTTCGCCCCGATTTCGGCAGTCTCGGTCGCAGGCGCTTCAAGGCGCGACACCACCACGACCTCTTCCAGCATGTTCGGCTTCTCCGTCCGGGGCACACCGACCGTCGGCATCTGTCTGTTTTCTCGGGCAGTCTTTTCCGCCGCCCGCTTCCGCCGACGTTTCAGCACTATATTATTGCCTTTTATCTTCCATTCGATATCCGTATCCCTGAACATTGCAGTCAGAGCCTTCTCCAGAGACACATCCGCCACATTCACCGATACACGCATATCTTTCAGCAGGTCCGACGAATACACGAAGTTCTTGCCCGTCTGCTCCACAAGGCTCCTGAACACCGTCGCCGCCGGCTCGTCTACAGCCCTGACTGTCACATTCCGGGCCATACACACCGCACTAATGCAGAGCATTACCGATAGTAATATCGCCTTCATTTCTCTGTCACCGTCATATCGGTATCTAAAATATCATTGATAGTCTCGATAAGGTCGGTCGGAGTTCCCTCATAGTGGAGCGACAGCTCATACTTCTCGGGCGAAGCCGGAATATTCTCCACCTTCACGCCGTATACCGCCTCGATTTTCCTTATCACTTCAGCCAGCGGCGCATATTCAAAGTCTATCACCCTGACAGTGGTCAGTACATTCGGGGCAGGCGTCTCTACTGTCGGCTGTTCCCGGTCAATCCGGTAACTCCTGTACATCACAGCTGCCGTCGCCGACAGAATCACGGTCGCCGCAATAGCCGCCGCCACTCTGTACCTACGCCATCCGGCTGCCGGTCCTATACCCAGCCGACGCCACCCGGTATTTACCGAAAAACGGTCCTCGCGGTAGTGGCGTGCCACAAAATCAGTATCGTTCTCCTTCATATTCAGAAATCTATACCGAAACGAAACGAAAAGTACGGTCTCACATGGCTTTTTCTGCCCACATAGTATATCTCGTAGGAATTTTCATTCTCCCACACTTCCTCATAGTGGTCGGCCTTATAACCGGCAAGAGCGAGACCGGCACTGATATTGATACCCATTTTTCGGCCCCAGTTGAACCGGTAACCTATCGTCGGCGAAAAATATATCCCCGTTCCTTCCGCAAGATTGGCGCCCAGCCTTATATCTCCGAAAGGAGTGAACTTCCCAAACTTAAGATCCACACGTCCCTGCACGAAAACAGGAACGAGCCAATTGTCCAGATTACGGCAGTGTTCCATTCCCAGACCCGCACCGACAAAGAACATAGGGTTTATCTGGTAACCGTGCGATGTGCTCCATCCCGTGTAGAACGTACTTTGGCGCTTCCCTCTGAGGTTGCCGTTCATATCGATCTCCCCGAAATTTTCCGACCTCACACTGCTGCTCCATTCCAGAAATCCCCGGTACCCGCGCTGAGGCTGACGTGCGGCCGACAGCTGCGCTACCGCAGCTATCGCCAATAGAATTAATATTGTCCTTTTCATAATGATGATGAATGATCGTTTACCATTACGACACATCATCCCACAAAAAGTCCTACTCCATCTCCGAAAAAAAAGTTAAAAGTAAACATACTCTTATAAAAAAGGCAGAAAGAATGGCTTATGGCCGTCCGATAGCGCCTCGCGCAACCGGCTGTAAGCCTTGGTCATCTGATTCTTCACAGTCTTCACCGATATTCCCAGTTCTTCGGCTATTTCCTCATTTCCAAGACCGTCGCGCTTACTCATCAGGAACACTTCGCGGCAGCGGTCGGGCAGCCCGTCTATCGCCTTCCATATCCTGGCGTCACGCAGCGACGTGTCGATATCTTCTTCCGCCACCTCCGGAATACTCTCTTCCCCAAGCATGGCATGCCTGCTTCTCATATAAGTCAGACACACATTCCGCACCGTACGGTACATATACGCCGAAAAATTGTCGGTCTCCCCTCCGCCCTCTATGTACACCCACACCTTCATAAAGGCGTCCTGCACCATATCCTCGGCCACATCGGCATCTTCGACAATACGGAGCGCATACATGCCCAGCGGCAGATACAGCTTGCGAAAAAATATTTCAAACTCTTTCGGCGACATCCCAATCAAACCCGTCTCCCACTCAGGCAATCCAGACATACAGATGGGTCATAATTTGAACTCCTACTATATTAAAAAACATGGGGCATGAACCCATATATCTGGAATTACAGCTGAGATGAGTTGGTGCAAAGCTATGTTCAGATTTGTGTTCAAGATAAAAGAAAAGCAGCTACGAGTTTATTCGCAACTGCCTGACTTTCAATTTGTGGTCCCACTTGGGCTTGAACCAAGGACTCCCTGATTATGAGTCAGGTGCTCTGACCAACTGAGCTATAGGACCGGCACGCCTTTTGGGCTTTGCGGTTGCAAAGTTACAACATTTTTGGCATTCCCCAAATTTTTTGATGCTTATTTTTTGCCCGTTTTTTCTTTTTTCGCTTTTATCATTTCTTAATGCCTGGTTTGCAATGTGCTATGCCGATAGAGCCGCACAGACAAGCCTACTCCGTATATCCCGTGCCTCTCCGCGCACTTTCAACGTATATTCACCGAAAAGGAAAGAAAATTGGGAAAAGATACCTTCGCGCCCTCTCTGCCGACGAGTGTATCGGGAATTTTCGTATCTTTGCACTTCAGCGGCGTATTGTGCCGTTTAAGAATCGATAAAGACAATAAATATGATAATAACTTCCGCTATCGGCACCTTCGGACGCTACTGCATGTTCATCGGGCGAGTTTTCAGTCTGCCCGACCGGTGGGGTGTCTTCGGCCGGCGCACTATCGCCGAGGTAAGCAAGCTCGGTGTCGACTCTATCCCGCTGGTAATGATTATTTCGGTGTTTATAGGCGCTGTCATTGCCATTCAGATGCAGCTCAACATCGCCTCGCCACTTATTCCGGCCTATTCCGTCGGTCTCGCCACCCGCGAAATCGTGCTGCTCGAGTTCTCCAACTCCATCCTCTGCCTCATCCTCGCCGGCAAGGTCGGCTCCAACATCGCCTCCGAAATCGGCACCATGCGCGTCACCGAGCAGATCGACGCCCTCGAGATCATGGGTGTCAACTCGGCCAATTTCCTGGTGCTTCCCAAGATTGTGGCATTCGTCCTCTTCATGCCGGTGCTTTCGATCCTGTGCATGGGCATATCGCTCACGGGAGGATATCTCGTGGCCGTTTTCACCGACCTAATCACCGTATCGCGATATGTCTATGGCCTCCAGGCCATGTTCCAGGAATGGTACGTATGGTACGGCATCATCAAATCGCTCGTATTCGCATTCATCATAGCGTCCACCTCGTCGTTCTTCGGCTACTACGTCAAGGGCGGTGCCCTTCAGGTCGGCAAGGCAAGCACCGACGGTGTGGTATGCAGCAGCATTTTCATACTGTTGTTCGACGTCGTTCTCACAAAACTACTGCTGCAATGATCGAAGTTAAAAATGTAGTGAAGGCCTTCGACGGCCGCACCGTCCTACACGACATAAACGCCACTTTCTACACCGGCAAGACCAACCTCATAATCGGTCAGAGCGGTTCGGGCAAAACCGTGCTCATGAAATCGCTCGTCGGCCTTCTCCGGCCCGATCAGGGCCAGATACTCTTCGACGGCCGCAACCTTCTCTCCATGAACTCCGAAGAGGTTAAGAATCTCCGCAAGGAAATCGGCATGCTCTTCCAGGGCTCCGCGCTCTTCGACTCCGAGACAGTGCTCGGAAACGTCATGTTCCCTCTGGTCATGTTCACCGAAATGAGCAAGGAGGAAATGACCGAGCGCGCACTCTTCTGCCTCGAGCGTGTCAACCTCAAAGGCGCCGAAAACAAGTATCCCGCCGAAATATCGGGCGGCATGCAGAAACGCGTGGCCATTGCCCGCGCAATCGCCCTCAACCCCAAGTATCTCTTCTGCGACGAACCAAACTCCGGCCTCGACCCCAAGACTTCCATCCTTATCGACGAACTCCTCAGCGACATCACCCACGAATATAATATAACCACCGTCATAAACACCCACGACATGAACAGTGTCCTCGGCATCGGCGAGAATATCATATTCATCAACAAGGGCCACCGCGAGTGGGTCGGCGACATGAGCAAGATCTACAACACATCCAACGAAGCCCTCAACGATTTCGTATTCGCCACACGGCTCTTCCAGGAAGTACGCGAATATGTGGCCGAACACGGCACCATAGCACAGCGAAAATGAGATTCTCCGATATCCCGGGACACGAGCGCGAGAAAACCCTTCTCCGCGACATGGCCGACGCCGACCGCATCCCCCACGCCTTGTTGCTCGAGGGACCGTCGGGTGCCGGCAAATTCCTGCTTGCACGTGCTTTCGCGCAGTACATCCACTGCACCGACCGCACCCCCGACGGCGACAGCTGCGGCCGATGCCCCTCGTGCCTCCAGCATCAGTCGTTCAACCACATCGACACCGTTTTCTCCTTCCCGGTAGTCAAGAAATCGGGCAAACCGACTCTTTCCGACGATTATCTGGCAGACTTCCGCGAGTTCATGGTCAGCAATCCCTACATGGACTTCGACCGGTGGCTCCTCGCCCTCGACAATATCAACGCCCAGCCGCAGATATATGTCGAGGAAGGCAACGAGCTCCTGCGGCGACTCACATTCATGGCCAGGCGTTCAAAATACAAGATAGCCATCCTGTGGCTCCCCGAGCGCCTCAAGACCGACACCGCCAACAAACTTCTCAAACTTGTCGAGGAACCATTCGCCGACACCAAATTCATCATGGTCAGCAACGATCCCCGGCAGATCCTTCCCACCATCTACTCCCGCACCCAGCGCATCGCTGTCCTCCGCTACTCCGACGCCGAGGTCGCCGCCATCCTCGAAAGCCGCGGCATCGACAGCACCACAGCCGCCGACGCCGCCGTCGTAGCTGAGGGCGATGTCAACCAGGCAATTGTCCTGGCGGAAGCCGGTAGCGAACGCCTGCGCATGCTCGAGCTGTTCAAAACACTCATGCGATCCGCCTACGCCCGTCAGGTGGGCAAACTCCGCGAATGGTCCAAGGAAGTTGCCGATATGGGCCGCGAACCCGCCATGAGCTTCCTCGAATACTGCTGCCGTCTCTTCCGCGAAAGCTTCCTCATGCATCTGCAGGTCGACGCCCTCCTCACTCTCAATACCGCCGAGCGCGAGTTCACCGCACGCTTCTTTCCGTATATCAACAATCGCAATGTCGTCGACCTCATGGAGCTGTTCGACCGCTCCCGCCGCGACATTGCCGGCAACGGAAACGCCAAAATAGTGTTCTTCGACATGGCCGTGCGCACAATCATGCTTATCCGACGAAAATGAGCGCGCCCCAGTCCTCTTTCCTTGCCGATATAGCGCGCTACTGCACATCGGCGCACACTGCATCCCCTCCCCTCGCCTCGCTATGCTTCGTTCTGCCAAACAAACGAAGCGTCATGTTCCTCAAGCAGCACATACGCTCATGTCTCGACGACATTGCAGTCATGCCGCGGTTCATGACCATGCGTACCTTCATAAGCATGCACTCGCGCTACCCCGAGGCCGGACAGCGCGAGCTTCTCTTCATACTCTACGATGCCTACCGCGCCACCCTGCGCGCACGCGGTCGCACCGAAAGCACCCGCGAGTTCGACAGCTTCATCTTCTGGGGCGACATCATACTTTCCGATTTCGACGACGTCGACCGTGCCATGGCCAATGCCGACCATCTCTTCCGCAATCTCAAAAACGTCAAAGAGATACAGTCCAACTATCTCGACGACGATCAGAAAGAGGTCGTCCGCCGCATATGGGGCGACAGCATTCTCTCGACCTCGGCCGAAGATTTCTGGTTGCATTTGGCCGACGATGGCACCGGCGCCGACAATACCCTCGCGGCCAAGTTCGTGTATCTCTGGGAAATACTCGGCGAGGTCTACCGACGTTTCCACGAATCGCTCCGGGCACGCCACATGGCATCGCCGGGCGCCCAGTACCGTCAGGCCGTAGAATACTTCAAGTCTCTCTCTCCACTTGACCTCGACCCCGACCAACACTTCGTATTCGTAGGATTCAACGACATATCCACCGCCGAAGCCCTCATCTTCAAACGTCTGAAGGACCTCGGAGCGGCTTCGTTCTTTTGGGACACCGCTCCTCTCTCACTCGTGGAAGCCGACGCTCAGTCGTCTATGCCCCGGTCGCTGCTCCATCTGCGCGAGCTCAGCCGCACCTTCCCCATGCCCGACGATTTCGTCCTGTCGCTGCCATCCTCTCTCCCCGAGGTTGAGGTGTTGGCTATGCCGTCGAACGTCGGTCAGACCAAGGCCCTGGGCGACACACTCGCCCAATGGGCCGCTAACGGATATCTCGACCCCGAGTCGCCCATGTCGGCGGCCGTTGTCATGCCCGATCCGGCGCTTCTCATGCCGGTCCTCTTCTCCATCCCGCAGGAAATAAGCTCGGTCAACATATCGCTCGGCCTCCCCTACCGCGCCACCAATTTCGCCTCGCTGCTTCGCTCGGTTATCAGCATGCAGATGCGCACCCGCGTCATACACGGCATTCCGCATTTCTACTTCGAAGATGTCACGGCGATTCTCCTCCACCCCCATATACAGCTCATAGCCCCCGAAGCTGCACAGAAACTCACCGAGTATATCGCCTCCAGGCGCGTCTACAACCTTTCCGCGGCTTCCATAGCCGAGGCAGCACCCGAACTCGCCTGCATATTCTCGCCCGTCACAGGCATTTCCGATCCTTCGGCCGTTGCCGCCTATCTTGTCGGCATGCTCGACAGCATCGGGCAGATGATCGCGCGCCACGACGACCACGGCAGCCGCTTCGAGACCATGGCCATACGCTACTTCCGCGATGAAACCGTCGCCATCGCCGCCCTGATCGAAAAATACGGAATCTCGATGAGCGAGCGCACATTCCTTCATCTGTTCGAGCGCATTTTCGGCAGCCGTGCCCTCACCGTCAACGGTACACCTCTGCGCGGCCTCCAGGTGCTCGGTGTGCTCGAAACGCGCGCTCTCGACTTCGACAACGTAGCCATCCTGTCGATGAACGAGCGAATTTTTCCCCGCAAGCAGTATTCCAAGACCATGATTCCGGTCGCTTTGAGATGCGATTTCGGCCTTCCCGATTTCGACAGTCTCGAAGAAACCTACGCCTACTGTTTCTACCGTCTGCTCGCACGCGCACACCGCGTCACTCTCTACTACGACTCCCGCTCCGAGGCCCTCGGCGGCGGCGAGATTTCGCGCTACATATCGCAGATCCGCTACCTCATGCCATCGCTGCATATCGCCTACCGCACACTCTCGCCTGGCGCCGTGCCCGAGGAAACAGCCGTTATATCGGTGCCCAAGACCGACAAGGTTCTCGCTCGTCTCGACAAACTCCGCGCCGGAGGCCCATACCGCCTCTCGGCCACTGCCCTCAAGGCCTACCGCCGATGCCCTCTCCAGTTCTACCTCCAGTATGTAGGCCGAATGCGCGGCAGCGACGAACTCGCCGATTTCATATCGGCCTCCGACTACGGCGACATCGTCCACCGCTCCATCCAGAGCCTCTTCGCCCCGAGAGAGGGCGCATTTATCGATTCCTCTTTCATCGACAGCCTGCTCGACCCCGGCTGCCACGAAATTCCGCGCACGGTCCGTGCCACTGTCACCGCACAGTGCTACCCGCAGTATGCCTCGGCCGACGGCGACGGCCCCCTGCCGCCCGAAGGCGAGCTGTGCTGCGATATCGTCGACACCATCGTGCGTCACGACCTCGAGGCCGAGCGCGCATTCTACTGCTCGCCGGGCTTCACTTTTGTCGAGAACGAAAAGAAATTCAGTTCACCGCCCTGGAAAATCGACGCTTCCCTCGCCGTGAATTTCTACATGTCCATCGACCGTGTCGACCGCCTCGTCGACGGCCGTCTGCGCTTTATCGACTTCAAGACCGGTGCGGAGGCCACCTCAGCCACCCTCGATAGCCTCTTCGACGGCGATGCCACCGATACCGACGGCCTTTTTCAGCTTCTCACCTATTGCGAGGCATATGCCGCCATGGTCGACCCCGATATCGACATCGTACCCATGATACACCCAATGAAGGCCCTGGCTTGCGGCGACGGGCTCGCTCCCGTCGAAATCGATGGAAAAGTCATAGGCTCGTACAAGGATATCAGCAGCGACTTCCTTCCGCGGCTCAAAGCCATGATAAAAGAGATTTTCGACCCCGATACCCCCTTCACTCAGTGCACCGAGGCCTCGCGCTGCGCATTTTGCCCCTTCCTGAGCCTGTGCGGACGCACCGTGCCACAGTATTGACCGCATTATGGCCGGAATCTACGTCCACATACCCTTCTGCCACGCCAAGTGCGCCTACTGCGACTTCTACTCGCGCGCCGGAGCCGCCCTCGCCGACGGTTTCATCGGCGCCCTCGCCCGCGAGTTCGACAACCGTCGCCACGAACTCGCGTCCCTTTCCGTCGACACCATCTATCTCGGCGGAGGCACGCCGTCCATTCTCTCGCCGGCTCAGTTCGGCCGCGTGGCCGCGATTTTCAGCAGCTTTTCCCCCTCCGAATTTACCATCGAGGCAAATCCCGAGGACATCGACGGACCACGCCTGGAGGCATGGCGACAGGCCGGAGTCAACCGCATAAGCATGGGCGTACAGTCGATGGTCGACTCCGAGCTCCTTACCGTCGGTCGCCGTCACTCCGCCCGGCAGGCCGTAGAGGCCGTACAAACTATCCGCCGGGCCGGATTCACCAACATCAGCCTCGACCTCATCTACGGTCTTCCGGATCAGACTCTTGACTCATGGCAGTATTCTCTCGACGCCCTGCTCGCCCTCCGGCCCGAACACCTGTCGGCCTATTGTCTCACCATCGAGCCGCGCACCGTCCTGGGCGTGAAACTGCGCCGCGGCGAAATCACCGAAGCCTCCGACGAAGATATCGCCCTGCGCTACGACGCTCTTTGCCGCACCGCGCGCAGCCATGGCTACGACCACTACGAGATATCCAACTTCGCCCTCCCCTCGTATCGCTCGCGCCATAATTCGGCATACTGGACCTCGACTCCCTATCTCGGCCTCGGCCCCGGAGCGCACAGTCTCGGCGCCGACGGTTGCCGCCGCTATGTCGAGTCCGACATACGGCGCTACATTACCGACCCCGCAACCTGTCTGCACATCGACCCCGAAACCGCCACCGAAAAAGTCAACGACATCATTTTTACCACTCTCCGCACCTCCCGCGGACTCGACATCAACGATATTCCGGCGGTATATCGTCGCGAAGTCGACAAAGAAGCCCTTCGCCTCGTCGGGCAGGGACGTCTCGCCCGCAAAGACTCCGTATACTATATCGAAGAAAAAGACTGGCTCACATCCGACGCCGTCATCCGCGATCTCCTCGTGTGCGATTGACGAAATATTCGTATATTTGCACGTTCAACTGTTATGCGAGCCCTTCTCTACATACTCATCCTCATCATCGCCACCGGCTGCGGTCTGTCGGCATCTTCGCCTGCGGTTCTCGAAGATGCTCGGGTACTCATGGAAACCGATCCCGCGGCTGCACTCTCGCGACTCAACAGCGTGGACATATCCGAATTTCAGGACTCAGCTACAATGGCGCGGTGGGCTCTTCTCTACAGCGAGGCTCTTGCCGCCAACCGTCTCACAACCCCCACCGACACCATCGTCGACATAGCCATCGACTATTACCGCCGCCACAATCACCCCCTCGAGTTGCAGAAAGCATCCAGGCTCAAGGATCTCATTCACTCCTCCGGCGGCTCCGACGCGCTTGCCACAGCGCTGTATATCCAGAAAGAAAAAGAATTCCTCCTCTATAAGGAACGCGCCACACGTCAACTCTATCTCTGCGTCGGCATTATCATCCTCATTATCGCCACCGGTATAATACTGTGGATGCGTCAGAAGCTAAAACTGCAGGCCGCCTGCACCGACGCTCTCATGGCCGAGGCTTCGGGCCTTAAATCTGACATAGACGCAAGCCGCGGACAAGTCAGCCGCCTCGAAACCAAGCTACATGGCCTGCTCGAAAACCGCTTCGCCCTCATCGACTCCCTCTGCCAGACATACTACGAATCGCAGGGCACCAAAACCGAGCGAAAGGCTATAGTCGATAAGGTGAAAGCCGAAATCGAGTCGGTGCGCACCGACTCGTTCGCCGACATGGAACAGGCGGTAAACGACTGCCGCGACAATCTCCTCGTCCGTGTAAAGGACCTTTATCCCGACATCAAACCCGAGGATTATCATCTGCTGGTATATCTTGCCGGCGGTCTTTCGTCGCGTACCATCAGTCTGCTGCTCGGCGAATCGGTCGAAGTAGTCTATAAGCGCAAATCGCGATTGAAATCGCGTCTGAAAAAAATCGCCGGCGATTCATGCCCCGACATTTCGGCCGTTTTCTGACGCCCTTCACCCGTCGGTCAGACTTTTCTCAAATCACCATTCATAACGCACGCCAAACCAACCCATTACAAAGCAGCCTGTCAGACTGTTTTTTTGGTCTGTACGGCTGTTTGCGGGTAATTTTGCATCAAAAAAATTACCCGCATGAATACTAAATTTCTCATCACTGTCGCAGCCGCGCTTTTATCCGCCACGACAGCACTCGCCGACACACAGGCCGCCTCCGACAGCCTCACCCGCGAATTGCAGGAGATTGTCGTCACGGCAAAGCAACCTGCCACACGCCTCGTCGGTACCACTCTCGTATCGACTATCCCCGGTTCGGCGCTCGCCGATCTTGGCAACGCGCTCGATGTCCTCGCACAGCTCCCGATGATAAAAGTCTCCGACTCCGAAGTCAGCGTAATAGGCAAGAACAACATCGAGATCTACATTGACGGCCGTCCCCTGCGCGACAGCATGGAACTGCAGCAGCTCCTCTCGTCCGACCTCCGTAAAGTCGAACTCCTGCTTGCCCCTGGGGCTGCCTATGCAAGCACCACCGGAGCAGTAATCCGCATCACCACGCGCCGAAATTTCATAAAAGGCCTCTCTGTCACCGATCAGCTCCGCATACAGCGTCGCCGCAGATGGTTGGTAATGGACAATCTCGGTCTCACCTTCCGCAAGGGAGCCTGGGAACTCTTTGTCAACGGCACCGTCAACCGCGACAACACCCGCATGCACGGCTATACGGTCAATACCCTCGACTATCTCGGAAAAAAGACCGTGGTCGGAAGCAGTCAGAACAACTCCTACCCCACACTGACAGGTGCCGTCAAAGCCGGTTTCAACTACTCCCGCCACACACGGTCATTCGGTGCATACTACCGCTATAATCCCGAAAAAGGCGATTTCACCAACAACGGCACCGAGTGGCTCGACAGCGAGCCGCCCCTGCTCCGCAATATCGGCAGCCGCATCCGCGCCCACAGTCATTACGCCACCTGCTACTACGAAGATACTTTCAGCGACAACTGCATCATTCACTTCGACGGCGACTTCAAGTCGTCGGTAGCCGATAAAACCGTCGACACCACCTACCCCTCTGCGAACGCCTCCGATGTCGCCTCCACCGAGCGCAAAAGCTCCGTTCTCTGGGCGGGAAAACTGTTCGTTTCCCTCCCGCTTCTCAATGGCGATTTCACCTTCGGAACGAACGACAGCCACACCCGCACCCGCCTCGACTACCGCATGCTCAGCGACGCGGCGAGCGACTACATACCCTCGTCCGTCACCGATGCCGTGCAGACTTCCGCCGCCGTTTTCGCTTCGTGGTCGCGCATGTTCGGCCCGGCGACCCTGTCGCTCGGTGCACGATACGAATACGTCGACTTCGATTTCAAGGTCAACGCCCGGCGAGACAACGATCTCAGTCGGCGCGACCACACCCTCACACCCGACATTTCACTGGGCTACACCTTCAGCGACGATGCCCAGCTCAGTCTCAGCTATAAAATGACCACCGTAAAACCGCCCTATTCGCAGCTCACCGGCTCGCTCAACTATGTCGGACTCCACGAAATCGAAGGTGGCAATCCCGCTCTGCGCGACGAGCGCATGCACGACATACAGCTCTTCGGCATGTGGAAAGACTTCATGATTCAGGCCGACTATACCCGCAGCCTCGATTCCTACGCCTTTGTCAAGCAGCTCTACCCGGCCCACAACCTGCAGCTGCTGCTCCATCCGGTCAACATCGATGTCTCGGCACTCAGTCTCTATCTCGTATGGAGCAAACCGATAAAACGGTGGACTCCCAATATCACGCTCGGCATGTACCGCCAGTGGCTCGCCATAGATAACGACCGGTACGATACCCCCATATCCTCCTATTATTTCGACAATACTTTCGCGCTGCCCCACGGCTGGACCATAACAGCCAATATCAACGGCAGTTCCGCCGGATACATGCACACCAACCGCTTTGAGCACAACTGGTTTACCATGGACGCTTCGGTCGGCAGGACATTCCTCGGCAAGTCGCTGACCGTCAAACTGTCGGCAACCGACATTTTCAACACCGCAAACAACGGCTGGACCATGCATACCTACGGCATATCCGTAGCCAAGCACCAGAAATACGACGCCCGGGGCATATCTCTCGGCATCATATACAATTTTCAGCCGCGAAAATCGGCCTACAAAGGCACCTCCGCCGCCGATGCCGAGCTCAAACGCCTGTAATAAAAGACTGCATTCCAAAAGTATGGCACTCTTGGAATGCAGTTCAATAAACCTGTCAGCCCGTGAGCCTGTCAGCTCAACAGCCTAACTCTTCTTACCCCAGAAAGTAGTTGTACCTTTTATACCTGCAAAAACTATAGTGGCATGGCGATCAGCCGATTCCCAGTCGCATTCGCGGGCCACGCACAGCTGAACATCTCCTATCACAAGAATATTGGCCGCTGCATCGAACGACCACTTCGAGTCCTTCCACAGACCGTCTTTCACAGTATGGTCTGCACCGAGCACCATCGTTGTGGAAGTCTTCTGCTGTCCATAGGCATACGAAAGATCTATAACTTCCCACGAGCCTGCAAGCTCATCGTCTGTAATCTCGACCGGCGGCACGGCGCCATAGCGTTCGGGCATCACCACAGGCCAGCCGTCGTTGGTCCAGCGGATAGAGCGCACATGGCCCATCATAAGAGCGTTGCTGAACTCGTTGCCGCCCCAGTTGGCCGGGAAACGGCCCTGCGAGGCATAGTACCAGTTGTCGGCGCCGTCATCGAACACCGCGCAATGAGCGAAGCCCACCCAGCCATGGTCGCCGGCAAAAGCATATGGATGTGTCACCACAGGGAATGCCTCGCCACCGGCTGTAACGTCTGTGCCGTCGATGCCCACATACGGACCCTCGATATTCTTCGAGCGTACCACGCGTGTATTATAGGCCACGTCGAGGGCATCGTAGGCGAGGAAGAGATAGTAATATCCCCCGCGATACACTATTTCGGGTCCCTCCGAAGCCTGCCAGCGGTTGCCGGTGCTACGGGTGGCTATGAGCTTGCCGTACGAATCGTCGGCCTCCCATACATTGCCGGTGAGAGCCGGTTTGCCTGTGGCGGCGTCGACCTTCACGGCGGCTATGCCCGAATGCCACGAGCCGTACACAAGCCAGTGCTCGCCGCTGTCGGTAATAATATAGCTCGGGTCGATAGCATTGAAGCGGTAGAGAGCGTTTGCCCAGTCGTTGGCCACGCCGTAGTCATCGCGGCCCTTGTCGGTCGAGTTCGTAATCACAAAACCCTTGTCCACCCAGCCGTCGTTATCGGCGGGATTGGCATTCTCCATAAGACCGATGAAAGCGCGCTCGCCCCAGGTGCCGTCGCCGGCCACGCTGCCCGGGCATACGATAGAATAATACATGCGATAGACGTTGCCCGCCTTCCGGACTACAGGAGCCCAGTAGCCGAACGCATCGGCATCGGGTTCGGCAGCCGGCAGACCTTGGGCGGCGCGGATTTCATTCAGTTTGGGTATCACCCACTCGGGGAGCGACTTCATGGTACCTCCGAGGTACTCCCAGTTCACAAGGTCCTTCGACCGGCGGCCATGGAAGTGACCGCCCTGTGTGTGGGCATTACCGTACGAAGCATCTGTCTGATACATGTAGTAGTAGCCGTCGTCGGCTTTCACTACCGAAGGATCGTGCACATTGGCCAGATTCCACTTCGAGCGCTGGTCCCACCCTGCAACCGAAGAGTAATCGTCGGCATACTGCGGACCGCGATAGCCGGCAAGCTGTTCGTTGAGCGTGCCCTCCGATGTGGTGAACACTATCTCGTCGGAATATACCACACTGCCTTCGTACTGCGACACATATGCGCGCAGATGATAGGTGGTGTTGGGCGACAGCGACGGAAGCGTCGCTCTGATATACCCCTGATATTTTGCGCCGGCAAAACTCATGTCAGCAGGGTCCGGGGCCTTATGTACTATATCGTAGATAGTCGGGGTACCGTCGGTCCTGAGGCAGTAGCCTGTCTGCGTCCAGTGTGTCGCCTCCCCTACCAGGAAAAGAGTCGACACGGTGGCATAGGTCGACCCGGTTTCCGTTATTTCGGGCACGTCGAGGACGATCTTATCGCCTTCCACCACCTTCACGTCGTCGTCATCGCAGCCTCCCAGTACGAGGGAGGCAGCGGCGATGGCGCTCATCAGTAATATTTTAGCTTTCATGTAAAAGTCGTATTAGAATGATTACATTTCCCAGCCCGGAGTCTGTGTGTAGCCGGTCTTGCGGATTTCGGTGAGAGGTATGGGCACGAAGTAGTTCTTCGGTGCGTGGAATGTCACGTTGGGGAACTTCGGGTTAGGACCGTAGTTATACTTCACAGCGGTATTTTCGCGGACAGCCACACCATAGATAGTGCCAAGCTGACGGTAGCGGGGAAGACTTGCCTCGGCGGCGCGGTTGAAGTTCGATGCGTCGCCGAAAAGCTTCCAGCGGCGTACGTCGAAGAAGCGATGGTCCTCGAAGCACAGTTCGATACGGCGCTCGTTCTGTATACGCTCGCGAAGCTGGGCCTGGTTCATGCCCGAATAGGCGGGCATACCCACGCGGGCACGTACCTGATTCACATACTGGTAGGCATCGCCGCTGTTGCCGGCCTCATTGAGGGCTTCGGCCGCATTGAGAAGAATCTCGGCATAGCGGAATATGGGGCACGCCTTGTCGGTGCCGCGCACTGTGCCGTCCCAGGGAATATTGGTGGTATATTTCTTCAGATAATAGCCTGTACATGTACCGCCGTTGGAACGGGCGTAGTCCACACCCACTTCGCCGTCGTCGTTGTTCACATTCACAGGCCGGGCTTCCTCGCCAACGCCCCAGATTGTGCCGTGGTGGATGATTGTCTGCTCCATGCGCGGGTCGCGGTTCACATAGGGGTTCTGTTCGTCGTAGTCGGGATCCTGGTCTATGGGAAGACCCTTGATGGTCTCGTAGGCGTCCACAAGATTCTGCGACGGATTCATGTAGCCCGTGGCCGAGCGGCGTCCTGTGAAGCCGCAAGGTGTGTTGAACTCCTCTATAGCAGTCTGGCCGCGCCACACCGAGCGCGAGAGAATATACTCGTTGTTATGCACCGGATTGGTGATGAAGCAGTCGTAGTAGTTCTCCTCCGGATCGTTTGAGGGAGCCGTGTGCAGGCGGTAGGGGTTCCAGCAGGCGTTGTTGGCGTTGATGAAATCGATAGCGGCTCTGGCAGCGTCGTTCCAGCGCGAAGCATCGTTACCGGGGTTGTGCAGAGGAGATGCCTTGTAGAGCAGCGCGCGCGACTTCAGGGCATATGCTGCGGCTCCGTTGATGCGGCCCCAGTTCTCTTCCTCGTTGGTATAGCGGAAGGGAAGATCGTTCTTATACTTGTCGCATTCGTCGGCGATCCACTGCAGCACTTCGGCCGCGGGCGTACGCGGGGGAAGTGCCGACGACGGCTCCAGCACTATGGGCACACCGGCCTCGTCGTCGCCGATTATAGGTATGTCACCGAACCACTGCACCATTTCCATGTGCAGTATCGCACGTAGCACACGCGCCTCGGCTATAAAGCGGTCGTACAGACGGTTGTCATCGCCGTTGCGCTCGGCGTTACCCACTACCGACGGACGCGCGTTTTTGATAAACTGGTTGCAGGCGCGGATACCGGCCGTGCGGCTGTTCCAGTAGCTGTTGGCATACCAGTGGTTGTTGGCGTCGTAGCTGTCTTCCATCACGGCGTGGGTATATCCGCGCCAGAAGCTTACGGCATTGTCGGTCATGCAGTCCTTGTTGAGACGCGAATTGGCGTCGCTGTAATCGGCGAAAGCATCGGGAAGATAAGTATAGCAGTTGGCCAGAAAACCGCGGGTCATGTCGTAGTCACCGAACACTCGGTCGGCCTGGAGGGTGAGGTCGACCTCCTTGTCAAGGTAATCGTCGCACGAAACCATCGCGGCGGCGAATCCCAAAGCTACAACTGCAATAGCTGATTTATATAGTTTCATATCGTAGTTTCGATTTTAGAATGAAAGGTTAAGGCCGAAAGAGAAAATTCTGGTTTTCGGATACCACCAGCAATAGCCCATCGGGCGTTCGGGGTCCATACCCTTGGGAAGATGGCTCCAGGTCGCCACATTGTAGGCGCTGAAGTAGAAACGGCACTTGGTCATATAGGCTTTTGCTATCAGCTTCTCGGGCAGCGAGTAGCCGACCTCGATGTTTCTCAGCGAGAAGTAGTCGCCGTTCACTATCCAGCGGTCGTTGCGGTCCGACTGGTTGTCGCGGTTGGAGTCTTCGGCATTGAAGGTATAGCTGATGCGCGGATACTTGGCGTTCACATTGCGCGGATCGGTAGGATCGTCGGTAAAGTAGCCCCATGCGTCCACTACAGCATGTGTGGCATTGTTATGGCCCCACTGCGAGAATGTCATCGACGGCCCGAGGAATACCGAGCGCTTGAGATAGGCGGTGCCCACCACACGCAGGTCGAAACCCTTGTATTTTGCCGACAGCGAAAGCGAGGGAGTAAGGTCGGGAAGCATTGTGAAACCGTAGGGTTCCATGTCGCGCGAGTCGATCTGACGGTCGCCGTTGAGATCGCGGAACACTGCCGTACCAAGTTTCTGCTTGCCGCCCGAGAAGGTGTTATACGGATATTTCTCCGGGTGCGCTATGGCGTCGGCCTGCGATGTGGCGATAAGGTTGGGATCCGATGCCCACTGCACCCAGCGATAAGCGTTCCAGCCGCCGACTACGTCGCGGTTTTCCGACTCATAGATCTGCTGAAGACTCTCGTACTGGCGGATGCGGTCGCCGGTCTTGCGCTGCCAGGGCACCGAGGGTTCTACCTCGTCCATTTCGGTCACCTTGTTGGTGTTATACGAAAGAAGACCTTCCACCGAATATTCGAAATCACCTATCTTGTTGGTGTGGCCTATGGTAAGCTCGAAACCTTTCGATTCTACCTTGCCGTAGGAGTCGCGGGCATAGGCTATACCGAGCATCGACGGTATGGTGGAGCGCTCAACAAGCATGTTGCTGCGCCATTCCTTCCATACATCGAAGTTACCGTAGAGGCGGTTGTCGAAGAAGCCCCAGTCGAGGCCCACGTTGAGCATGTTCGATATTTCCCACTTGCTGTTGATGTTGCCGGCCTGCTGTTCGCGGTAGCCCGGCACGTTGGTGGCGTTGAAGCCGAAACTGTAGTCGCCCCCGGCCTGGAAAATCGACTGATAGGGATAGCGGCCCGCGCCGGTATCGCTCATACCGGTCTTACCGTAGCTGGCACGCAGTTTCAGGAGATTCACATTGTGCTCCTGAAGCCAGCTTTCCTCCGACAGAACCCAGCCTGCGCCAGCACTCCAGAACGTACCCCAGCGGTTGCCCGGCGCAAAGTTGTCGTTACCCATGTAGGATATGCTGCCGCTTACTATATAGCGGCGGTCGAAGATATAGTTCAGAAGTCCGTTGTAGCTCAGATAGCGGTCCGATGACAGATTGTACCATACTGCCGAGTGCGGACCCTTGTTATTGCGTTTCTGATAGGCGCGGACAAAAGCGCGGGCTTCCACATCGTGCTTGCCGAACTGGCGCTTGTAGCTCAGTCCGCCGCGGAGGTTGAGAGTCCACGAGTTGTCGCGTTCGTTCACCGACGGATTGGTAAGCTCCTGATAGGAGTAGGTGCGGTTGTAGGTGAACTGCGACGGATCGGTCACCGCCATGTTGGTGTAGTCGTAAGTATAGGCGTTGATGCTGTTGGTCTGGGTCGATTCATAACCGTCGTAGGCATCGAACGACACCACTATCTCAGCGCCCAAACCCTTGGTGATGGGACTCAGGTCGCCGTTGAGGGTAAGGGTCGAATAAAGCGAACGCCGGCGGTTCTTCTCCTGGCCCGAGGCTCCGAGCTGAAGAAGCGGATTCACCGTACCGGTACCCGATTCGGAGTAAAGTTCGCCGTTGGGACAGTAGACCGGATGCATCGGGTCGGCTTCGACAGCGCCGAAAGTAGTGAGGTTGAACACCGACGCTGTCGGCTGTATGATATTGTCGATACGGCCGCCGAGGTCGAGACCCACGCGCAGATATTTGTTCACATTGATGTCGAGATTGCTTCGCAGGTTCCAGCGGTTGAGCTTATGCTGCGAATCGAAGTTCTTGTTGATGGAAGTGCCTTCATTGCTCCACATGCCTTCCTGGCGCAGATACGAGAACGACACATAGTAGCGTGCGCGGTTGTTGCCGCCCGAAATCTGGAAGTTTGTCTTGATTACAGGAGCGGTGTCGCGGTATAGCACGTCGAACCAGTTGGTATTGAAGTAGCGGTAGCGGTCCATACCTTCGAGGGTCTCGCCGTTGCTCACCCGGCGGTACTTCTCGATCTGCTCGGGAGTGTACAGAGGGTCGTTGCCGTCGAGATAGCGGGCCCGGTTGCGGGTCAGCGCTATGTTGTAGGAATTCTGGTTTTCCACAGTATTGGTAAGCTGCTGCCAGCCGACTTCCTGCGTAAACTCGATATTGGTCTTGCCCGAGCGGCCGCGCTTGGTGGTCACAAGCACCACGCCGTTGGCGCCGCGCATACCGTAGATAGCTGTTGCGGCGGCATCCTTGAGTATAGTCACCGATTCGATAGGGAATGCGTCGAGGAACGATATGTCGCGTTCCACATTGTCCACGATAAAGATAGGGTTGCGGGCCGATGCGTTCAGCGTACGCAGACCGCGGATATACAGCTTGGTCTCGGCCCAGCCGGGCTCCGACGAAGCCTCGTAGGTCTGCACACCGGTCAGTGTGGAGTTGAAGGCGTTCTGCAGCACGGTAATGGGATAGCGCTGCAGCTCGGTGCCGCTTACTGTCGATGTACCCTCTATTACGGTCTTTTTCGGCTTCTCGGTAAAGGCCAAAGCCATTTCGTGGCTGTAGGGATCATTGTCTGGATCGAGAGTGATCACCAGAAATTCATTAACGCTCTCTACCGGTACTACCGACGTCTTGTAGCCCGTGCTCGAGGCATTGACTTCGTCTTCGGGCATGGCGCCCACAAGAGTGAATGCACCGTCTGCATCCGTAAGAACGATTCTGCTCTGCTCGGCAACGTTGACAACAGCGCCGGGTATGGGCTTGCCGTCCGGATCAACCACACGGCCTTTGATTTCATGCTCGCCGGCAGCCCGAAGCGTCAACGAGCATGCGAGCAACAGGGCGGCCGCCAGAAAGCGCACCGGCACTGAGAAATGCTTTATGATTGTGTTCATAATTGGTTTTGGATTATTGGCGAGATGAATCACCAGCCGGGATTGTTTTCTATTTCAGTCTTCCATTCCTCCGCTTCGGGGATAGGATAGAGGTACATATGAGGCTCAAAAACACGAGTCTGGGCTACCTTGCGTGTCACTGTGCCGTCCATAGCCACATTCACACCGTAGATCGGGCGTGCGAGGGCCTCCTGGGCGCAGTTCCAGCGGCGTACGTCCCACGGACGGTGCTCCTCGAAGGCGAACTCTACCGTGCGCTCCTTGTGAATAAAGTTACGCATGGCATCCTTGTTTCTGAGGTCGGCGCGGTCGGCCACACTGCCGGTGATGCCCGCACGGTGGCGTACCATATCGAGCATATCGTACACTTCCTGACACGGTCCCTGTACCTCGTTGAGGGCTTCGGCATAGTTCATCAGTATCTCGGCATAGCGTATGATGGTCCACAGGCGGTATGCCGTGCCTGCATGGTTCGATGCAAGGATAGATGCCGGAATATATTTGCGCATATAGTAACCTGTCGGAGTGGAGTTGGCGTTGCCGGTAGGATTGTCGGCCATGCCCGGGCGTACGTCGATGGTCGAACCCACGCGCATGGTACCCCATGCCTGACCCTGATACAGCACCGTGGCATCGAGTCGCGGATCGCGGCCGGTCCACATGTCGGCGTCGTTGTATCCGCTGGCGGAGTTGACGGCAGGAACACCGTTGTTGTACACAGGAGCACCGGTGACATCGTACTGTGCGAACGGCGACGAACCGTCGGCCATGTCGTACATGTCCACAAGATTCTGCGACGGGCAGTTGCCGCCGTTGCCGCCTTCACCCACGGGGGTATCCTGCACTATTCCGCTCCAGTTGATAACCACATCGTTGCGGAAGAAAATCACTTCGTTGTTATTACCGGTGTACTGTGTGCGCAGAAGAGCGTTGGCATAGTTGTCGGCCGGCGACATGTTTTCTTCCTGGAAAAGACCGAAATTCGCTCCGTAGAGATTCATGAACTCTTTCGAGGCGTCGGCGGCTTCTTTCCACGAAATGCCCGACTCCCCGCTGTAGCGCGGCGAAGCCATGTACAGGAGTATGCGGCACTGCAGAGCGCGCGACATCGGCTGCGACAGTCGACCGATGCGGTTGCTGCTCCATGCCTGATCATAGGTCAGAAGATCGCCTTCCGACTCCTTGAGCTCCCGAAGTATGAAATCGACAACATATTCTTTTACAGAGGGCCTGGTTTTGTATGGGCCGACCATATCGTCCTTTTCAGGGTCGAGAACTTCCTTCACTATAGGCAGAGGACCGTAGCGGAGGAAAAGTTCCCAGTAGAACCAGGCGCGGAAAGTACGGGCCTCGGCCTTGTATGTGGCACGGATAGCCTTGTTCTCGTCCTCACTCATGGTTATGTCGAACGGCACACGGTCCATATCGTTGATCACGCGGTTGCACTTGCGGATGCCGCGGTAGCGCGATTCCCACACCGAGGTCAGTTCGGCGGCACCGTTGGCGCCGTAGTAGTTGCCTATATTGAATGTGGTAAGTGTGCCGCCGGTCGAGAACGATGTCTCGGCAAGGTCGGTGGCGGCATCGAGCCACGAGCCGTTGATGCGGTTGGCGCCGTGAAGAAGGAAGTTGTAGGTATCCACATGGAATGCCTCGAACATCTTCCAGTCGGCGTACGTCTTGTCCTCGTTCATCTCGTTGGAGGGCTGTTTGTCGAGAAAGTCGCTGCAACCGGTGGCTCCCATGGCAAGCACCGCCATGGATGCCGCTATTGTATGCTGAATGAATTTATTCATGATAGTTACCTGTTTTTAGAATTGGATGCTTACACCTACGTTCACGGTCTTGCAGATGGGATATTTGTTGGAACCGTTGTTTTCCGGGTCCGTCAGACCGTCGAGATGATCCCAGGTGATCAGATTGTTGGCATTGACATATACACGGCACTGGCTCATCCATACGTGCTTAATCCACTTCAGAGGCAGATTGTAGCTCACTTCCACATTCTTCAGTCGGCAGAATGCGCCGTTCTTGAGGAAGAAGGAGTTCTGTCGCTGGTTGTGGTTGCCGTAGCTGTCGTAGTGCAGAAGAGGATATTTGGCGTTGGCAAGGTTCTGTGCCTCGGAAACGCCGGGGTTCCAGCGGTCGAGATGATGTTCCTTCACTTTGCCGCCGGCAACGAAGGCATACATCGCTTCGGCGTCGTAGTAGCGGCTCACATGGTCCACACCCTGGAACATCACACTCAGGCCGAAGCCTTTCCAGTTGGCGCCGAGAGTCACGGCATAGGTGTTCTCAGGAAGATCGCTGAGTCCGATGAATGTCTCGTCGCGGTCGTCGATAAAGCCGTCGCCGTTCATATCGCGGTACTTGAGGTCGCCCACTTTGACATCGCCGAAGGTCGACTTGGGGAAGTCGGGATTGGCAAGGTCGGCCGAAGTGACGAAACCGTCGGAGACCAGACCGAAGTACTGGCCGATGGGATGTCCCTCGCGCTTGCGGTATGCTGTTTTGCCGGCCGGTTCATCCATGGCTGTGATCTTGTTCTTGGCATGCGAGAAAGTAGCGCTGATGTTGTAGTTGAAGTCCTTGCCGATGGCATCGTTCCAGTGAAGCTCTATTTCAAAACCCTTGTTGGTGGTCTTGCCGAGGTTACCGGCAGCCGATGTCACGCCGAACCACCAGGGACGGGTGAGGAACTCGGTGAGGATATTGTTGCGGCTCTCGTAGAAGAGATCGAGGTTACCCGACAGACGGCTGTTGAGGAAACCGAATTCGAGACCGAGGTTATATTTGTGGGCACGCTCCCAGGTCACACCGTAGTTGGGATACTGCTCTTCGAAGATACCGTCCTGGCCGTTGATGCCGAAGTAGTAGTCGTTGCCGAGCTGTGTCCATTTCTGCTCATAGAGGAAGCGCTGACGCACACCGTTGATGCTGTAGATATCGTTACCTACCTGACCGTAGGAACCACGCAGTTTAAGGTTCGACAGCCAGCCGCGGGTCGGGGCCATGAACTGCTCTTCCGAAATTCGCCAGCCGAGCGAGAACGAGGGGAAGAAACCGTATCGCTTGCCCTTCTGGAAGTTCTCCGAGCCGTTGTAGCCGGCATTGAACTCGGCCAGATATTTGCCGTCATAGGCATATGTGGCACGGCCTACGATACCCTGGTAGCGCTGCGCAAGGTCTGAATTGTAGCGATAATCGTTCTGCATATACAGGGCCATGGCCGTAACCTCGTGCTTGCCGAAAGTACGGCGATAGTTGAGCTGAGCCTCGAGATAGAGCTTGTACACGGTGAAGTGATCGGCTGTGGCACCGAGAGTACCGTCGGTGTTGAATTTGTTGTAGGCGTCGATCGACTCATAGTTCGCACGGTCGTTAAGCTCATAGGTGGCGAATGTCTTGCTGTAGAGATTTCGGTGATAGTTCTCGTAGTCGAACGAAGCCTGGGCCTTGGCCGACAGGCCTTCGGTGAGCCAGTCCATCTTGTATTCGGCTATGAGGTTGGTCTCGTTCACGGTATTGGTACCCTTGTAGTAGCCGCTTTCGGCCAGAGTGGCGTAGACGTTGTTCTGGTACTGCGACGAACCGCCGTAGAGGGTCTTCATCTCGTCGCCATTCTGCACCTGATAGGATACGGGGAATATCCAGCCCGGAGTATGGTTGAGCTGATAGAAGATATTCGAATAATCGGCGCGTTCATCCGAGTTCGGGCCGCGGCGTTCCTCGAAGCGGGTGCCGAAGTTCACCATCACTGTAAGGTCCTTGGTCAGGAAGAAGTCGGCGTTGGCACGGAAGCCGTAGCGCTTGTAGCTCTGCGACGAGTTGTTGCTGTAGGGGTCGTTCGAAAGATTCTTGAAGAGCGATTCCTGGTTGTAGTACTCGAGCGAGGCATAGTAGCGCATGCGCTTGGTACCGCCGCGCACATTGGCGTTGTAGCGCTGTGCCGGAGCCGACGAGCGCAGGATTTCGTCGTACCAGTCGACATTGGGATAGAGGAGCGCGTCGACACCCGACAGAAGACCGGCCGACGATTTCTGGTACATGTCCAGATCCGATGCCGTGTACTGCGAAGGCAGCCCGTCGTTGGCGAGCGCTTCTTCGAGCAGGCTCACGCTGTTGTAGGAGTCGAGATAGGTGTCCTTGCGGGTCGGTGTCTGCCACTGCCAGTTGGCGGTCAGCGACACCACCGGCTTCTGCTCCTTACCGCGCTTGGTGGTTATGAGCATCACACCGTTTGCACCGCGCACACCGTACACGGCTGTCGCCGAGGCATCCTTGAGCACCGATATGGTCTCGATATCGTCGGGAGCTATCTGCGAGAAGCTGCGCTCTATACCGTCGACAAGCACCAGAGGCTGTGCGTCGCCGGCGAATGTGGCGCGGCCGCGGATGAAGATCGAGGCATCGTCGGCACCGGGAGCGCCCGAGGTCTGCGACGTGATCACACCGGGTATCTTACCGGTGATGGCCTGCGATATGTTGGCCGAGGGTGTTTCCAGAAGGTCGTCGGCCTTGAGCTGAGAGATAGCGCCCACTACCGACTCCTTTTTCTGCTGACCGTAGCCCACTACCACCACTTCTTCGAGTGCGGTGTTGGTTTCCTGAAGCTTCACTTCGATGTGGGTGCGTCCCTTCAGAGGTTCCACTACGGTTTCGCAACCGATATATGAAATTACGAGCACTGCCTTGGCAGGATCGCTTATTCTAAGCACGAAATTACCGTCGAGATCGGTCACAGTGCCTGTCTTGGCGCCCTGTTCTATCACAGAAGCACCGATAACGGGTTCACCGCTGGGTTCGTACACCGTACCTGTCACCTGCACGGTCTGGGCCGAGACGCCTAAACCGAAGGCAAGAAGCACCAGTGCCGACAGGAGGAAACGGAGCCGTTCGGTCCATCCTCCGCGCGCTGTACTGCGTTTATTATTCATGATTGGTATATGGAATTAAGGTTTATCGTTAGTTTTCGGGATTCATGCTCACCAGAGGGAAGAAGCCCACCTTAGTGAACTCCAGCCAGTTGGAGTCGAGCACAAAGAAGAGACCTATTTCGGGACCTTCGACTGTGGTTTCGAAGCGGTATTCGGGGAAAGCCGTACCCGAAGCCATGGTCTGGCGTGCCACGATCAGCAGGTTGTTGTCCGAGCGCTCCACATAGATACGCGAATGAGCGTCGTTCATGTCGGCTACGTAGGTATCCCAGTTGAACGATGCCGTCACGGTGCCGGCGTCCCAGCCTGCGCCCCAGCCCCATGCGTCGGAACGGAGCACGAAGTTCTCGGCATAGCCGTCTTCACCTATATATTTGCCGTTGGTACATACGAGCACCCAGTTGTTCCAGTTGCCGCCCGTGCCAGAGTTGTGATTGATGAAGTCGAAGCCGAAGCCCGAGAAATCGCCCTTAAGCAGATTGTTGGGCGACCATATCGACCACCAGGGTGCGCTGTTGTCTTCCGGACCAACCTTGAGGT
Source organism: uncultured Porphyromonadaceae bacterium (assembly GCA_900548975.1). Taxonomy (GTDB): domain Bacteria; phylum Bacteroidota; class Bacteroidia; order Bacteroidales; family Muribaculaceae; genus CAG-873. The sequence goes on from URMS01000024.1 coordinate 29,388, forward strand.
GATCGGTATAGAGTGTACCGATAAAGCAGCCTTCGGGGTTGAGCAGCAGGTGCGAGCCTTCGCAAAGCAGCCATGTGGTCATGTTGCCTTCCGGCACGTTGGCTATCGACACCTTATAGTTATATACTGTTCCGGCGGCCGTGGTCACAACCGCTGTCACATCGACATCGGTGCCCACGCGGTCAATGGTTATGTTCACAAGCGCTCCGTCCATATCTTCCTTGAACGTATCGAAGTTATAATCGCAGCTCGAGGTCACATCGCCTGCATCGTAGCGGCTTGCCCACAGCCGTAGTTATCGGCACGGATCACCGCATGCTCCACATAGCCGTCGCTTCCGCGTTCGCCGGTGGCCAGAACGAGCAACCAGTTGTCCCAGTTGTTTATCTTTCTGGTATAATTATAGAACTCATAGTGTATCTGTCCGTCGCCTGCAAGCGAGAAATAGGGCGAGAACTCTGTCCAGAAACCGGTCGAGTTGTCTTCAAGACCCACAAGGAGCCACTTGGAAAGATCGACAACGGGTTCGTCCGAAGCATTTTCCCACGATACGCGCGGACGTGCAGTCTCTTTGCTCGTCAGAGCGTTGCGGTAGATGTTGAGATCGTCGATGAGGAAATGGCTGTGATTGTCCTCCGACCCGATGGTGAAGTTGGCCACATTGTTCATAAAGGCCACAAGACGCGAGCAGTCGAATTCGACTACCGGCATCGACACTTTCTTCTGACCGTTCACATACAGGTCGTAGCCGTCGTTGCGCACGGTAAGCGCCACGTAATTCCAGCCATTGCCGTCGAAACCCTCCACAGGTATATACCCGGTGGTCACTTCAGCGGGGTCGTCGCAGCTCCAGGTGCCGTCGGCGGCACTGTAGTAAAGGCCTCCGTTGGCCGAGAAGGTGAGCAGCTCAACATGGTTCTCGTTGCTGAACGTGAACAGCGGCGAGCTGATGTCCTGAGGTTCTGTCACCTCATTGCCTTCTTCGTCGACAGTCACTGCAGGGATCTGTTTGAGCCAGAATGTGAGGGAGGCGGCTTTTTCACACTTGTAGTTGGTCAGAGGGTTGTGCATGGACACCACTCCGTCGTTGAGCTCCAGAACATTGCCCTTGAGCTCGTCTTCTACTATCGCCGGTGCTTGATTTTGGTTATTTCCGCTGGCTCTCATCAGCAAGGGATCGAGCATCTCCTGCTCGAAGTCGAAGGAGGCAACGTTCTCCAGATTCGGCGCCGTCTGTATGCCTGCCTCTGGGTCGGCTTTGCCCCAGTCGGTAGTGCACGACGTGCCCAATAGAACTGCGGCCGCCACATAGACAACGGCGCGCAAGTACATCCGGTAGACTGTGTTCATAATGTTGGATTAATGATATTAATTAAGGTTATTTTAGGATACAGGTATAGTATTTCAGGTATTTTACCACGTTAGCCCTGTTCACCTGTAAAAATGAACAGTTTTTAACGCTGCAAAAATACCCAATACTATCCTACCCTGCGGTGGATTTTTTGCGATTTAAGGTGGATTTTTTGAATCAGCCCTCTTCGTTCATCAGTGCCGAAGGGTTGATATTGAAGTGCTTGGTAAAACAACGGGTGAAATATTTCGAATCGTTGAAGCCAACTTCGTACGCTATCTCCGATATGTTCATCGATCGCGTCTTGCGATTGCGCACTATAAGCTCGCGCGCCGTCTTCAGCCTGAACGCGCGCAGCAGCTGACCGGCCGACTGCCCCACAAGACTCTGCAGTTTCTTGTTGAGCAGCGAACGGCTCACACCCAGAGCCTCGGCGAAGTCGCCTATCTCGAAGTAGGAGTTGCGGTAGTTGTCGGCTATCACTTTCATCACCTGGTCCATGAACTTCTTGTCGCGCGATTCGTCGCTGATATTCAGCGAGTCCACATCCATACGGTCGGCAAAACGGTTCTGATATTTGCGTCGCGTCCTGAGGATGCCGTCGATGCGGGCAAGCAGAAGCTCGTCATCGAAGGGCTTGAGGATATAGGCGTCCACGCCCGTGCGGTAGCTCTCCAGACGCGGCTCGCGACCAGTCTTAGCCGTAAGCATCAGGAAGGGTATGTGGCTGATGTCGAAGTTCTCCTTCACACGCCTCGAAAGTTCCATGCCGTCCATCACAGGCATCATCAGGTCCGAGATAATCAGACTTATATCGCGGTTGGCAAGCACCTTGAGCGTCTCCTCGCCGTTGCGCGCCTCGGCCACAGTGAAACGGTCGGCCAGTATACTGCGTATGAACGCCCGCATATCGTCGTTGTCCTCCACCACGAGAACCGTGGCTCTTGGGGCGGCATCGGCTGTTTTTTCTCCTTCGTGGCGCTGGGCGGCAGGCTGCTGTCCTACAGCCGGAAGAGCCGGGATTTCGGCGGCTGCCGTGTCGCCTTCCGGCAGAGGCACAAGCACGCGGAATGTACAGCCCTGTCCTCCGGGATTGTTGCGTACCGACAGCCGGCCTCCGTATATCTCTATGAGGCTATGGCACAGATAGAGGCCTATGCCGCTGCCGGCGCTTCCGGATACAGGGTATTTCATAGGGCTTGTACCCTGATAGAAACGGTCGAAGATACGGTCGATGTCTTCGGGTGCTATACCTGTGCCGGTGTCGGCTACGGCAAGATAGATGGCATCGGCGTCGCCACCGGTGCAGCGGGCGCCAAGCAGAGTCGCATAAAGCGTAATGCGGCCTCCTTCGGGAGTAAACTTCAACGCATTGCCAAGCAGGTTGATCAGCACTTTCTGAAGGGCTTCTTCGTCGAAACTCATCACCGGCCGCGGCAGCCTGTCGCAGAAACTCAGCGTTATGGACCGGTCGTTGGCCAAAGGCCGGAAAATCTCTATTATATTGGTAAGGAAGTTGCGAAGATTGCCGCGGCTGCGCATTATCTCCATCTTGCCCGATTCGATCTTGCGGAAGTCCATAAGCTGATTCACAAGCGTCAGAAGCAACTTGGAGTTCCTTTCGGCAAAATGAAGCTGTTCTATCACCTGAGGATTGTAGCTAAGCTTGAGAGCACGCTCTATAGGGCCGAGTATCAGAGTGATGGGTGTACGGAATTCGTGCGTGATATTGGTAAAGAACGATATGCGGTTCATGGTCAGCTGCTGCACCTGGCGTTTCTGCTCCTCTATTTCGGCAGTACGCTCTTTCACTGTTGTAATAAGCACTTTGCGCTGATGCTCGAGCGAACGGAGCCGCAACTTATACAGAAGTACGGCGCACCCCGCCACGAGGACAGCCGCAAGGAGTATGAACCACCACCGGCGGTAGAAATAGGGCGTCACCGTAATCGGCAGCTCCGATATCACAGCTTCGTCCACACTCTGTCCCTTGCGTACATAGCGTACCTGCAGTGTATATTTGCCCGGTTTGAGGTTGGTAAAGCCCGTGAAACGGCGTCCGGGTGCCAGAGTAGTCCAGTCGTCATCGAATCCTATCAGACGGTAGGAGTACACCCCTCCGTTCTTGCCGTCGTAGTCGAATGCCGAGAACTCGAACGACACCGACCGGCTGCTCTCGTGCATCTTCAGTCCGCGCACAGGGCAGAAATATGGCTCTGTGCCTTTGTCGCCTCCCGGCAGAAGCGCCTTGTTGTCGACCCACACATGCGTGAAGGCCAGCCCGTGCTCGCGCAAGCTGTCGGCACCGGGCAACATGCCCGATATGCACATGAGGCCTTCGGTGGTTCCGAAAAGCACCTTTCCGGCCGAGTCGGTTGCGGCGGCATTCCAGTAGAACTGGTCGGTGCTGAGGTCGCCGCTGCGGTCGTAGGTCATCATGCTTCCCGAAGGCTCCATGCACGCCAGACCCCGGTAGGTCGAAAACCACAGATTGTCGTTCTTGTCCTGCGCTATGCCCAGCACAATGTCGCTTGGCAGCCCGTCGGAACTGTTGATATTCTCGAAATTCTCGAAAGTACCGTCGCTGTAGCGCTTGTACACGCCGCTGCCGTTGGTCGCGATCCACAGAGCCCCCTCATGGTCGAGGAAAAGAAATGTTATGCGCTCGTCGGCCACGGCATCGGGATTGTCGAGGCGCCCGCGGATATGGCGCACGGCATCACGCGCCCGCTTCGCACCGTAGGCCGTCAGATCTATGTCTATCAATCCCTTGCTCGAACCGAACCACAGATGGTTTTCACGGTCGATTACAGAACCAACAGCACCGAACACATCGTCGGCACTCCCTTGGTAGGCTTCGCGCACACTATCGTCCTGCGGATTGTACACGAAAAGCCCCCGCGATGTCCCTATCCACATAAGACTGTTCACCGGGTCCCATATCAGAGCGCCTATATACCCTATATGCCGGCTGCCGTCGTCGGTCTGTATTATATGGCGTATTCGCCGCAAGTCCTTGCTACCGTGCTCGGCAAACACATCCACTCCCCCGCCCCACGAGCCTACCCACAGACGGCCTTTGCCGTCGCGGGCCAGTGCGCTCACGGAGTTGTGGCTCAGATGTCCGCTTTCCGCCGAATAGCTGCGGAACTCGCGTACATCGGTATCCGACCGGTGCAGGCCGCCTTCTACCGCGCCGACCCACAGAGTACCGTCGTCTTCGGCAAGAATAGCGTTGACCGGTACATTCATGCTTCTGCCTGCGGCATTGAAATTATGCGTTATATCTTTTACTTTAAGTCGCTTCGGCGACAGCCGGTTCAGGCCGCAGCCTTCCGTGCCAATCCATATACGCTCGCCGTCTACATATATTTTATTGATGAAGTTATTGTTGATCGACCCCGGCTGCTCGGGATAGGACTGGTGTATGCGTTCGAAATTGTCATTTATCTGATTGTACACGTTAAGTCCCTGCAGCGTGCCGGCTATCAGGCGCTTGTCGGGCGAAACAGCCAGAGTGTTCACATAGTTCTGCGATATCGACATGGTGTCGGCCTCGTTGTGAACATACATTTTTGCTATATTCTGTGCCGGATTGTAGCGGCACAGCCCGCGGTCGGTAGCTATCCACACTTCGCTGCCGTAGAGGAGCATGTCGAACACACCTATATCGCTGACGAACTTCAGGCACTCGGCCACCGGCGTCGACGCAATCGTTCCGGTTTCCGGGACAACCTCGAGCTCGCATATGTCGCCGTTGATGGCGGTCCATATCTTTCCGTTGCCGAACACATCGCAGAGCGCCACATTGCCCACCGGATGCGGCAGACCGCCATATTCGAGTACTTCCTCTACAGCGCCCGCGCCGTCGAAACGTATGCGGTACACAGCCGAGCCGCTGCGCGTCCACACATTGCCCTCGGCATCTACAGTCACGGCCCACACGGGCTGGTGCATCACATCGTACAGCGCTGCCGTATGGTCCTCGATCTCCTCCATGGCCAAAGTATAGAGATTGAGTACGCACAGACCGCCTTCGGTGGCCACCCACAGACGCTCGAAACGGTCCTCGGCCATCTCAACAGCGAAATTGCCCACGATAGGATAGTCGGCCGATGTAATATTGAAATTGATGAACTCGCTGCCGTCGTAGCGCGACAGGCCGCCACCGCCGAGACCTATCCACAGAAAGCCGCGGCTGTCGCGGTACACATCGTCCACATAATTGTGAGGCAATCCTTCCGACACGGTCAGATACCCCACATTGTACATCGACAGGAACGACTTGGCGCCTTGCGCGTCGTTGACACCGGCGCCCTTGCACCATACCGACGCTACCACCGCAAGCAAAGCGGCAACCCATGCTCTGCGGCAAAGAAATATCAGAGATGTACGAGATTTCAAAATATGATATTTTTGGTATTATCTAAGGCTGTAGGCACGTCACGACAGGGCGCTGATGGCATTTCGACGGACAAAGATAACATATTTTTTTATTTCAGAATTTTTTTTATGCAAATTATTGAGCTGCTTTCTTATAAAATTTTTTCACGTCCGCAAAATGTCATTTTATCCTCAAAAAATACCCTTTTATCCACCTTGTCGTGTCTGCAAAATTGCTAATTTTACCGGCAAAATGCCAATCGCGCCCTAATTCTACATGAAACACCTTATCCGAATTTCAGCGTCGGCGATTATTGTCTCTGCCGTCTGCGCTTGCTCTGGACCCGCTTTCCGTCCCCTGCCGTCATCCAATCCATGGGCTGATGACTACTCGGCGCTTTCCGCAATGGAAAAATACACCGAATGGGGAACCTACAACGTACACGATCCTGCAGTATGCAAAGTGGCCGATACTTTCTATATGTATTCCACCGATGCCATCTTCCGCGAAAACCGAAAGCAGGCAAAAGAAAAAAATGTACCCCTCGGGTTCATACAGATACGCAAATCCGCCGACCTCGTAAACTGGGAATTCGCCGGATGGGCATTTCCCGAAATTCCCGCCGAAGCTGTCGAATGGGTGCGCGGCCACAACAACGGCAAGGGCGCCTACAATATATGGGCGCCATATATGATCGAAGCCGGTAAAGACCGATATCATCTCTACTACTGCGTGTCGGCCTTCGGCAAAAACACGTCGTACATAGGTCTGGCCGAAGCACAGTCGCCTGCCGGGCCATGGCGGCATGTAGGCCCTGTGGTACGCACCGACTCCACTTCGGTGATGAACGCCATCGATCCTACCGTGATAAACACAGCCGACGGACGGCGTTTCATGCACTACGGCTCATATTTCGGAGGGCTTTTCTGTATCGAACTGGACCCCGTGTCGGGCTTTCCCCTTGCAGAGGGCGATCAGGGCAAACTCGTGGCACGACGTGCCAATTATAAAAAGGACAATCTCGAGGCGCCCGAGATAATATTCAATCCCGACAACGGATATTACTACCTCTTCGGCTCGTACGACCCTCTGATGACAACATACAATGTACGCGTGGGTCGCTCCCGCAGTGTCGACGGGCCATTCATCGATTTTCATGGAAAAGAAATGGCCGATACCACAGACAACTTCCCGCTGCTGACAGCCGCCTACAGTTTCTCGGAGCATCCCGGCTGGGTCGGCACTGCCCACTGCGGCGCTTTCAAAGACGACGCAGGTGCATGGTATATGGCTCATCAGGGGCGTCTGGCATCCGAACCGGCCATGATGGATCTGCATGTGAGGCGCATGTTCTTCACTCCCGACGGCTGGCCCGTTGTTTCGCCCGAGCGATATGCCGGGGTGGCTCAGCGTGATTTTTCCCACAAGGATATAATAGGAGAATGGGAAATAATCCGCCTCCACGAGCCTCGCGCCGACCGCCGTCTCGAGGCCGGGCAGATCATGTGGGGCGAAGGCAATCTCCTTGAGGGCGAATGGAACCGGTCCGAAAAAATAACCCTTTGCAAGGATGGCCGCACTGAGCCCGGCGAAGGCTCCTGGACTTTCGACAATAAGAATCAGACCCTCACTCTATGCCTCGGCCCCGACAGGATTGAAAATATCATCGTATTCGCAGGCCACGACTGGGAACGCGAACACGATACTGCTCTCTTCACCGGCCTCGACGCCGACGGGCGCTCCATATGGGGCAAACGTATCAAATAGACTTTATTAAAAAATATAATACACCAAAATACCATATCATGAACCACAAATCAAGCTTGCTCCTGTCGCTCGGACTCGCCACGGCAATGTCGCTCGGCGCGGCCGACAACGTGCTGACTATCCAGGTCGACAAACCCGGAGCCCCCATACAGCCGACTATGTACGGCCTGTTTTTCGAAGACATAAACTACGCCGCCGACGGCGGTCTCTACGCCGAAATGGTGAAAAACCGCTCTTTCGAATTTCCTCAGAACCTCGCCGCCTGGGTTACTTACGGCGACGTCAAGCTGCAGAACGACGGCCCCTTCGAGCGCAATCCCCACTACGTGCGTCTCGCTTCGGCCGGACACAACGACAAGCATACCGGCCTGGAGAACGAAGGTTTCTTCGGCGTCACATATAAGAAAGGCGAAGAATACCGCTTTTCGGTGTGGGCGCGCTCGCCTCAGGGCAAACCTGCTAAAATCCGCGTAGAGCTCGAAAATCCGTCATCGATGGGAGAATCTCAGGTCGACGCATCCAAGGAAATAAATATCAATTCGAAAGAGTGGAAAAAATATGAAGTCACTCTTACCCCGGGCAAAAGTTGCGAAAAGGGCAAACTGCGCATTTTCCTAACCAAACCCGATACTACACCCGTCGACCTGGAGCACATTTCGCTTTTCCCCGCAAAGACATGGAACGGCCATGAAAACGGTCTCCGCCCCGACCTCGCCCAGAAACTCGCCGACCTCAAGCCCGGCATCTTCCGCTTCCCCGGCGGCTGTATAGTCGAAGGCACCGACCTGGCCACACGCTACCAGTGGAAAAACACCGTAGGCCCGGTAGAAAACCGTCCTGTCAACGAAAACCGCTGGCACTACACCTTCCAGCACCGTTTCTTCCCGGACTACTACCAGTCGGGCGGTCTGGGCTTCTATGAATACTTCCTCCTCTCCGAAGAAGTCGGCGCCGAACCCCTCCCCGTGCTCAGTGTAGGTCTCGCCTGTCAGTTCCAGAACCACGAGGAAAGCGCCCATGTACCCGTGGCCGAGCTTCAGCCCTATATCCAGGACGCTCTCGACCTCATTGAGTTCGCCAACGGCAGCACCGACACCAAATGGGGCGCGCTCCGCGCCGAAATGGGCCATCCCGCACCCTTCAACCTCAAGTTCATCGCCATCGGCAACGAGCAGTGGGGTCCCGAATACCCCGAGCACCTCGCACCCTTCGTCGAGGCCATCCGCAAGGCTTATCCCGATATTAAGATCGTAGGTTCGTCCGGTCCCGACTCCGAAGGCGAGCAGTTCGACTATCTCTGGCCCCAGATGAAGAAACTCGGCGCCGACCTTGTCGACGAGCACTTCTACCGTCCCGAAAGCTGGTTCCTCGCTCAGGGCAACCGCTACGACAACTACGACCGCAAAGGCCCGAAAGTGTTCGCCGGCGAATATGCCTGCCACGGCAAAGGCAAAAAATGGAACCATTTCAACGCCGCACTTCTCGAAGCCGCATTCATGACCGGCCTCGAGCGCAACGCCGACGTAGTGCACATGGCCACCTACGCTCCCCTCTTCGCCCATGTCGAGGGCTGGCAGTGGCGTCCCGACATGATATGGTTCGACAACAGCGCATCGTTCCCCACCGCAAGCTACTACGTACAGCAGCTCTACGGCCTCAACAAGGGCACCAACGTGCTTCCCGCTAACCTCGACGGCCGTCCCGCCGCCGGCAACGAAGGTCAGAACGGCCTCTTCGCCAGCGCCGTTGTCGACAAGGACACTCACGAATACATTGTCAAGGTAGCCAATACTTCGGCCACCGAGCAGCCCTTCGAGATCCAGCTCAAAGGCTTCAAAAAGAAAAGCGCCGGTGTCGAGGCTCTCAGCGTCACCACCCTCTCGTCACCCGACCCCGACGCCGAAAATTCGCTCGAAAATCCCGACCTCATCGTGCCTGTGACCACATCGGTCGACGCGGCATCCATAGCCAAGCCGGTGAAAGGCATCGTAACCTACAATACCGCGCTCGCTCCCGGCACATTCTACGTGTTCAAGTTCAAATATGCCCAATAATCTCTTTCTATGAAAATCAAGACACTCACAGCCGCGGCATTGCTGGGCACGGTATCGGCATTCGCCGCCCAGACCGTGACCATAGAGCCTAAGCCATCGGCAACAGCGCCTAAGATCAACAAAGAAATCTACGGCCAGTTTGCCGAGCACCTCGGCACCTGCATTTACGGCGGCATCTGGGTTGGCGAGGATTCGCCCATTCCCAACACCAAAGGCTACCGCAACGACGTGCTCGGCGCTTTCCGCGAGCTCCACATACCCGTACTCCGCTGGCCCGGCGGCTGCTTCGCCGACGAATACCACTGGACCGACGGCATCGGCCCCCGCGAGAACCGTCCGCGCATGGTCAACAACAACTGGGGCGGTACCGTCGAGGACAACAGCTTCGGCACCCACGAGTTCTTCAATCTGTGCGAAATGCTCGGCATCGAACCCTACCTCAGCGGCAATGTCGGCAGCGGCACCGTCGAGGAACTTGCCGAATGGGTGGAATATATCACCGCCGAAGACGGCCCCCAGGCACAGCTCCGCAAGCTCAACGGCCGCGAGAAGCCCTGGCACCTCAAATATCTCGGCGTAGGCAACGAAAGCTGGGGCTGCGGCGGCTCATTCACTCCCGAATACTATGCCGACGTATATCGCCGCTATCAGACCTACTGCCGCAATTTCGGCAAAAACCGCCTGTACAAGATCGCTTCCGGTGCCAGCGACTACGACTACAACTGGACCGATGTGATGATGCGCAAGGCCGGTCACCACATGAACGGCATATCGCTCCACTACTACACCGTAGCCGGCTGGACTGGCTCGAAAGGCTCGGCCACCGACTTCACAGACGACGACTATTACTGGACTCTCGGCAAGTGCCTCGAAATCGGTCCGGTCGTGGAGAAGCACATGAAGATAATGGACAAATACGACCCCAAGAAGCGCGTGGGCCTTATGGTCGACGAATGGGGCACATGGTGGGACGAGGAACCCGGCACAATCAGGGGTCACCTCTATCAGCAGAACACCATGCGCGACGCCATGGTGGCCGCTCTGTCGCTCAACACCTTCCATCCGCTCACCGACCGCGTCAAAATGACCAACATCGCCCAGATAGCCAATGTGCTTCAGGCAATGGTGCTCACCAAAGACGACAAAATGGTGCTCACACCCACCTACTATGTCTTCAAGATGTACGTGCCCCATCAGGACGCACGCCTGATACCGCTCGACATCAAGACTCCTGTCCGCAAAGTCCGCGACGGCCGTAAAGTGCCCGTTATCAGCGCCACAGCATCTGAGAAGAACGGAAAAGTGACCATATCGCTCACCAACACCGACCTCACCGAGAATTTCGACATCCGTCTGCCCCTGGAGAAAATCAAGGCCGGCAAAGTGGTTAAGGCCGAGATTCTCACCGCTGCCGACATACACGACTACAATAACTTCGGCGAGCCCGAGAAAGTGACCCTCAGGCCCTTCGACGGCGCTTCGGTAGCCGACGGCACTCTCACCGTAGCTCTCCCCGCCAAATCGATAGTCACCCTCACCCTCGACTGATTTCTCCCTGCAACACCATACACAAGAGACTGTCTAACAAGTTTGGGCAGTCTCTTTTTATAGTTTAAACAGGCTAAAAA
>URMS01000025.1 GCA_900548975.1 uncultured Porphyromonadaceae bacterium
TTAAGCAAAAATACACCAACCTGGAGTTTAACAGATATTATGAAACACCCTCTTAGAATACGATAAAGCTGCATATCCTCTTTGCCACTGAAACCGCCCTCTTACCAGACGTTTTTCGTTTATATAATGGCTTACGGCTATCTTTAGGTCGTGCACCAGATCGGGGATAAGCTTGTTGATATTGTATTCAATCAATAAATGCACGTGATTTTCGGTACCTCCTATACGTATGCATTTGTGCCCCAGATTGCGTACAACAGCTGCCATATATGCGTGTATGTCGGGGAGCAAATGTGTCGGCAGAAAACCGTATCTGCCCTTTACGGCAAATATAATATGGACGTATAGTTTTGATAATGTGTTAGCCATGTGGTAAATATATGCAATATCACCGGCGTGTGCAAATTTATTTTCAATGTATTGATAAGAAGAACCGCCATGGGCGGTTACAGTGCCGGCCGGGGAGAACCGCCATTGGCGGTTCAAAGATAGATATAGCCTATGGTTTAGACGCCATCAGGCGGCTATACCATAGGAATACATGCCACGACGCAAAACAACCTCGTAGCGGTTGAATATGGACGTCGTACGCGCATTTATTCAACTGCTATGCGGTTGCCTGTTGGTGATGCCGACATTTCCTATGGTATGGGCAAAGCCCAAACCATAGGCTGTGTTTATATTAAACCGCCAAAGGCGGTTACGGGGGCCGGCCGGAAAAAGCGATTCCCTCCGGGGCGCGGGGCCCGGGAGGGAATCTAATAATTCAGACAATGCGATGACTAAATTACCTTCTTTTAGGTTAGTGGTTAAAGGTTAAGGGTTAGCCTTTTGCCTTTTTCACTTTTTATTTGCCAAGGCTGTTGTAGAGACGTGCGCGAGCTTCGATGCAGGAGGCGCCGGTGGTGTTGGGGTTGAGGTAGCCTGTTTCGCCAACTGCCACGCCCTTGGTCATGTTCGAGTTGTACATGATGAATTTGTAGTCGCTCTTGTCGAGGACACCGGTTGTCCATGTGAGGATAGCGGTGGTGTTGAGTGTTTTGAAGAACTTGTCGCGCCACATCTGGTCGATTTCGGGAGCTTCGATGATGTCGGCCAGATAGGGGAAGAGCACTGCGCGGAAGAGTGTGGTGTCGCCGCTCGAGTCGTCCCAGCGCCATGTCTTGTTTTCGAAGAAGAGAGCGCCGGTGGCCTGGTCTGCGCAAGCTACAGTGGTCACATAGTAAGCTATGCGGCGTGCATCCTTGAGATATACTTCGTCGCCGGTGTACTTGTAGGCGTGGTATGCGGCGGACATTACGGTGCCGTGGGTGTAGGAGTATTCACGGGAATCCTCGCCTTCGGAAAGGAGGGTCTTGCGGTTGATGCCGTTGAGCACTCGGCCTGTGCCGGGATCGAGGACGTAGCTGCGGAGGAAGTTATATATCTTCATACCGTTTTCGGCGTATTTCTCTTCGCCGGTAGCCTCGTAGAGCAGGAACGCGAGTACGCAGGCAGGGCCGTTGGTGCAGATAGCGCGGCTGTCGCCGAAGTAACCTGTGCCGGGAGCGCCCCACGAAAGGCCGCCGATATTCTCGTTGTCCCAGCCGTTGGCCATCATGTCTTCGTGGAGATAGCGGGCAGCTTCGAGATATTTGGAATCTTTGGTGATGTTGTAGAGCTTCATCATCGTAATCGATATCCATGCGTTATCGTCGTAGAGGGGCACCCAGTATTTGTCTTTCTCACCGCTCCAGCACTGTTTCTTTACGCCCTGAAACCATTTGTCGAACAGAGCGCTGTACTTGGAGTCGCCGGTACGCTGGTAGGCGGCAATTACTACGTCCATGGCGTGGGCCTGCGGCCAGTAGTTGTTGTTTTCGCCTTCGTAGCCGGTGCTCTTGGCGTTGAAGAAGCCTTCCTGATCGTTCCAGAAATTCTGGATGAAAGCGGTAGTGGAGCTGTCGGCCACAGCGTTCCAGTCGGTGGTGTAGCCGGTGGGTGCTGTTGGCGGAACATACTCGTCGACGTTGTCGCACGATACGGCCATTGAGCCGATCATCGCGGCGAACGCTGCTATTCCTAATATTTTTTTCATTGAGATTCGATTTTAATAGGGTTTACTTAACAGTAGCGAAGTGCTTGAATGCGCCGTGTTCGCCGTTGAAGTAGAGGGTATAGGTCAGAGGCACGTTGTACCATACGTCGGGCAGTTTCCACTTGTTGCTGACCTTGCCGTCGTATTCTACCATTGTGAAGTCGCCGTTGGTGATGTCGATGCTGCCGGGCTTGCCGTCGTTGCCTGCGTTGAGCGGGCCCCATGTTGTCTGGCTGCCGTCTGCATATTCCATAAGGAAGTTGTGGCGCGATTCGAAGGGGTCCCAGCTCCAGCCGGTATCCTTAGTTACTATAGTTGCGTCTTTGCTATAGACACCGTTGCCAACGTAGTCGAATTCGAAAGCATAGTGATTGTCGGGCAGACCGGAGAAGCCGTCGAAGTCGGTAAAGCGCATGTAGACGTGGTCAACCTTGCGGAGCGAGATGCTTGCGGTAGAGAAGTCGATCTTGATGCGGTAAACACCTGTTTCGGCTACGCCTGTGCCGCCGTCAGCACCTTCGACGATGCTGTTTTCCTTGATGCTGTAGCTGGTGTTGGCTGCGTCGGTCTTGTCGGATACGAAGAAGATCTTCTGGCCGGCAGTGAGTTTTGCAAAGCCTTCGAAAGTATCTGCGTCGGGTTTGAGAAGTGCGTTGGCTGCTTCTACGTTATCGCCGGTTTCGGAGCCTGCGCCGGTGATATAGAGCTGAGCGGGAGTTTCATCGAAACCGATGAAGCGGGTGATTGTAAGATCATAGAGGATGGTCGATTTGATGCTGTTTGCACCGGAGTAGGCGATAACGCCCCATTTGATAGTACCTTCGTCGCCCATGTCTACACCGGCAGCGGCCATGACTTTGGTGAGCGATTTGTGCGATACTGTAGCAGTGGGTTTTGCACCGGTGTTGTCGGCTGTAACCTTATAGATAGGTGTGGTCGTGTCGTCGGCTTTGTAGAAAGCGAGTTCGTACTGGGGAACGGAGCCGTCGGCTGCATGAGCTGCTTCCCATTCGAAGAAGAGGCTTGCGGTTGCGGAGGGAACGAGTTTCACGCTTTTTCCGTTGGCGGGCTCGTAGAAGGCGGTTACCGGGTTGGGGGTAACGTCGGTATATTCCATGTTGTCGGTGCAGGAAGCGGCGGCGACAAGAACGGTTGCGAGCGCGAGGCTCTTATATACTATAGATTTCATTTGTTGAATTCTTGTTTTGATTGGTTTTGGTCTTTTGTTTTTGGCTGACAGCCCGATTGGTCTGATTAGACTAATAGGTCTTATAGGACTGATGGGCTGTCGGCCTTATGGCTCGTTCGCTTATCAGCTGCCGTAGCCGGGGTTCTGGGGTTTGAGGTTGGGGTTGAAGTCGATTTCGCTCTGAGGAACTGCCCAGAGGTAGTCGCGGTTCTCGTCGAAGACATAGTTGTCGAGGACAGCGTCGCCGCCTACGAATGTGCAGCCTTTTACGGGACCGTCGAGGTATTCCTTGCCGGCTTTCCAGCGCTTGATGTCCCACCAGCGGAGGCCTTCGAGAGCGAGCTCTACGCGGCGTTCGTTGCGGATGATCTGGCGGAGATCGCCTGCGGGCATCTTAAGGGCCTTGTCGGCGGTGAAGCCGGCGCGTGCGCGGAGTGCGCCGATGGTCTGATCCCATACGGAAGCTGTCATCTTGTTCTGTTCGTTCATTGCCTCGGCATACATCAGCAGAACGTCGCCGTAGCGCATCATGATGATGTTGAGGCCCGAGTTATAACCGTTGTCGTCCTTGATGGGCGAGAACCATTTGCGGGTATAGTAGCCGGTGACGGTCTGGTCGAGACCTGCGCCCGAACCTACGTTGTCGGCGCTGACGCCCGAACGGCGATCGATGAAGATGGTGTGAGTGCGGCCGGTCACGGGGTCGTAGAGTTCCGATTTATCGTGGATAACGGTGGCGTCGAAGCGCGGGTCGCGGTTGGCGTAGGGATTTTCTTTGTCGTAGTCGGTGCCCGGTTCGTCGATTCTGTAGCCGCCGAGAGTAAGATAGCTGTCGACGAGGCTCTGGGTCGGAGTCCAGGTGATGTAGTTCGAACGGAGCGACGAGGGCTTCATGTTTGTGATTTCGCCCCAGGTCTTGACACCGCTTACATAGCCCATGTCGAGGATTACTTCGTCATTGTATTCGTTTTCTTCGGCAAAGAGACCGGCATAGGTGGGGAAAAGCTCATAGCGGCCGAATTCGCCGTCGATGATGCGCTTTGTCCAGCTTTCTACGGTAGCCCAGTCGCTTTCCATAAGAGCGATGCGTGCGCGGAGCATGGCGGCGGCAGCCTGTGTGAGTCGGCCGCGTTCGTCGACGGGCAGTTCGTCCTTCTTGGGAAGGTCGGGGATAAGGTCCTCGAGGTCCTCGACAATTGTCTTGATAACTTCGGCATGGGGAGTACGAGTCAGAGTGCTTGCATGGTCGAGTGTCGGGTTCTCCATGAAGAAAGGTATGGCGCCGTAAAGGTTGGTGAGGCGGAAGTAGATGAAGTCGCGGATGCAGCGTGCCTCGGCTTTGAGGCGGCGTACCACAGCTTCGTCAACGCCGTCGACAGCCTGGCAGTTTTCGAGGAATGTGTGGCAGGAGCGGAGGCCGCCGTACCAGCCGTTCCATCCGAAAGTGCCGACCGACGAAGTGGCGATGCCGCGGCGGATGAGGTGACGGTCTTCGGCGCGGTAGCCGTTGTAGAGGTTGTCGCCGAGTTCCTCGTCGCCCCACATTGTGCCTGAATTATAGAGCTGGGTGTAGGCGGTGTTCACAAGCAGGCCTACGTTCTTCTTGGTCCAGAAGTTGGCGTTTGTATATTGGTTGCTTGGCGGCTGCTCGAGGTCGTTACAGCCTGTGAGGGCCACACCACCGGCGAGGATTGCGCCTGCCGCCATTATTTTGAGAAGTTTCATTGTTCTGATACGATTTAGAAGGTTACATCAATACCGACACCGTAGTAGCGGAGAGAAGGATAGGAACGGTAGTAACGTCCGGCGCTTGTGTCGCCTTCGCCGCCGGTCGAGGATACGTTCGATACTTCAGGATCGATCCACGATTTATTGCAGATAGTCCAGAGGTTTTCGCCTGTCACATAGAAACGGCATTTGCTCATGCCCAGAGTGCGGATAACCTTTGCGGGGAGGCTGTAGCCGAGGGTAAGGTTCTTAAGACGTGCGTAGGCACCGTTGTGAACGTTGAGCGAGCTGCCTTTGTAGTTGTTGGTATAGGAGCTGGAGCCGGAAGCCGACAGACGGGGATATTCGGCGTCTGTGTTGGTGGGGGTCCAGAAGTCGAGCTGGTGCTTGTAGATGATCCACGAGTAGTTGGCATGGAACGGTTCGAGCATTTCGCCGCGCACATACTGCGAGCGCTTGCCCACACCCTGCCAGAACATCGAGAAGTCGAAGCCGCGCCAGTTAAGACCGTAGGTGAAGCCGAATGTATAGCGGGGGAAGGGGTTACCGAGGACTACGCGGTCGTTGTTGTCGATCACACCGTCGCCGTTCTGGTCGACATACTTCACGTCGCCGGGCTGCACGGCAATGCCGGGAAGTGTGGCCGAGCTTTCGATTTCTTCGTAGCTCTGGAACATGCCTTTTGTTTCAAGGCCGTAGTAGTTCATCAGAGGCATGCCTTCACGCTGTATGGCGTAGAGTCCGTCCATATTCCAGATATTCTCGTGGCCGGGATACTTGAGAAGTTTGTTCTGGGTATCGCCGAGGTTGAGGTTGAAGTTGTGGTTGAACTCGCCTGTCTTGAGGTAGTACTGGATCGAGAGTTCCCAGCCGCGGTTGCTCATTTCGCCGATGTTGGCGCGGGGAACCGATGTACCGTAGATACCGGGATAGCGGGGAGTCTGGAGGATATCGGTTGTGCGCTTGTAGAAACCGTCGATAGAAACCTGAAGGGCGTTCTTGAAGAAGGTAGCGTCGATACCGATGTTATAGGTCTTGGTTTTTTCCCATGTCAGGTCGTCCTGGCCCGAGTTGAAGCCTGCCCAGCCTGCTGCCTGGTTGTTGAACACGAGGCCGCCCGAGTAGAGCTGATAGGTGGTGAAGCGGTCGAAGTCGCCCACGGCCTGGTTACCGAGGATACCCCAGGAGAGACGGAGCTTGAGGTCGCCGACATTCTGCTGGTAGCGTTTGAGGAATTCTTCTTCGGTGGCACGCCAGCCCAGAGAAACCGAGGGGAAGAAGCCCCAGCGATAGTCCTTGTGGAACTTGTTCGAGCCGTCGTAGCGGAATGTAAACTCAGCCATATAGCGGTCGGCGTAGTTGTAGCCGGCACGGCCGATGAGCGAGCTGATCGATGTGCGGCCTCGGTCGTTGAGGAATGTGTGACCGCCGAAAGCGCTGTTCTCGGTTGTGGTGTCTTCCGAGGGAGTGCCGAGGTCGGGATCGATGTAGCCCTGCGATACTTCATTGCCCGAACCGGTCCACGATTCGTTGGTGAAACCGAACATTGCGTTGACGATGTGTACGTCCTTGAATGTGCGGTTGAAGTCGAGAAGGATCTGCGAGTTCAGACGGTAGGAGTCGTAGTTCCAGTTGCTTGCGCTGTAGTCCTTGGCCGAAACAGTCTGCAGAGATCCGTCGGGGCTATAGTATTCGCGGGGCATGCTGCGCGACGAACGCATCTGGTTGTTGACGTCGGCGCCGAACACACCGCGGAGCTTGAGGCCTTCGATGATCTTGAAGTCGGCGTTGAT
Source organism: uncultured Porphyromonadaceae bacterium (assembly GCA_900548975.1). Classification (GTDB taxonomy): domain Bacteria; phylum Bacteroidota; class Bacteroidia; order Bacteroidales; family Muribaculaceae; genus CAG-873. Next base: position 6,788 of record URMS01000025.1, read on the forward strand.
GGTACCGCTCCAGTCGTTGTTGCGGTATTTGTTGTAGCCCGGAGAATTGAGGGCACCTACAGGCGAGCCGCCGTACGAGTTGTTCACGTAGAGACCGTCGCGCATGGTGGTGTTGTTGTAGTAGTACTTGGGAGTACGGCGCGAGTCGGCATATACGTTGAAGAGGTATGCGTCGGACATCATCGAGTTGTTGCGGGTGAACTGCATGATGGCGCCGATATGGAAGCGGCCGATATCGGTGCCGATGTTCATACGCATGTTGTAGCGCTGAATACCCTGATTGTTCTTGCCCACAAGGTTGCTGGCCTGGTTGTAGTAGCCGAGTGAGAACATGTAGGTGGTGTTCTTGCTACCGCCCTGTACCATCACGTTGTATTTCTGCTGGAGGGCTGTCTTGCTGATTTCGTCTACCGACCATACTTCTTCGGCACGGTGGTTATAGAGATCCTGAATGTCTTCCGGGGTGAAACGGGGTGCAAGACCGGAATTGAGAAGAGCCTGGTTGTAGAGCCATGCATTCTGATAGCCGTCGACAGTGTCGAAGGGGTAGTAGGGATCCTGCCAGCCCACATTGGCGCTGAATGTTACGGTAGCGGGGGTATCCTTCTTACCGCTCTTGGTGGTAACGAGGATAACACCGGCAGCCGAACGCGAACCGTAGATTGCAGAGGCACCGGCGTCCTTGAGCACGGATATGTTCTCCACGTCGTTGGGGTTGAGTCGGTTGAAAGCACCGTCATCGGCAACTACACCGTCGATAACGAACAGAGGCGACGAGCTGGTGGTCGAGGTCACACCGCGCACGTTGAAGGTAGTGCTCTGGTTGTTGGGGTCATAGGAATTCGACTGGATGATGACGTTAGGCGCAGCACCCTGCATGGCCTGTGTCATGTTGAGCACGGGGCGCTCGGCGATTTTTTCGCCTTTCACCTGGTCGACAGCGCCAACGGCAGCGCGGCGGGTTGTAGTACCGTAACCGATAACCACAACGTCGTCGAGAAGTTCGGATTTAGCCTGAAGCTTGATGTCGCTGAGGTTGGCGGAAGCCGATACCTCGATAGGATCGTATCCGACATACGATATCACGATCTTGTCGGATTTCTTACATCTGATAGAGAAATTGCCGTCGATGTCGGTAACGGCCGATACTTTTGTACCTTTTACCACGACGCTGGCGCCGATCACGGGCTCGTCGTTTTCATCGAAGACAGTACCTTTTACCGTCACGGTCGCCTCTTGATTGACGCCCGTCGATTGTGGCTCTGCGAATACCTGCTGGGGCGAGCCTGCTATAGCTGCCACTGCAAGGAATCCACCTAATGCGAACCATAACCTTTTAGGTCTCGATTTCTTCATTCGAATTAGATTTTTAGTGATAATTATTGGATAGATTTGTTTCGGTCACGTGTTTTCAGCACTTTAGTGCACGGCAAAATTCCGCTATTTTCTGTAAAAATTTGTATCGGTTTGTGACAAATGTGTCTCTTCGGTTGTACAACTTCTTAAAACATCCAATCTTGGCAGAATTCGATTACAATTGCAGTTGCAAAGATACAAATCGAGATGTTAAAAACGGAAATACACACATGTTAAAGTTTTTTGCCATATGCAAGGGTGTATTTTATACACTTTTAACAGATAAGGAGGAGAGGAAAGAAGGAGATTAGGAAGTTAGGGGGGGAGGAAGTTAGGAGGGGAGGAAGTTACGAGATAGAAGTTAGGAGTTACAAGTGGGGTGCCCGGACAACTACTAACTCGTAATTTGTAATTTGTAACTTGTAACTATATTTTATTTGACGGCGATTTTTTCGGAGACGCCGTTTTTGCGGCGGATGTATATGCCGCTTTCGGGCTGCGAGGCGAGTTTTACGCCCTGTACCGAGAAGTATTCGTATTCGCCGGCCTCGTCTACTGCCACGTTGGCTACAGCCGAGGTGGCGTCGGCGTCGGTCTGGGTGTGGGTGTAGCGGTCGCCGTTGAGCGATACGGTCCATTTCACGTTGTGGTTTTTCAGCGACGGATCCACTTTCCATTTGTTGTCCCACTGTGTGGCGGGTGTGGAGCGTACCATGTCGAAGTATTCCTGTGTGCCGTCGGGGGTGCCGTCTTCTTCGGTATTGACAGGCCCCCAGAACTGGCTCTTGCCTCCTACGTCCATGCGGAATTTATAGCGGAAATCGTCGATGGCCCAGTAGGCGGTCTGCTCCCACACGCCGTTGCCCTTGTATTCGCAGCCCTGGTTGAGGTCGCCGCCGAACCAGCAGCAGTACACCGTCATTTTGGTCACCTCGCCGATGTCGAATGTGCCTTTTGCAAAGTTTATGTTTATGCAGTAGATGCCGTCTTTGTCCACAGTGTTGGAGCTGCCTTTGGCGAGCTCGCCGCGGTCGGATGTGTAGGTGTCGGTGCCGTCGGTTACGGTGAATGTCCTGCCGGCGCTCAGGCGTGTGAAAAGCTCGAATGTGTTGTCGTCGATTTTTGTCATGGTCAGCGACGGGGCTTCGGCCAGGCCGTCGCCCTGCGCCGTGAGGGCTGCGGGAACGGTGTGTGCCGGTGCCTCGACACCGTATGCCATCGAGTGGGTGTACTGGCTGCCGTTGAGGTCTACGGTCACCTCTATGCCTTTGAGCACATGGTCGGCATCGGCCTTGGAGATGTCGAATTTCCACTTGTTGTCCCACTGGTTGGCCGGGCTGGTTTCTTTCATGTAGTAGTATGCCTCGTCATCGCGCGGATCGCCGTCTTCATTGTCGTTTATCGGGCCCCACCACTGTATGCCGTTGCCGAGGTCCATGGCAAGGCGGTAGCGGGTGTCGTAGCCCCAGCCGAGGTTCAGAAGTGTGATGTCGCCGTAGCCTCTGAAGACGCCGTTTCCGGCATAGGTGAGTTCGATTTTGCGGTCGTTGCTAATGCAGTAGTACAGGCCAAGGCCTCCTACGGCTTCTACCGATACTGTCCGCGACACGAAGTTGATCTTTACGCGGTAGACGCCGGTCTTGTCGACGCTCACGGAGCCGTTTTCGGCCAGATATCCGTCGGCGGCGCCGTAGCGGGTGCCGTCGGCATCGATGGAGAATGTCTCGCCACCGCGGAGCTTGGTATATACCTCGAAAGAGCCCGCGCCGTGCATGTGCAGAGCCACTGTTTCGCCCTCGGCAAGCGCGCTGCCTGCTATCGACACCGCGGCCGGAATGTCGGCGTTGAGCCTGACGACGCTCCGTACTACCGGGAGGGCTATCGATTCCATTATGTCGTATCCTGCGGCTGTGGGATGGACTCCGTCGTTGGTATAGGCCGGATTAAGAGCGCGATCGGTGCCCGATACCAGGGCCGAATAGTAGTCGATGTAGGGGTAGGAGCGGCTTTCGGCGTAGGCCTTGATGCGGGCGTTGAGCGATGCTATCTTGTCGGCGGCGTCGGTAATGGAGGTGTTCCAGTTGAATCCCGATGCGGGCAGCACACTGGCGAGAATCACTTTTATGCCGTTTGCCGAGGCAATCTCGGCCATGGAGGCGATGTTGCCGAATGTGCGGTCTTCGTTGTAGGCGTAGTTGTTTTCGGCGATGTCGTTGGTGCCGCCGTTGATTACCACTGCCGCCGGGGCGAGCTCGACTATATCCTCGCGGAAGCGCACCAGGAACTGGTAGGTGGTCTGGCCGGCGATGCCGCGGCCGATGAAGTCGTTGTCGGAGAAGAACGACGGATGCGTCGTCACCCAGAAATCGGTGATGGAGTTTCCGAGGAATACCACTCGTGAGCCCGAGTTTGCCTGGGCTTTGAGAACGGCGTTATTGCTGTCGTAACGGTTGATATTGGCCCAGTCGTCGGCCGCCTGAACCGTCGTCAGACCGCCTGCGAGTAATATCGCGGCCATGACGCTTCTGATAAATTTCATAGTGATAGATTTAGATGTTGTGCGGCAAAATTATGCATACGCCCGCGGGCAGATGTGTCGCAGAGCGCCATTCTTGTCTTTCGCCCCCTCGCGCGCCCGATTTTATGAGGTATACCAAACAAAAATGAGGAAAACAGATTTTTGCGAGGTATACCTAATAAAAATTCCGGAGAGCGGGGGCGCCGTTCTCCGGGATAGTATCGTCGTTAAAAATTGTCTGTTTTGAGGAATGTGCGCAGCGACATATGCACGATGCCATTGTAATTTGCAGGCTTGGTGATGGCATCCATGGAGATCACATATTTGGGATAATTGTCGGGTATTTTCATCAGATTCCCGAATTCTCGTTCGAGAGTTTTTTCGTCGGCAATGAGGTATGCTACCTGGAAATATGCGGTTTTGCCATTTTTTTCGGCTACAAAATCAATTTCGCCGTTGGGCAGCGAACCGACTGTCAGCTTGTAGCCCAGTCCTTTCAGATGCAGATACACGGTGTTTTCCATTACTTTCTCGATGTCGCGGGTGCGGTTGTTTCCCACAAGAAGATTCCTCAGACCGAGATCCTCGAAATAGTATTTGTCGTTGGTCTCGAGCAATTTTTTACCGTGTATGTCGTAGCGGGGTACTTTGTTGATTATATAGGCATTCGACGCCGCCTTGAGGTAATTTATGGCCGACAGCGGAGTCAGATCGACTTTCTGTGCCTTCAGATACTTCGACAGTGATGTGGCCGAGACAAGCTGGCCGGTATTGTCGCTGATGAAGGCCATAAGGTTTTCGAACAATGTGACGTTGCGCAGATTCTCGCGCTGCACCACATCCTTGAGCACGATGGTGTTGTATATATTCTGAATATATTCCCATACCATGTCGGTATTTTCGAGCCCGAGACGGAACAGGTGCGGCAGTCCGCCGAACGACAGATAGCTTTCAAGACTTTCCGGATTATCCCCGAGTCTGTGGAACTCGAGAAACTCTCTGTACGAAAGACTCTGCACATGGATATCGATATATCTGCCTCCGAGATAGGTCGACAGTTCCGACGACATCATTTTCGCATGGCTGCCCGTGACGATTATCTGGCATTCTTCGTCGGCATTGAGGCTCCTCAGGGTGTTTTCGAAGCCGTCGATATCCTGAACTTCGTCGATAAGCAGATAGTTTCGGGCATTGTCAATGTAGTTTTCCGCAACATAGGCCGAAAGATCTTCATCGGTTCTTATATCTGCAAACTGTTTTTTCTCTTTGTTTATGTATATGACATTAGAATCGGCTATCGTTTCTTTTATGATTCGGGATAGCTGTCGCAGTATATAGCTTTTGCCGACACGGCGCTGGCCGGTCAGAGCTATTATCATGCCTTTGTCGAGAAAACGCAGCACATGGTTGATGTAGTCGGGGCGCGATATGATTTCCATGAGACAAAGATAGGGAATTTTATGAGGTATACCAAACAAAAATGAGGAAAACAGATTTTTGTAAGGTATACCTAATAAAAATCCCGGAGAGCGGGGGCGCCGTTCTCCGGGATTGAAGGGGATGGGATGATGCGGGATTATTCGGTGACTACGACGAGTTCCTTGCCGGCGGCGAGGTCGGCGTGGTTCACGAAGTAGCCGTCGAGGGGCTGACCGCCTACGGTCACTTCTTTAATCTTGGTGCCGTTGCCGGTCTTGGATATGGTCATTACCTTGTCGTCGCCGAGGTCGAATGTCACCTTGTCGAAGAGGGGCACCGATACGATGTACTGCGGGTCGGCCGGAGAGTAGGTGTAGATACCCATTGCTGTGAGGGCGTACCATGCCGACATTTCACCGGCGTCGTCCATGCCTGCGTAAGCGAGCTTGTCCTTGCCCATGTCGTAGAAGCGGTCGAGGATCTTGTTGATGAATTCCTGCGATTTCTCCTGCTTGCCCACGAAGTAATAGGTGAAGGGGATGGTGTGACCCGGCTGGTTGCCGTGGCAGTAGTTGCCGATGAAGCCGGTCATGTTGGCCACTTCGAGGCCGCAGTAGGGACGTGTGAGCATAGTGTCGAGCTTGGCTTCCACAACCTCGGGCGAGGGGTAGAGGGCTATCACTCCTTCGGGATCGTGGGGAGCGTAGAAGAGCGAGTTCCAGCCGTTGGCCTCGCGGTACATGTGCTGGTAGTAGGGCAGGTCGGGATTGTATTTGGGCATCCAGTCGCCGCCTTCGATGCGGCCCATGAAGAAGCCGTTGTCGGGGTTGAACACATTCTTATAGTTCTTCGAGCGTTCCATCAGCTTGTTGTAGTTCACTGAGTCGCCGAGTTCTTTGGCAATCTGGGCTACGGCGTAGTCGTCGTAGGCATATTCGAGGGTCTTGGTGACGCCGCCTTTGTGCTCTTCCCAGAAGGGGCAGTCGGGCAGGTTCTCGTCGGCCACATAGCCGTTGGCGAGGTATTCTTCCATCCATGCGCGTCCGCCGGGGCCGGGCACCATTGCGCTCTTGAGGCACAGAGCGTATGCGCGGTCGAGGTCGAAGTCCTTGATGCCGCGTTTCCAGCTGCCGATGATGAATGTGGGAGCGTGGTCGCCGTGGAAGTAGGTGGGAATATAGCCCGAGCCTTTTTCGCCGCGGTCGATGGTCGACTTGATTACGTCGCGGGCTACATCGGGCTGAAGCATGCCCAGCAGGATGAGCTGGTTGCGGCTTACATCCCAGAATGCGGGGTTGGAGTAGTAGCGGAATGTGGAGTCGGTGATGATTTCGCCGCGGTTGTCGCGGTATTCGCCGTTGACGTCGCTCTCCAGACGCGGCATCAGCGATGCGCGGTAGAGGGTGGAGTAGAGCAGGCCTTTTTCGCGTTCGGTGCCGCCTTCTACCTTAACTTTTGCCAGCAGGTTCTCCCAGGTGTCGTTGGCTTCCTGTTTTACCTGGTCGAAGTTCTTATCGAGCATTTCGGCCTCGAGGTTCTTCTTTGCGTTGTCGACGCTCACATACGACATGCCCACCTTCACTTCGAGGGGTTCTTTGCCGGTGTTGTTCTTGAAGTCGACTACTGCCACGGGCGCACCGCGCTCGGCTTTGCTGGTCTGTATGCCGATGGAGTCGATGGGCAGATTGGTCACAGCGTAGTAGTACACGCCGTTCTGATGGCCCGAGAAAGCGTTGTCGGCGGCTTTATCGATGGCCCAGTTGCGTACGTTGCCCTGGTTGTGAGCCACGTTGACGAGAAGACGTTTGGGGTCTTTTTCGTTGAATGTGTATTTGTGGTAGCCTGCATGCGGGGTTGTGGTAAGCTCGGCATTCACGCCATAGCGGTTGAGGAATACCTGATAATAGCCCGGATGTGCCGATTCATTCTTGTGCGAGTAGCCCGAAGCGTAGTTATCGGCGTTGAAATAGCCGGTGACAGGGATGATAGGCAGGTCGATGAGGTTCCAGTGGCCCATGGCAGAATGGGCGAAACCGAGGATTGTAGTGTCCTCGTACTGATAACCGCCGCCTGCGTGCCACATGGTCACGGGCGTAAGCTGTACCATGGCGTTGGGGAGTGTGGCGCCGGGGAATGCCTCGGCACCCCATGTGCGCTTCTGCTGATGGCGTTCGTAGCCCAGATCCTCGGTTTCCCAGAGGGTGGCTGTGCCGAGCAGCGGGTTCACGTAGTCGGTGAGGCCCGTCACTGCTTTTTCTTTTTCGGCGCAGCTGCAGAGCATTGCTGCCACCGAAAGAATTGCAAGAAATTTCTTCATGTCGTAGATGTTTTTGGGAGGTAAGGAGTTGAAAGAGTCGAATAAGTTAAGATAATGGCCCCGGCTCGCCGGTACTATTATCTTAACTTTTTAAACTCATTACTCTTTCAACTTTACAATTATCTTAATTTTTTAAACTTATTACTTTTTCGAGCCGGCGGCTACGGGCGAGAAGCGCAGAGTATAGCTTAGCTCGTCGGCGCCCTGCCAGTTGCCGGGATAGGGTGTCTCGTAGTGAGGCAGACAGCAGTCGGAGCCGCAGCTGTTGTTGCCGATGCCGCGCTGCCAGTAGTCGAAGTGAGCGAATGTTTCGGGATGTTCCTTGAGATCCGACCAGTGCAGACGGGTGTACTGGGTCACTTTGTTCCAGTCCAGTTCGTTGTAGTGCGACAGCGAGAATGCCACGTCGCCCTCGGTGAGTACGGTCAGATCTACCTTGCCCTCCTTGTCCTTGAGTACCAGGCGGCGCAGGCCCTGACGGTCGCCGTAGGTCTGCGGGTGAGTGTTTTCGTCGACCATGTCGCGGATGGTGGTGCTATAGTTCTGCAGGTATGAGCCGGTCTGGCGGTCCTTGTAGTTGCTCCAGGGTCCTTTGGCGTAGTATTCGATTTCTTCGAATCCGGGAGCGAAAGCCATGCCCATGCCCAGGCGCCGCAGGCCGCGGCGCTGCGGATCGAACGACACCTTCATGTCGAGGGTGCCGTCGGGATATATGGTGTAGTTGACGTTATAGGCTGTTTTGGAACCGGTCGCACCCATGGCGAGGGTCGCTTTGCCGTCGCGGAGAGCCAGCGGCAAGTGAACAGTGTGCTTCTCGATGCCGTTGGCGCCGTAGTCGTAGCGCATGTCGCCGCCGTTGTTCACGTCCTCTATGAATTGCTTGCCCTCAGTATCGTTGTCGATGCGGCGGAAGTCGTTGTATTCCGGTGCCTTGGCTATCAGCTGGCGTCCGTTGTAGATGTAGCTGCATAGAGCACCGTTTTCGTCGAATTCTATCTCGAAATTGTCGCCGGTGACCTTACGGCCGGTCACGGCGAGCTGTCCCTTGGCGTCGACAGCCGGAAGTGCCGTGCGTGGCGTCAGCATGAACTGTTCGTCGGCCAGCATATAGTCTTTGTCGGCCCACGGAGTGGCCTCTTTCAGGCAGAGACCTACTATCAGCGAGTACTCGGCATCGGGCTTGGCTACGGTGTTGATGGGCAGTGCCACGCATGCGGTATCGAGGGCGGCCACATGTACGGGCATGGTGAATTCCTCTACTTTCTTGCCGTCGCGCAGCACGGTGCCGCGGAGGTAGAACTTGTCGTTGAGGTTGTTGAAGGGATATTTGTTCACAATGGTGAGACGGCCGTCGGCATAGTCGCGGAAATCGACATGCTGATATACTTTCTTCACTTCGGTGAGCTTCGACGTCCAGCGGCGGTCGGGGGTTATGATGCCGTTGTTGAGGAAGTTGCCATGGAAAGCCTTGTCGTTGCTTGCATGTGTGTCGAACCACGGGTCGTAGTCGTAGCCGCCGGTCCAGGCATGGTAGCCGTTGGCATCGATGGTCTTGCCGGCGCGTATGGCTTCGGGATTATAGATGGCCTGGTCGACCCAGTCCCAGATACAGGCGCCCACGATACCTGTGCTGCTCTCGATGAGCTTCCAGTAGTCGGTGAGATTGCCTACGGCCTGGCCCATGGCATGAGCATATTCGCAGATGAAGAACGGACGTCCGTCGGCCGAGCCTTTCATCTGTCGGCGAACGCCATCGACCATGGTGTACATTTCGGAGTACATGTCGGAAGCCTTGTCGCCGTGGCAGTGTACGAAGCGGTTGTCGAGGCTCTTGACAGTATTGTAGCATGCCGTCATGTTGTCGCCCGAGTCGTTTTCGTTGCCGAGCGACCAAAAGATGACGCATGGATGGTTGCGGTCGCGGAGCACCATACGGCGGTTGCGGTCGGTGAAAGCGTCGGTCCATTCGGGATTGCGTGTCAGGGTCTGGTTGCCGTGGCATTCGAGGTCGGCCTCGTCCATCACGTAGAGTCCGTAATAGTCCATCATGGCATACATCTTGGCCTGGCGCGGATAGTGGCTGGTGCGCACGGTGTTGAGGTTGGCCTGCTTCATCAGGCGGATGTCGGCGAGCATTGTCTCGTTGTCGACATAACGGCCGTAGAGGGGATGGGTGTCGTGTATGTCGGCGCCTTTGAAGAATATGCGTTTGCCGTTGATGGTGTAGTAGTGGTGGTCGGCTGAGTCTACAACTGCAATATTGCGGAAGCCGTATTTTGTGGAGAAAGCCATCTCTTCCCTGCCCTTATCCGACTGTGTGAGCACGACAGTATAGAGATAGGGATTCTCGGCATTCCATGGGGTCAGATTCTTCAGGCCGGGGAGTGTGAGGTTTATCTTTTTGGATTTGTCCTTGAACTGCACGCGCTGCGAGGTCTTGGCCACCAGATTGCGCTTGGCGTCGTAGAGCTCAACAGCCACCGTCTTGTCGGCATTACGGCCGTCGCGGTTGTCGAGTTCAACGGCCACGTCGAGATTGCCGGCAGTGCCGTCGGCGCTCTGGTCGGCTACGGTGATGTAGTGGTCGCGGACAAAGGTGCGCGGGGTGGCGTAGAGATATACGTCGCGGTGTATGCCGCTGAGGCGCCACATATCCTGAGCTTCGAGGTAGGAACCGTCGCACCAGCGGTATACTTTGACTGAGAGCTGATTTTTGCCCGGGCGGGCAAGGGCGCTGATGTCGAATTCGGCAACGTTGTTGGCGCCCTGCGAGTATCCGGCGAAGCGGCCGTTGACCCATACGGCGCAGCAGCTGTACACGCCGTCGAAGTGCAGGAACACACGTTTGTCGTTCCATTTCTCGGGCAGGTCGAAGTTGCGGCGGTAGAAACCGATGGCATTATGCTCGGTGATACCGTGCTCCACCCAGCCTTTTACGGCTGCGGGAGGCGTATTTTCGAAGGGATAGAAATAGTTGTTGTAGGTCGGTTTGTTGTATTTCCCGGCCATTTCCCAGCTCATCGGCACGCGTATGTCATCCCAGCCGGAGTCGTCGAGAGTGGCGCTCTGGAACTCGGCCTTGCCCGGACCTTCGGGTGTACCGGGCACGAAGCGGAATTTCCATGTGCCGTTGAGATTGATATATTCAGCTTTTGCAGGATTCTCCCACGGGGTGTTGAAGCGGCTATCCGACATCAGCGACGCTTTGTCGGCGTAGGGCATGAAGGTGGCATGGCCGTCTTCCTTGTTGACACCCGTCACATGCTGGTTGGCGATCCATCGTTCGTCGAAATGGTCGGCGGCGCCTGCTGTAAGACAGGCCAGCAGGCCTGTCAGAGCGATTGTACGTATTTTCATAGTGTCGATTGGCAGATATTGTCGATTTGTATTAGTTCTTCGGCTGTGAATGCCGGTGCTTCGAGAGCTTTCAAGCTGTCGGCGATCTGTGGCGCCGAGCTTGCTCCGACGATTACACTTGTCACCTCGCGGTGGGCAAGCACCCACGACAGTGCCATCTGTGCCAGACTTTGTCCGCGCTCCTGTGCCATGGCGTTGAGTGCCTTGATTTTGGCGACGGTTTCGGGCGTAAGCGCCTCTTTTTTCAGGTGGCCGCCGTGTGCTATGCGCGAGTCGGCGGGTATGCCGTCGATGTAGCGGTCGGTGAGCAGTCCTTGAGCCAGCGGCGAGAAGCATATGTAGCCGGTGCCGTTGGCAGCCGCCTGAGCAAGGGTGCCGTCGGTCTCGGGGCTGCGGTCGAAGATATTGTAGCGTCCCTGGTAGAGCAGGCAGGGCACGTCGCGGGCGGCGAGATAGTCGTAGGCGAAGGCCGCCGCTTCTTTGGGCCAGCGCGATATGCCGGCGTAGAGCGCCTTGCCGCGACGCACTATGTCGACGAGCGCCTGCAGTGTCTCCTCAAGCGGTGTCTCGGGGTCGTAGCGGTGGCTGTAGAACACGTCGACATAGTCGAGATTCATCCGTCGCAGACTTTGGTCGAGGCTTGCCATGAGGTATTTGCGCGAGCCCCAGTTGCCGTAGGGGCCGGGCCACATGTCGTAGCCGGCCTTGGTGGATATGAACAGTTCGTCGCGGTACGGAGCGAACGATTTGCGCATTATCTCGCCGAAAGTCTCCTCGGCCGAGCCGTACGACGGCCCGTAGTTGTTGGCCAGATCGAAGTGGGTTATCCCTTTGTCGAAGGCGAAGTGCGCCATATCCTGCGATGTGGCGAAAGGATTCACGTCGCCGAAGTTGTGCCACAGACCCAGCGATATCTCGGGCAGGAGCACACCGCTGCGGCCGCTGCGGCGGTACTTCATCGTACCGTCGTAGCGGTCGGCAGCCGGATTGTATATCGGTTTTATCATTTCTCGGGCTCGATGATGAGTGTGAGACCGCCGTTGCGGGCTATTTTTGCGTTGAAAGTATCGCCGGCGCTGACAGTGCCGGTCTTCATGCGGTAGTCCATGGCCTGACGGGGTGCGTTGATGCCGTCCTCCACCCAGGTTGCCTTGTATTTTTTATCTTTTGCCAGAAAATCGAGCGGCAGGTCGAGCGTGCGCCATTTCTCGCCGTTGCCGGCTATGGCGCCTACATACCACTTGTCCCCCTTGCGCTTGGCCACAGCGAGATAGTCGCCGATTTTGGCATCGAGCAGGCGGGTTTCGTCCCATGTCTGGGGGATGTCGGCGAGTAAGCGTGTGCAGTCGTCGTTGCGCATGTAGAGGGTTGGATTGTCGGCGAGCATCTGTATGCCGCTTTCGAAGAGCACGAAGAGGGCCATCTGATAGGCGCGTGTGCCGATAGATGCCGAGTTGGGGCGTTCGGAGGCGTAGCACTCGGGCTGGGTCGAGATCATTGCGCCCGGAGTATAGTCCATGGGGCCTACGGCATTGCGCATGAAGGGCAGATAGAGGGTGTTCTCGGGTCGGCAGCCGCCCATCTGCTCCATGCCGCGCACGCCTTCGTACGACAGCAGGTTGGGATATTTATGCTCGAGGCCCGCGGGTTTGAACGAGCCGTGCATATCGACCATCAGACCGTTTTTGGCCGCTTCGCGGCACACACGCTCGTAGAAGTCGACCATCCACTGGTCGCTGCGGTCCATGAAGTCGATTTTCACACCGGCCACGCCCCAGTCCTTGAACTGCTTGAAGAGGTCGAAGTTGTTCTCTGTCACGAGCCATGTGAGCCACAGGAACACGCCCACGCCCTTTTCCTTGCCATAGCGGATTATCTCTATGAGGTCTACGTCGGGGTTGGGAGTATAGGGGTCGAGGGTGCTCTTGGCCCAGCCTTCGTCCATGAGTATGTATTCGAGGCCGTATTTGGCGGCGAAGTCGATGAAGTATTTGTATGTGTCGAGGTTGCAGCCCGATTCGAAATTCACATCTGGACCGTAGGGGGTGGCGCCGTTCCACCATTCCCAGCTCACGAAACCGGGTTTGATCCACGATGTGTCCTCGAAGGCGCGCGGCTGGGCAAGCTGTGTGGTGAAAGTCTGCTCGATGATGGTTGCGGGAGTGCCTATGGCCATGAATCGCCAGGGGTAGGTGCGTTTGCCCACGGTGTGGGCTGCGTAGGGCGATTCTTCCAGAATCTTGAGGCTGCGGTCGCCGTCGGGTCCGAAGCGGAGGGGTACTTTGGGGTATGTGGCCGAGAAGCCGCCTTTGCCGTCGCCCTTGATGAACATGTGGGGATAGTCCTCGACGTCGCATTCCGACACCAGGATGGTCACGTTGTCGCCGGTCTCGAAGAGAGCGGGCAGTGTTGCCATGCGGTCGGCGGCGGTCCATTCGCCCAGATTTTTATGGGTGTAGGGCTCTTCGTAGGATGTCTTGAAGCCGCCGGGCATCTGCAGATGCGCTTTTGTGCCGGCCGGCAGGGTGACGTTGAATTTTTCGTGTGCCACTTTTACCGAATCGGATGGCAGAGCGGTCACCAGGCGGTGGGCCACACCGTTGTCGTAAGCACGTATTTCGAGTCCGTAGCCGCCCTTGAAATCGAGGGTGAGCTGATTGTATTTGTCGGCTATCTCCGAGTGCTTCAGCGGTACGGTGGGGCGCAGCATGCGGTCGGTGCTGCTGCGGCGCGCTTTCTTTACCGACGGCTTCACGCCAAGAGTCTTGTCGGCGGTGATGAGGCCCACGCCTACGCTCTGCACGGCGGCGTTGCCGTCGCGGGCCACGCTGTAGTGTATCGAATCGTCGACCGACACGGTCACGTCAATGTTGCCCGAAGGCGATTTAAGTGTGTAGTCCTTGGCGGCGGCTGCATTGGCAATGAGCGCCACAGAGGCTATGACTGCTATTTTTTTCATCGTCATTTATTGGTGGTTGGGAATGCTGAAATACGTAGTCGTGCGGCGCCCATAGGCACCAGTGTGATATCGTCGATATGTTCGGAGCGGGGAGCCTTTTCCGACGGCAACACGCCGGTAAGCCCTGTGGCATCGAAGCCCCACGAGGGAACAAGGCGCCCCTTGGCCTTCACTTCCAGAGGCACGCCCGAGAGGCAGAACGGCTGGTCATCGGCCGGCCATGGCAGGCGTACCACCTCGAAACCGGCGGTGGAATTGTTGTCGGGCAGTACCAGCGAATAGTTCCACGGCGAGTCGGCGAAGATTTCGTAGGCGGGCCATTTCTCCGGGTCGGCGCCTTCGATCCAGTGCGAGTCGCCTATGGCGTTCTCTTTGGAGTCGACCTTGTGATAGCGCTCGGCTATCTTGAGTGAGAGTGTGAGCGGACCGTAGTCGATTGTGGCGCTGTTGCGGTTCACGGCCCAGCGGCGTACCGACAGCTCCATCGGGAAGATGAGTTCGACGCTGCTGCCGTCGGTCCACTCGCGTTCGAGTTTCAGATATTTGCCGGCTTCGGGCTTGTAGACTACCGACTTGCCGTCGATAGCCACCTTGGCGCCTCTGGCCCAGGAGGGTATGCGGAAGTACAGGGGATAGCGGGCGGGGCTGTCGGCCGATATCGTGAAGCGGAGAGTGTCGGAGAAGGGGTAGCGGGTGTCCTCGCTGATTGTCACTTTCCGGCCTCCGGCCACCTCGAGCGAGGCGCGGCAGGGTGCGTAGACCGGGAATGCCACGCCGCCGTCGGGTGTGGCGTAGGCCAGCGACTGGGTGAATGCCGGCCATCCCAGCCCATGGTTGTGCTGGCAGCAGCGGCTGCTGAAGGGATTCATGTTGAAGAACGGGCCGCTGTTGTCCACACCGGGATTATGGTTCCTGGAGTCGCTGACGGCGTGGTTGGGTGCGGTCAGGTAGCGCAGGGCCCTGAGGTCGGCCGTCATTGCGGCGGGGAAGGAATTGAACGCCACGTCCTCCATGTTCTCGGCCCAAAGCGGGTCGGCGTTCACCGACAGCATTATGCCGTCCGAGGCCATCTGTTCGGCGAAACCGCATGTCTCGGTGCCCTGGCGCGGGTCGATATATCCGATGCGTGCGTTCTCGTCGGCGCCGAACATTCCGCCGGGTACCTGTCCGAATGTGCGGCGCACAAGATCGTATACATTATATGTCGCCGCCGTGAGTGCGGAGTCGCCGGTGAACAGGGCGGCTTCGGCGGGTTCGCGGAAGTACTGGGCTATATTCACGTTGTGCCAGTTGGGCAGTGCTGCCGGATTGGTGCAGTCGGCGTTGTTGCGGTGTATCTTTTCGATGAGGGGAAGCACCGATGCGTCGCCGGTCTGGTTGTAGTACCATATCACAGACCAGATGTTGTCGCCGCCGCGGCAGTTCTCCCAGTAATCTTCGAGGAAATCTTCGTCGGGTACCGACATCTCCCAGTCGAAATATCGGCGGAGCATCTGCGGCACGCGTTCGTCGCGGCTGTATTCGTAGTAGCCCTGCAGGCAGTCGAGCATTATCATCTGTGCCCATATTTCGGGATGTCCGTTTCTCATGTTTTCAGGCCCGAAGAAGCCGTCGGCGCGCTGTCCGGCGATTACGGGCTCGAGCCACGACTGTGTCTCGGCTATCATGGCGCTGTCGCCCAGTATGTAGGCCAGGCGGCTGTAGCCCCGCAGCCAGTAGGGCGATTCCTCCCACCCGTTGTGTGCGCCGGGCACGAGCCATGCGTTGTTGCTTTTGTCGAGCCATGCCGAGATATTGGCAAGCTGACCGTTAAGACCGTCGCGCTGCAGCTCGAGCTGTTTTTTGAGCCAGCCCTCGGGTTTTATGCTGCCTAAAGGCAGTTTCTGGAGAGCGAGCGGACGCAGTGCGCCGGTGTCGGCGGCGGCAGCCGGGCGGTCGACTGTCGACACGACGGCATCGGTGGCCGGGCCGCACGATGCAGCGGCGGCCGCCAGTGTCAGAGCCGACAGAAAGTATATACTGTGCTTCATCGTACGTTGATCTGTCGGGTGTTCTTTGTATCGCGCGAGGAGAAGCCTACGCTTACATTGTAGAGGCCGGAATCTTTCACGAAGTCGTGGCTTTCCACATCGTAGTAGGTGAAGGCCGAAGAGGGCAGCGTAATGACAACGTCGGCGCTTTTGCCCGGTTCGAGATATACTTTCTTATATCCGCGGAGTTCGCGTACGGGCCGTTCGGCTTTAGCCTGATCGGAAGCGTCCTTACCTGCGTAGGCCTGCACAACCTGGGCGCCGGCACGCTTGCCGGTGTTGGTCAGGCGGCAGTTTATGGTGACATTGCCCTCGGCGTCGGGTTCGGACACCTTCACGTTCGAGAGGGCGAAAGTGGTGTAGGAAAGACCGTAGCCGAAGGGATACTGCACGTCGCGGCCGAGGCGGTCGTAGCCGCGGTAGCCGGTGAATATGCCTTCGTTGTATGCCACGTGCTTGTCGCCGTCGGCGTCGTGGTAATTTTCATATGCGGGATTGTCCTCCCAGCGCTTTTCGAAAGTCATAGGCAGTTTGCCCGAGGGGTTGACCTCGCCGAAGAGCACGTCGGCCAGAGCGCGGCCGCTTTCCTGACCGGAGTACCAGGCCCACAGGAGACCTTCGACAGTGGGTTCCCACGACTGCATTTCGACAGAGCCGCCGGCATTGACCACAGCGACAACTGGTTTGTGGCGGGCTGCCAGACGGGCCAGCAGAGCGCTGTCGGAAGCGGGAAGCCCGAACGAGCGGTCGCTGTCTTCGGCTTCGGAGTCGGCATTGTGGCCGATGCATGCCACGATAAGGTCCGCCGAGTTTATTTTCTGGGCGAGACGGGGGTCTTCATAGCCCACGCGGTTCCAGTCGAGCTGAACGGCAGCGCCGCCGCCGTCCTGATAGTATTCGAGGCAGATATCGTACTTTTTGCCGGCTTCGAGATTTTTACGAATGGCTTTGGAGCGGAACGAGCCGTTTTTCCAGTCGTCGACAAGGGTTTCGCCGTCGAACATAAAGCGATAGCCGTCGTCGGCGCCTACGGTGAATTCGTATTCGCCCGATACTTCGGGTACTACACTGCCGGTCCAGCGTACCGAGTATTTTTCTTTGGGCATGCCTTCGATTTTGGTTCCGTCATCCCAGGAATAGTGGATTTTGTTCTCTACGGCGGTGGCCACGGGGCTGCCGGCGAGGTTCATGTTGTCGAAATATTCGGCCTTGAGGCCGTGTTCATTGCCATAGCGCAGTATATCTGGGCGGTATTCCTGTTCATCGAGAAGTTCCACTTCGATGCCTCGGGCCTCGCAGGCTGCCTTGATGCCGTCGAACGCGCCGGTGTAATGCATGGGAACGACGTTGCCGCTGCCGCCGCCGCGCACATAGCCCTGCGCGTTTTTGCCGGCGACAAGTATCTTTTTGTATTTCTTCGGGTTAAGGGGAAGGATGTTTTTGTTGTTCTTGAGAAGTACCATACCCTCGCGAGCCACTTCGCGAGCTGTGGCCACGGATTCGGGATCGTCGAGGGGTATGGAGCGGTCGGCGCCGCGGTTTTCAAGAGCGCCGAAGGCTATTGCCGGACGCAGGATATTGAGCACTTTTTCGTCGATCTGCGACATGGTCATAAGACCGGCCTTGATGTTGTAGGCAAGTTCGTCGGGATTCATCTGAGCTGCCGAGGGCATTTCGAGGTCAAGGCCGCCGTATACGGCGGGCAGGCAGTGATGTGTGCCGCCCCAGTCGGACATTACCACGCCGTTGAATCCCCATTTGTCGCGGAGCACTCCCTTGATGAGCCACGGCGATTCGTCGGTGTAGAGGCCGTTGACGAGGTTGTAGCTTGTCATTACGCAGGCGACATCGGCATCCTGTACGGCTGCGCGGAAAGCAGGGAAATAGATTTCGTTCATGGTGCGCTCGTCCATGTCGTTGCTGATGTTGTGGCGGTCGTAGTCGGAGTTGTTGCCGAAGAAATGCTTTACCGTGGCCATGACTTCCTGCGACTGCACGCCCTTGATATAGGCCGAGGCGGTGCGGGCTGCCAGCAGCGGGTCTTCGCCCATATACTCGAAGTTGCGGCCGCACATCGGCGCGCGGTATATGTTCACTGCCGGACCCAGGAGGATGTCGATGCCGCGGGCACGGGCGTCGCGGCCCAGCGAGCGGCCGTAGCGCTCGGCGAGGTCATCGTTCCATGTGGCGGTGAGCATGATGGTGGCGGGATATGCCGTGGAGTGGCTGTGTGTGCCAAGTCCCTGCGGGCCGTCCGACATTTTCATGCGGCGCAGTCCCAGGCGCGGTATGTCGCGGGTATACATGGCGTCGATGCCGCCTACGAATTCGAGTTTTTCGCGGTCGGTCATTTTCGACAGTATTTCGCGGGCCTGGCGGTCGACATCGGGTGTGAGCCATTTCTGTGCCGAGGCGCCGGTACCCAGCAAGGCTGCCGCGGCTACGATTGCTATAGCTATTTTTCTCATGGTGATGATGATTGATTCTGAGGTTCAGAGGTTGTTTAATAACATATGTGAATTCACAGGCCAAAAAGTCAGAGATGGATTTATAACTGAGTTGAAGGAGCATAGCGGTGGCTATGTGACTGAAACGAAGATATAAAGACACTCTGAATTTTTGGAGGCGAAGCCTTTGTTCTCATTATATATGGTTTATTGATGCAATCTCGATGAGGCTGTTTTTTAATTAGTACAGTCTTGGCGTCTTTTTGTTAACTTGCCTGTTGCTCATCGGTCACATAGCCACCGCTATGTTCCCTCTTCACAACATGCAATTTAAGCAAAAATACCCCAACCTGTGCATTCACATATGTTATTAAACAACCTCTAATGTCGCGAAGTTATATATTATATTTTTAATATATGTTCAGTTAGCTGCCAAAATTGTGGAAGTGCAATCCATGCCGTGCCGTAGGCGCACTCGTGCTTTGTGCGCGATAGTGCCATAATTGTATGCTCTATCTGAGCACGGGAAATTCCGATATGCGCAGTGTGGTGCAGCCGTAGGGTATGAGGGTTATTTCTTCTTCTGGGGCGTCGCTGCGGGTGTTGCTGTTGGGCATCGGGCCGGCCATGTTGTTGTAGAGCGACCACTCCTTCACTTCGCGTGCTTTTACTTTTATTTCGATAGGCGCGCTGCCGATATTCCATGGATAGGGCGATTTCATTTTTTCACTGTCGACGCTTACCTCAAAGTTGGCCGGGTCGGCGAGTGTCGATTCCGTTATTCCGTAGTTCCATTTCGTGGGCGATGTCACCTCATAGAAATATGGCCCGAACTGCACGGCGTCATCGGCCTGAAGCTCGGTTTTGTTCCAGTTCTCTTCCATCCGGAGGGCATAGACCAACGGGCCGCGCTCTATGGCGGCCGAATTTTCGTACCAGCGGCTTACGCGCACGCTCATAGGCAGTGTTAGGGTCACGCGGTCGCCGTGGCGCCATTCGCGTGCGAGCACTATCACGCCGTCGCGGACGGTGATGTCGGCGGCTGTGCCGTTGATGCTAACCGCAGGATTGTCGCACCAGCCGGGAACGCGCAGATGCAGCGGAAATTCCCCGGGCCGCTTCGTGTCTTTGAATGACACCGTGAAGTTTATCTCGCCGTCCATGGGATAGAAGGTGTCTTCCGTAATGGTGACGGTGCGGCCGTTCCCTACTTTTGCCGTGACCTCGGAGGGCGAGTAGGCGAGGGCGGCCAGTCCGTTGTCGGGCGTGGCATACCACAGGCTCGCTGTGAATTTGGGCCATCCCTGGTGCATGTTGGAAAAACAGCACGGATAGCCCGTGCGCGAGCCGAATACGATGTCGGTATGGCCGTGGTTGTGGTCTTCGTAGAAATTATGGGGATCTCTGGTCGCCGACACCTGGTTGGCCTGCTGGAAGTACTGCTTGTTCATGAAGTCGTCGGTCACCTGAGTGGGCAGAGCGTTGAAGGCTATGCGCTCCAGATGGTCGACAAAGTCGATGTCGCCGGTTATCTCGGTCATTTTCTCGAGCGAATACATCAGCTCGACGGCCGAGCACAGCTCGGAGCCCTGTGTGGGCACGTTGCCGTGGAGGCCCTCGTCGCCGTACATGCCCTGTGGCTGACCGTTGTATGTGGCGATGTCGCGGAGTCCTTTCTTCACGGCGTCGACGTGCCGGCGGTCGTGGCTCTGCTGATAATATATCACCGGTTCTTTAAGACCCTGTGCAAGATTGACGCAGTGTATGGTGTTGAAGCGCGAAAGCATATCGGTGCCGGTGAACATGCCGGTGAAATCGACACTCTGGCTGTGCAGCAGCTCCGCAAGGTCGAGAAGACTGCGGTCGCCGGTAATGTTGTAGAGCCAGTATACCGCCTGTAGATTGTCGCCGGCGCGGTACTCGGCCCAGAATGTCCATTTACCAAGCGGGCACGATGGCAGTGTGGCGAGCTGATAGTGGAAATATCGTGTCATGAAGTCGATGACACGGGTGTCGGCCGTTGCCGAGTAGTATTGCTGCAGTATTTTCAGCACCACCATGCGCGGCCACCAGTCGGCGGCGTTGTCGCGCTGCAGGCCCGCTTCGGGTGCATAGTCTCTGTCGGGGCCGAAGTAACCGTCCTCGCGCTGGCTTGCCAGAGCCCATTCTATCCATGGCCGTGCTTTTTCTTTGAGCTGCTCGTCGTCGAGTATGTATGCCAGCGGCACAAGGCCGTCGATCCAGTACGGACCGCGTTCCCACTGGTCGCCGTCGCCGCCGAGCCAGCCGTTGCGCGGACCCATTACCTCGGGGTAGAGGATATCCATTTTGCCGGATGCGCCGTCGCGTTGGCGCGTGAGCATTTCCCTGAGCCAGCCCTGCGGCCTCACCGAACCGAGCGGAAGCTCGATGTATGGCTTGGTCATAAGAGGGTAGCGGTTGTTGGCGTATGCTGCGGCGTCCGACGGTGTGCGCCCTTGCATTGCCGTGGCGGCAATAGCGCATGCCGCCACGGCAAGAAAGCGATTGAAATTGGTCATGGCAGGAGGTGTGATATCGTGATGGCAAAAATAGATATAAACCCGCAGCCCCGGTGTTACCGATTGCGCCAAATGGTTTTTATGTCGTTCTGTTTCTGACGGTTCGATTGCGGCGCTCCGGAAGGCGCCGTCTCCGGACGCCGTCTCTTTTTCCGGCGCACTGTCCTCGATAGTGCCACTATTGTATGTTTTGGCGACATATGCGGTTGTTGGCCGCGCTGTATCGCTATTGTGCGCCCATAGATACGGTTTTATTATTATTTATAGGGTAAATTTGTGCAGAAAAACTATTTAACCTTAAACAACCAATCATTTCAGATATGCAATTCGATAAAATCTTCCTGGCCGTTGCTCTGTCGGGTGCCGTCGGAGCTTCGGCTGCCGACGTGCCGGTGGTCTCGACCGCCATGGTCGGCGACGGCATAGCCCTTTTCGTTCCGCAGGGCTACGACCCGTCGAAGACACCGTCGCTCATGCTCGAGAAAGAGCCGGTGTACACCGATGCGCTTCCTGCATCGTGGAGCCTTGTGCCCCGTTTCACTCTCACCGACGGTAAAGCCGGCGCCGTGCTTGCCGTGCCCGATGGCACCAGTCTCTACGGCGGCGGCGAGGTCACCGGCCCGCTGCTGCGAAACGGCATGGAGATAGAACTCTGGAATGTGGACAACGGCGCCTACCGCGCTGTCGACAATGGCACCCACCTCTACCAGACCCATCCCTGGGTGATGGGCGTGCGTCCCGACGGCACGGCTTTCGGCATACTCTTCGACAGCTCGTGGAAGTCGCGTCTGGCTACCGGCGACAAGGAGATACGCTTCGATACCGAGGGCGCGCCCTTCCGCGCTTTCGTCATCGACCGTGCCACACCCCAGGATGTGGTCAAAGGTCTCGCCGAACTTACCGGCAAGATGGAGATGCCTCCGCTGTGGTCGCTGGGCTACCACCAGTGCCGCTTCTCCTACGACACCGAGGCCAAGGTGCGCAATATCGCCGATAACTTCCGCAAGCGCCGCATCCCCTGCGATGTCATATGGATGGATATCGACTATATGGACGGGTTCCGCATATTCACATTCGACCCCGTCAAATTCCCCGATCCAAAGAAGCTCAACGACGATCTCCACAAGGCCAATTTCAAGGCCGTGTATATGATCGACCCCGCTCCCAAGGCCGACCCCGAATACTTCGTGTATAAATCGGGCACCGAGAACGATGTGTGGGTTCGTACTGCCGACGGCAGCGAATACCAGGGCAACGTATGGCCCGGTATGGCGGCATTCCCCGACTTTACCTCGCCCGACGTACGCCGCTGGTGGTCGGGACTCTACAAGGACTTCCTCGCCACCGGCATCGACGGTGTGTGGAACGATGTCAACGAGCCCGCCGTGTTCGACAACAATCTTCCCGAAGCCGAGCGCACCGGCACCATGCCCGTCACAAACCGTCACCGCGGTGGAGGCGGTCTGCCCGCAGGCTCACATCTGCTCTACCACAACGCCTATGGCCGCTTCATGGTCGAAGGCACCCGCGACGGCTTTCTGGCCGTATACCCCGACAAGCGACCCTTCGTGCTCACACGCTCCAATATCCTGGGCGGACAGCGCTATGCCGCCACATGGACCGGCGACAACTATGCCGAGCCTCTCCATATGAAATGGGCAGTACCCATGTCGATAACCCTCGGTCTGTCGGGCCAGCCCTATAGCGGCCCTGATATCGGCGGCT
This sequence comes from uncultured Porphyromonadaceae bacterium, assembly GCA_900548975.1. Classification (GTDB taxonomy): domain Bacteria; phylum Bacteroidota; class Bacteroidia; order Bacteroidales; family Muribaculaceae; genus CAG-873. The sequence continues at coordinate 29,456 of URMS01000025.1, forward strand.
TCCTCGGCAATACCTCGCCCGAGCTCTTCGCCGACTGGATCGGCTTCGGTGTATTCCTGCCTTTCGCCCGCGGACACGCTTGCGCCGGTACCAACGACAAGGAACCCTGGGCTTTCGGCCCCGAGGTGGAGAAAGCCTCGCGTATGGCCCTCGAACGCCGCTACCGTCTCCTACCTTATCTATATACATGCTTCTACGACGCCCATACCACCGGTCTGCCGGTGATGCAGCCCCTTTTCTTCGCCGACAATAAGGATGCCGCCCTCCGCGCCGAGGATCAGGCCTTCCTCATGGGCGAGAATCTGCTGGTAGTGCCCACATTCGCCGAGAATCCCGCTCTGCCCAAGGGTATATGGGAGAAAATCAGCGTCGTGCCCGGCGATCTCAAGGAGAAGCATCAGGCTTCGCTCCTGCTTAAGGGTGGCAGCATCATTCCCGCCGGCAAGGTGATACAGCACACCGAAGAGGCCACTCTCGAGCCCCTGACACTCTATGTGTGTCTCGACGAGAACGGACAGGCCGAAGGCCGTCTCTACTGGGATGCCGGCAACGGCTGGGAATTCCGCGACGGCGACTACTCGCTCATGACCTTCAAGGCCGCACGCGACGGCAAGAAAGTGAACGTGACCCTCGCAGGAACCGAAGGCAAGCGCGATGTCGCCGCCGAGATAAAGAATGTCGATGTAGTGCTCGTGCACAAAGGCAAGACCTACAAGGCACAGGGCAATCTCGCCGACGGCGTGACTGTGAAAGTGCCCGCAAAATGATCAATTAGTCCAATAAGACTCAAAAACTTCTGCAATGAAAAAGACTGTCATATCATCGTTGCTGGCGGCGGCTGCGCTCGCCGCGGGCGCTGCCTCGCCGGTCGACTACGTAAACCCGCTTGTGGGCACCATCTCCGACTTCGAGGTGTCGAACGGCAACACATATCCGGCCATAGCAATGCCCTGGGGCATGAATTTCTGGACTCCCCAGACCGGTGCCATGGGCGACGGCTGGACCTATGTCTACACCAATCCGCGCATACGCGGCTTCAAGCAGACACACCAGCCCAGCCCCTGGATGAACGACTACGGCCAGTTAGTCATAATGCCTGTCACCGACCACGCCGTCTTCGACCAGGCCAAGCGCGCAAGCTTCTTCAGCCACAAGGCCGAGGTAGCCAAGCCCTACTACTACAGCGTGTTCCTTGCCGACCATAATGTAACCACCGAGATCACTCCCACCGAGCGTGCGGCCATGTTCCGCTTCACGTTCCCGCAGAACGACAGCTCGTTTGTAGTAGTCGACGCCTACGACAAAGGCTCCTACGTGAAGGTGCTTCCCGCCGAGCGCAAGATAGTGGGCTACACCACCCGCAACAGCGGCGGTGTGCCGGCCGATTTCAAGAACTATTTCGTGGTCGAGTTCGACAAGCCTTTCACATACACCGCTGCCGTGACCGACGGCAGCATCAACACCTCGGCTACCGAAACCAAGGCCGACCATGCCGGTGCCATCATAGGTTTCGCCACCGCCAAGGGCGAGAAGGTGCATGCCCGCGTGGCATCGTCGTTCATCAGCCCCGAACAGGCCGAGATAAATCTCCGCGAGCTCGGCGACAAGAGCTTCGACGCTCTTGTGCAGCAGGGCCGCGACCGCTGGAACGAGGTTCTGGGCCGCATAGAGGTTGAATCGGACGATGTCGACCGCCTGCGCACCTTCTATTCGTGCCTCTACCGCAGCACCCTGTTCCCCCGCATGTTCCACGAAATCGATGCCGACGGCAATATCGTTCACTACAGCCCGCATACCGGCGAGGTGCTCCCCGGCCGCCTATACACCGACACCGGTTTCTGGGATTCCTTCCGCGGCGAGCTGCCTATGATCAATCTCGTCTATCCCGAGGTTGGTGCATGGATGCAGGAAGGATTCTACAACCACTACAAGGAGAGCGGATTCTATCCCGAATGGTCGAGCCCCGGCCACCGCGACTGCATGATAGGCAACAACTCGGCCTCGGTAGTGGCCGATGCCTTTGTCAAGGGTGTGACGCCCGCCGATGCCGAAGCCATGTACGAAGGCCTGCTCCACGGCGCCAACGCCCTGCACCCGACAGTGCCCGCTTCGGGCCGTGTGGCTTTCGGGGAATACAACACCATGGGCTATGTGCCCTCCGACGTAGCCGGACAGAGCGCAGCCCGCACTCTCGAATATGCCTACGACGACTGGTGCATCTACCAGATGGGTCGCAAGCTCGGCCGTCCCAAGGCCGAGACCGATGTCTATAAGAAACGCTCGCAGAACTACCGCAACCTCTACTACGCTCCGTTCAAGATGATGAGCGGCCGCGACAGCAAGGGCGAGTTCCCCGCCGATTTCGACCCCGTGGTATGGTGGGGACCATTCACCGAGGGCAACAGCTGGCACTACACATGGTCGGTGTTCCACGACGTGCAGGGTCTCATCGACCTGATGGGCGGCAAGAAGCAGTTTGTGGCCATGCTCGACTCGGTGTTCACCACCGAACCCACTTTCGGCAAGGACGTCGACACCCGCAAACAGCTGATACACGAGATGCGCGAGATGCAGATCGTCGACATGGGCCAGTACGCTCACGGCAACCAGCCCATACAGCACATGATATATCTCTACAACTACGGCGGCGAGCCGTGGAAGACACAGTACCATGTGCGCGAGGTGATGAACCGCCTCTACCGTCCGACCCCCGACGGCTACTGCGGCGACGAGGACAACGGCCAGACATCGGCATGGTACATCATGTCGGCTCTCGGCTTCTACACCGTATGCCCCGGCACCGACCAGTATGTGCTCGGCGCGCCCCTCTTTACAAAGGCCCGCATCAATCTGCCTAACGGCAAGAAGATAGAATTCTCCGCTCCCGGCAACAGCGACACCAACCGCTATGTCGATGCCCTTAAACTCAACGGCAAGGACTACGGCAAGAACTATCTGCGCCATGCCGACCTGGTGAACGGCGCACGTCTCGACTACACCATGAGCGACAAGCCCAACTACAGGCGCGGTATCAAGGCATCCGACGCGCCCTATTCGCTTTCGAATGAATAATCCATGAAAATGAAGAAAATATTTCTAACTCTCGTACTTATGCTCGGCGCCCTCGCCATGGGTGCCGAGACATACAAGACCGAAAAAGGCATCAGCTACCGCCCCGATGCCACCGATGCCTATCAGAAAGAGCGCTGCAAGCTCGATTTCTACTATCCCGCCGACAAAAAGGACTTTCCGACCGTAGTATGGTTTCATGGCGGAGGCCTTACCGGAGGTCGTGGCGAGATTCCCCGCGAACTTAAGGAGCAGGGAATCGGTGTGGTAGGCGTCAACTACCGTCTGTGCGGCAACAAAGCGGACACCACCGTCACTACCGCCGACTGTGTCGACGATGCGGCCGCAGCCGCCGCCTGGGTGGTGAAAAACATCGATAAATTCGGTGGCGATCCGTCGAAGATATACCTTGCGGGCCACTCGGCCGGCGGATATCTGGTGATGATGATAGGTCTGGACAAATCGCGCCTGGCAAAATACGGCGTGGATCCCGACAAGTCGTTCGACGCCATCATACCTTTCAGCGGACAGGCCATAACGCACTTCCAGAACCGCCGCGACCGCGGCATGGGCGACCTCAACCCGCTTATCGACGAAAACGCCCCGCTGTTCTATGTCCGTGGCGACTGCCGCCCCATACTGCTCATCTGCGGGCAGCGCGAGCGCGAGCTTTTCGGCCGCTACGAGGAGAACGCCTATCTGTGGCGCATGTTCCAGCTCCACGGCCATCCCGACGCACAGCTTCTCGAAGTCGACGGCTTCGACCATGGCTCCATGGCGCGTCCGGCCCATCTCATTCTGCTCGAATACATAAGAAACCGCAATAAAAACAAATAATTTTTTAAATGCCATTACGGCACACCTATAAAACCCAATCATGAAAAAAGCTTCGAAGATTTGCCTTGCGGCGTTGTCGCTGCTGACCGGCAGTTCGGGCGCTTTTGCCGCCGATACTCCCGGGCAGAATCAGCCTACGGCCTATCTGGTAGCCGACGCCCACCTGGATACCCAGTGGAACTGGGATATCCAGACCACCATCAAGGAGTATGTATGGAATACCATCAACCAGAACCTCAAACTTCTGGAAAAATACCCCAACTATGTATTCAACTTTGAAGGCGGTGTGAAATATGCCTGGATGAAAGAATATTATCCTCGCGAGTATGAGTTGATGAAAGAATATATCAAGAATGGCCGATGGCACATCTGCGGCGCAAGCTGGGATGCTACCGACGCTATTGTGCCGTCGATCGAGTCGGCAATCCGCAACATAATGCTCGGTCAGGAATATTATCGCAACGAATTCGGTGTGGAAAGCACCGATATCTTCTTGCCCGACTGCTTCGGCTTTGGCTGGACCCTTCCCACCGTGGCCTCTCATTGCGGCCTTATCGGATTTTCTTCGCAGAAACTCGGATGGCGCCAGAATCCTTTCTATGGCGACATGAAGTATCCCTTCAATGTCGGTGTATGGAAGGGCATCGACGGTTCTGAAATAATGATGACACACGGCTACAGCTACGGTCATCGCTGGAAAAACGAGGATCTTACCGAAAACGGGATGCTAAAGGAGCGTACCGGCGAAAACGGCCTCGGCGTTCTCTTCCACTACTACGGTACCGGTGATATCGGCGGTTCGCCCACAATTACTTCGGTCGACGCCGTCAACCGTGCAGTAGGCAAAAAAGGCACTGTGAAAATCATCAGTGCCACTTCCGACCAGATTTTCAAGGACTATCAGCCCTATGCCTCGCACCCCGAACTGCCCCGCTACGACGGCGAGCTGCTGATGGACGTTCACGGCACCGGCTGCTACACCTCGCAGGCCGCCATGAAGCTGTATAACCGCCAGAACGAACTTCTCGGCGATGCTGCCGAACGTGCTGCCGTAGCTGCCGAAATGCTCGGCGCCGCCGACTATCCAGGCAGCGCTCTCACCGAATCGTGGCGCCGCTTCATATTCCACCAGTTCCACGATGACCTCACCGGCACATCCATTCCCCGCGCCTATGAGTTCTCATGGAACGACGAGCTCCTTTCGCTCAAGCAGTTCTCCGATATTCTCAAGAGCAGCACAGGCGCTGTGGCCGCTCAGCTCGACACCCGCGTCAAAGGCACTCCCGTGGTGCTCTACAATGCTCTTGGCTATGAAGCTACCGATATCGTGGATCTTGAGGTTCCTGTGAAAGGCAAGCCCGGCAAGGTCGCTGCCTACGACAATAACGGCCAGCCTGTTGCAGCCCAGCTGCTCGGTTGCGCCGACGGCAAGGCTCACGTGCTTGTCGAGGCCACTGTCCCTGCGAACGGCTACGCCGTCTACGATCTCCGTTTCTCCGGCTCTGCAAAGGCTGACTCTCCTGTGGCCGCCTCGTCGATCGAGAACTCTGTCTACAAGCTGACTCTCGACAACAAGGGCGACATTACATCGCTTTACGACAAAAAAACAGGCAGGGAACTCGTGAAACCCGGCAAGGCTATACGTCTGGCCATCTTCACCGAGAACGAGTCGTTCGAATGGCCCGCATGGGAAGTGCTCAAGAAGACGGTCGACGCCGAACCCGTATCGATCGCCGACAATGTGAGCATGAAGCTTGTCGAGAACGGTCCGCTCCGCTCGACCCTCTGTGTCGAAAAGGGTCACGGCGACTCGAAGTTCCGCCAGTACATCCGTCTCTACGAGGGTGAGCTCGCCGACCGCATCGACTTCTACAACGATGTTGACTGGGCTACCACAAACGCTCTTGTAAAGGCAGAGTTCCCCCTGGCCATCGCCAATGAGAAGGCATGCTATGACCTCGGCCTCGGTACCGTGGAGCGCGGCAACAATACACCGACAGCCTACGAGGTATATTCGCAGCGCTGGGCCGACCTCACCGACCGCAGCGGCGACTACGGCGTGACTGTGATGAACGACAGCAAGTACGGCTGGGATAAGCCCAACGACAACACTCTGCGTCTCACACTCCTGCACACACCCAAGACAAAACGCGGTTATACCTATCAGGACCATCAGGACTGGGGGCACCACACATTCACCTACAGCCTTAACGGTCATACCGGCAAGCTCGACAAAGCCGACGCAAACCGTCGTGCCGACGCTCTGAACCAGCACATCAAGGCATTCTCGACCACCAAGCACCCGGGTGCTCTGGGCAAATCGTTCTCCGCTGCCTCTATCGACAACAGCGACCTCGCCATCAAGGCCTTCAAGAAGGCTGAAAGCTCCGACGAGTATGTTGTCCGCGTGTACGATACAGCAGGCAAGGGCGGCAAGGGTGTAATTACATTCGCACGTCCGGTTGTAGCCGCTGTAGAGGCCGACGGTACCGAAAAGACCATCGGCAACGCTCCGTTCTCGGGCAACAGGCTCGATGTGGCCGTAGGTGCCAACAGCCTCAAGACATATAAGGTGAAATTCGCTCCCGCAGCCAAAACATCGAACGCCGTCTACGCCACTCTGCCTCTGAACTACGACAAGAAGTGCTTCAGCTGGAACTGTTTCCCCGGCGATGCCGACTTTCAGGGCGGCTATGCATATGCCGGAGAACTCGTGCCTGCATCGCTCACTGCCTCCGGTGTTCCCTTCACCCTCGAGAACGAGGCTCTTCTCAACGGCAAGGTCTGCAAAGGCGATACCATTGCACTTCCCGAAGGCAATTATAACCGTCTGTATGTGCTTGCAGCTGCCGCTACCGACGAGGCCCGCGCCGAAGGCACTTTCCGCGCCGGCAAGAGCAGCACTACCGTCAGCGTGCCTTCCTACACTGGTTTCATCGGCCAATGGGGACACACCAACCACACTCAGGGCTACATGGAACCCGACGAAGTCGCTTTCACCGGCACTCACCGCCACTCGCCCGCAGGTGACCATCCCTATGAATTCACCTACATGTTCAAGTACGGCATCGACATTCCCGCCGGCGCAAAGGAGATAATCCTGCCCGACAATTCCGACATGGTTATTTTCGCCGCCACTCTGGCCAAGGATGAGAACTATGCTCCCGAAGCACTGTCGACACTCTTCCGCACATCGTTCGACGGCAAGGGCAGGCGCGGCGGTCTCAGCGAAGGCGAGACTCACAAGAGCATCCTTACACCCGATCAGATTGTCGCATGGTCGGGCTATGCCAACGAGCGCGAACATCCCCGCTTCCTCCACGACGGCGATACCAACACCAAATGGTGCGATATTTCCGGTATCCCCAGCTTCGTGGAGTATGATCTTGGCGAGAAGCGCCCCCTCAGCGGATGGTCGGTTACCAACGGTGGTGCTGAAAATCCGTCGTACGTCACTGTTTCGTGCCTTCTGCAGGCACGTAACGACAAGGCCGAGGACTGGAAAACCATCGACTCGTTCGTAGGCAACAAGCGCAATGTCGTGAGCAAGAAATTCCCGGCTCCCGTCGACGCCCGTTACCTCCGTCTTCTTGTTGTACAGCCCGACCAGTCGGGTGGCGGCAAGGATACCCGCATCTACGAATTTGCAGTATATTGATTGGTTAGAGGTTAAGGGTTAGAGGTTAATGGTTAAGGGTGAAACCATACCGACCACACCAGTTCATAACCCATTAACCAATAACCCTTAACCCTTAACCTCTCACCCATAACCCCATAAAGATGAAAACTGATTTTCTAAAAATAGCTGTTGTGGCTGTTGCGCTGCTTTCGGCAGTACAGCTTTGGGCCCAAAACCGCGACTGGGCGCAGCACGGACGCTATGCGCAGGCCAACAAGGAGCTGCCCGCGCCTGCTAAGGGCGAGCACCGGGTGGTGTTCATGGGCAATTCCATTACTGATTTCTGGATCGACAACCGTCCCGAGTTTTGGAAAGAGAACGGTTATATCGACCGTGGCATCAGCGGACAGACTTCGTACCAGTTCCTGTCGCGCTTCCGCCAGGATGTAATCGACCTCAAGCCCGAGGTGGTGGTGATAAACGTAGGCACCAACGACTGTGCCGAAAATTCACATCCGTTCAATCCCGAACTCACTCTCGGTAATCTCAAATCCATGGTAGAGCTTGCCAAGGCCAACGGTATAAAGGTGATAGTGGCATCGGCGCTTCCGGCGACAACGTTCAGCTGGAATCCGGTAATTAAGGATGCTCCAGAGCGTATAAAGACCATCAATAAGCTTATAAAGCAGTATGTCGACGAAAACAAATTGCCCTACGTCGACTATTATTCTGCAATGGTTGCCGGTCCCGACGGTACCATGAATCCGGCCTACAGCAACGACGGCGTGCACCCCACCAAAGCCGGCTATGCCGTGATGGAGCCGATAGTAAAGGCCGTTATAGACAAAACCATCATGATCGACAAAACTATCAAACGCAAGAAATAACCCCATCCACCCCCACAAAAAAAGGCGCGCCGGCTCCCCGACGCGCCTTTCCTATACCTCTTTTTTTATAATTGCTATTCGGCTTTCAAGTAGCCCTTTATATGCTTCCTTCATTTCTTGAGGAAGAAATGAAATGTCGATCAGCTTGCCCCACTCGGGCAATACCTTTTCGAAATTCCTGAATAGATTGGCAATAACCTTGTCGTTTAAGCCGCTGGCGAGCATGGCATTTCTGAAATCCTGATAATTTATTTTACGCTTTTTGCCATTTAATGTGAGAGCGAGTTCCTCTGTATCTGTGGGTAGAACAAGAACTGTGGATAACAGATCGTAGGCCGGAGTCAGCGAATAGGTGTCGGACGGCCTGTACAGAGAGAAATTTTTCAAGTGCATGTCTGCATTGCCTGTGATCCATGAGAAAATTACGACTTGCCAGAAATTTACAGTGTCGAGCATTGGAACCGAGGAATATTTTAATATCAGTTTTGCTATTCGTTCGTAAGAACCCTTATATTTGTCTTCGGTAAGTCGCTCTGAAAGCTGACACATATCTTCCATTGCGATTTTATCGTTAGTGTCGGTGCGGTCGATGCGGCGGGTTATGTAGCATAGTTCACCGTCTGCGAAGCGTATCAGTGAGTGCGGCACCGTTTTTATACCTGCAGCCTCGGCCATATACATGGTAAGGTCCTCGAGTTCGGGAAGATGCGGATATATATCGGTCTGAGGCTTGAGGATGAATCGACCCCACAGGCCGACTATGGTGAAGCGCGGAGGATTATTATGCGTGCTTCGGGCAAAGTCAAGCGAAAGCTTTGCCTGCACTCCCGTCACTGTCGTACTCGAGCTTATGATTTCCCGGGCGAGTTCCTTGATATTATCCCGAGTATATGGTATTTCCGGCACCTTTGAAGTGCCGAATATTTTTTTTGCACATGTCCGGTGATAGTCGGTTTCGTCAGGACCGAGTTGTTTGTAGCAGTAAAGACATCTACACATGGCTCTTCTCTATCGGTTGGTCGGGTATTATACTTATATTGCCGATACAATCTTTGCAACAGGCAAGAAGAAGGGAAAAACGATCGCGGGCAGATATTTTCCAGTTATCTTCGGCAATGTCGAGAAGCCATCCTTCGGGGATAAGACCATCGAAGAACGGGAATAACACTTTGTCGCTATAGGGCTTGTGGGTCAATGGAAGTGTGAGGCTTACCGGTGTGGAATTGTTATCCGCAAGATAGGCCGGAAAATAATGAAATTCATAGCCGGAATCATTCTCGGCAATAGTGCCGGCTGGAATATTGCCGACATATACGGTGGCTGTTTTCATGGCTGCGGAATTTTTACAGGACCCATTTCGGTACCGAATAGTGCAAGGACCTGGTTTACTTTGTCAAGCCGCAGAGTGGTTTTTCCCTGTTCGAGGTCGCGTACGAAGCGTAGCCCGACACCGGATTTCATCGACAGGTCCATCTGTGTTAGGCCATTGCGTTTGCGCATCTCTTTTACATATTTGGCAAGATTAGTCATATTATACCCTTTCGGGTGCAAATATAGCATATTTTCCCGACATTATACCGTATCGGGTATAAAAATGATGCGGGAAGGCTGTTTTATACCCGGGCGGGTATGATTTAGCGGGCGAGGGCCTTGCTGACGGCGGTTTTTATGGCTTCGCCGCGGATTTCGCGTTCGATTATTGTGCCGTCGGGGCCGAAGAGCATTATCATCGGTATGCCGTCGAAGCCGTATTTTTCCATTGGAGTCATGCCCGCGCCGATGAGTTGCGGCCACTGATAGCCCTCGTCGCTGACGGCCTTGAGTGTGCTTTCGTCATTATCCCATGTGGCTACGCCGAGGATGGTGAAGCGCTCGTCGTCCTTGTACCGGTCGTAGAGAGGTTTCAGAGTCTCGCGTCCTTCCTGTCGGCAGGGGCCGCACCAGCTTGCCCAGAAATCGACGAGCACATACTTGCCTTTGCCCACATAATCGGACAGTTTTGCCGGAGTGCCGTCGGGATTGCGGGCCTCGATGTCGACGAATTTATGGCCGGGCGACGTGGTGAGGGCCGCCATCTTCTGGCTGTTGAATTTCTGCGCCACTGGCAGCTCCGCAAGAGAGGAGGGGAGCGAGGCATAGAATGCGGGCCATTCTTCGGGCGTGATATACCATCTGTAACTCAGAAGGAGAGCTTCGCCCATGCCGTTGCCGGCGTTTTCTTTGATCATGGTTATGGCCCGGGCTTTTTCATCGCCAAACCGGCTGTCGTAGATTTTCTTGTATTCTGTCAGAAATTGCTCCGGGTCGGGGTATTTCTCTTTTAGAGGGTGTTTCATAATATCTGTTAAACTCCAGGTTGGTGTATTTTTGCTTA
>URMS01000026.1 GCA_900548975.1 uncultured Porphyromonadaceae bacterium
TTTAGCCTGTTTAAACTATAAAAAGAGACTGCCCAAACTTGTTAGACAGTCTCTTCCTGTATTATCTTATCTTTCTATTTAGTCCGATTATTGTTTCTTAAAAGTCCATAATTCAAAGACAGTGCCGGATATATTAGTATATTATATGAAAAAGAGTCCGGCGCGCCGGGTGCCGAAGGAGGGTCTTTGTCGTTCCGGAATTCATGGATTTTACGTAATTTTGCAATATTAGCTAATCCGGCGAATAAAGAGAAGTCGCTGAATAATTAGAAGTATGAGCTGCAACGACGATGCAACCGTTAGCCTGGATTTTATAGGCGATTCTATCATTGCACGCTGGGATATAGATGAATATTTTCCGACGTGGCAGGTGTATAACTATGGTGTGCCGGGAGCCGGCATCGACTATATAGAGGGCAATGCCGGCCGTTTTGCCGGCAGGCAGGTGGTGGTGGCGATAGGCACCAATAATATCAACGATATGGCCCCGTGGCGTATCGAAAAGTTTGTCGGGCGGTATATGTCGGCTATCGGGGGGCTTGGCGCATCGAGGGTGTATCTGTATTCGTTGCATCCGCGCAATTTCAGAAGCGACCGCAGCGATGTGAATACAGATGTGGCAGACTTCAATGACCGTATCCGGGCCATAGTGCCGGATGTACCGTCTGTAGTGTACCTTGACGTATACAGTGATTTTATCTACGAAAGCGAGCCCAATCCACAGCTATACTACGACAGGCTTCATTTGAGCCCTTACGGATATGAAATCCTCGTATCGGCACTGAAAAAAGCCCTTGAGGTGTAGATGAGCCAGCGATGGTATAATCGGCGGAATATGCTGCTCCAAGAAGAATACGATCGCTACGTGAGGAGAGTTCACATTCCGGAAGACAAGAAGAAAAGGACCCGAGACATCCGCAAAGCTCAGGAGAGGGTAGCGGGCAAGGTCCATAAAGAGAAGTTTCTCGAATTGGGAAGGTGATAACTTTGACTCATATATAGAGAGAGAGAAATGGAAAACGCCAAATTCACGTAGAATCCGGCGTTTTGAGAGATGGTGAGATAAAGTGTTTTATCTTGTGTTGGTAATGGTGTAGGGGGGCGATGGGGACGTTGCACCGGGGGTTGCTGCAGCGGCAGGTGTGGCGGAGCGGTATCCGCCGGTTCATTGCGGCATGTATTTGCCCCAGTCGTGAGGGTATGGGATGCGTTTGTAGTAGTCGAGTGTATGTGCGGGCTGTTCGCGGTCGGAGGGTATACCCTTGCGGGCGTAGCTGTCGAAGAAAAGGAGACATCCGTCGCGCCACCACATGGCTTCCTGCTCCTGATTGCGCAGAAGACGGCCCACACGTTCGTGGCGCTGGGAATCGATAAAGGGTCCGACCGACTCCCATTGGCGCTGCATAGCGCGGACACTGTCGACTCCGGCGTAGTAGCTGTCGACAAGGCCCTGCCACAGTGTATTGCCGTTTTTCAGACGGTAGTCCCACGGCAGGCGGTGGAACCACAGCAGCAGATTCTCGGGGCATGTGTCGGGCGAGTCGAAGCGCCGGGCGATGGCAGGATGATACTGCATTACAGCGCCCGTACCCCGCGACGTGCGGTCTACGCCTATGCTGTCGGCCGAAATTTTATGATAGTCGAAAGCTGTCCACACCGGGTCGTCGTGCCATGGCTCTGGGCCGTTGTGGGTGTTGTAGTTCATTATGTGATTAAGACCCAGAGGCATGGTGTAGTCCACGTAGGTCTCGCGCGAGCTGTCCATCATGGCTCCTATAGTCGCGACGGCCTCGGGTTCGCACGTGAATGTCATGCGGATCCATTCGCGGGCAATGTCGGGGGCTTTCAGAGCGGGATTCCATGCCTGACGACCGAATGTGTACCAGTTGGCCTGGGCGAAGGGATGGCCGGTCCAGTTGATTTCCGAACCGATGTTGGCCACACCCGCTATGGCCGATATGCGCGAGGCCGCAAGGTGCGAGGCCACTGTCGTACCGCTGTCATCGGTCGGAGACTCGAGCACTTCCTGATAGAGCGGCCCGAGGAACACGAGGTGGCCGGTATGCCCGAGGTTCTCCTGCGTTATCTGCACTTCGAGGCCTACCGATGTGGCTTTCATGCCACCGAACAGCGGATGGAATGGCTCGCGGGGCTGAAAGTCTATGGGGCCGTTTTTCACCTGCACGACTACATTATCGTCGAATTTTCCGTCGAGGGGCGCGAACTCGCGGTACGCGCCGAGCACGCGGTCGTTGCGGCGGTCGTTGAGATATACGAAAGCGCGCCAGAACACGATGCCGCCGTGAGGCGCCAGTGCCCGCGCGAGCATATTGGCGCCGTCGGCATGCGAGCAGCCGTAGTCCTGCGGGCCGGGCTGCCCTTCTGAGTTCGCCTTTACGAGAAAACCGCCGAAGTCGGGGATGAGGGCATAGATTTCGTCGGCCATCTCGCGCCACCAGAGCTGTACGGCCGTATCGGCCGGCGAGGCGCTTTTGAGGCCCCCGATTTCGATCGGGGCGCTGAATTTTGCCGTGAGGTAGACTTTTATGCCGTATGGGCGCCATGCGTCGGCAAGAGCCGCCACTTTGACAAGCCAAGGGTGCGACAGCATGCAGGCCTTGGCGTTGACATTGTTTATCACGGCGCCGTTGATGCCCACCGAGGCGTTGGCGCGGGCATAGTCGATGAGGCGCGGGTCGATGTCGTAGTTGAGACGCTCCCAGTTCCACAGGCTGTAGCCGGCGTAGCCGCGCTCTATGCTGCCGTCGGGATTGTCCCAGTGGTTGAGCACGCGCCTTTCGATGGCAGGATTATCGACAATGTCGAGTGCTGCGGTGTTGGCGCCAGTCTGCAGGAGACGGAGATATGCAAATGTGCCGTAGAGCGCTCCTGCGGGTGTCTGAGCGAGTATGGCATTGGTCTTTTTCCGGCCTTTGCCGACGGTGAGGAGGCGGAAGCCGTCGTTTGCCACAGGAGCGAAGAGGCTGTCGGCGAATAGAGCCGCTTCGGGCAGCGCTATGATGAGGCCGGCTTTGTCGGGAGCGGCGCTGCCGTCGCCGCCGAAGGCTGTGCGGAGTTCTTCGGCTATTACGTCGGCAGTAGGGCCGGTAAGCCCTATGTGGTACGACGGGGAGTGCCGGCGGTCGATCGTGCTGTTGTAGCGCAGCCACAATTCATATCCGTTCTCGGCCGCAGCCGCCAGCGAGCAGCACACGATGGCGACCAGAAGAAAGACCCTGCGTGTCATTATTTCTCAAGAAAAGCGGTGGCACACCATAGGATCGGCGCCTGGCCGTGCATGTTCCCGAGGAGGCGGCGACGGCCGAGGTAGAAGTCTCTGTCGTTGCTCCGGTTTGTGCCTTCGCATACGTCGGCTATATCGCCGCATTCGTTGATACGGTCGACAAGCGCTTTCCATGCTTTGTTGACTATGGGCTCGAATTTATCTTTGGGCAGCCAGCCTTTGCGCACGCCTTTGATCATGGCGTAGGTGAACATTGCCGAGCCCGAAGTCTCGCTCCACACCGTCGGATCGTCGACAAGCTGTGCCCAGAGGCCGTCATCTTTCTGGTATTCGGCAAGTGTATTCATCATCTTCAGGTACGACTGCATGATGAGGTCGTAGTGCTCGTTTTCGCGTGGTAGCACCGACAGCAGTTCGGTCATGCCGGCGGCCATCCAGCCGTTGCCGCGTCCCCAGAAGAATGGAGCCTCGGGCGAGTGGTGGAAAAGGCCGTTGGGGCGCTGTATTTTGCCGAGATAGCTCACCATCTGGCGTGCGGTGCGGTCTATATATCTGGCATCCTTTGTGGCAAGATAGGCCTGGCTCTGAATGGTTGTGACCATGAACATGTCGTCGATCCAGTAGCGTGTTTGCCACGAGAGGCCTTCGTTGAGCAGCCGGGTGTGCTCGGGATTCTCCTTTTTGGACGCCGGTTTCTGCCACTGGGTATCGGCATACCACAGACCGAGGCTGCGGAAAGCCTTGTTGCCTGTGTGCATGTAGAGCTGCAGGGGTACAGAACCGAATACATTGTGGTCGACATGGTTGGGCACGGGCAGAAGCCTCATCTCGTCGCCGAAGAGCGGATAGAGCCTTTCCTCGAGGGCTTCGAGAGCTTTCTTGTCCTTTGTGGTGCGGGCGAAGCGGATGGCTCCGAGCCATGCGCATGTTTCGGGATATGTGATTTCCTGAGGCGGATCGGTGCGTTCGTCGAAATTGGGGTGGGGCACTTCGATGAATCGGGCGCACACTTTGGCGCCGACCTTTTCGGGTGCGTACTTTCCTGTGAAATTATCTTTGAGATCTTTGGCAGAGGCTATGAGGCAGGCCGAGAGGCAGCAGCAAAGCAGGATGATTTTTTTCATAGTATTACAGAGGATTTTTCCTCTGCAAAATTATGCGTAATATCGGCCGGTGATGTGTCTGATAGTGCAAAAAGTGTACATACACAAAAAAATCGCCCGGCGTCGGGAGCCGACGCGGGCGATTTTCTGATATTATGCGTAGCCGATATTATTCGGGACGTTTGGTCTTTTTGCCGTAGCCGTAGCGAGCTGCGGAACCGAGCTGTTCCTCGATGCGGAGGAGCTGGTTGTACTTGGCCATACGGTCGGAGCGGCTTGCCGAACCGGTCTTGATCTGGCCGGCGTTGGTAGCAACAGCGATGTCGGCGATGGTAGCGTCTTCGGTTTCGCCCGAACGGTGCGAGATCACAGCGGTGTAGCCGTTGCGCTGAGCGAGCTCTACGGCGCGGAGGGTCTCGGTGAGCGAGCCGATCTGGTTAACCTTAACGAGGATGGAGTTGGCGCAGCCGAGTTCGATACCCTTTTCGAGGTACTTAACGTTGGTAACGAAGAGGTCATCGCCAACGAGCTGGCAGCGGTCGCCGATCATGTCGGTAAGGATCTTCCAGCCTTCCCAGTCGCCTTCGGCCATACCGTCTTCGATAGAGTCGATGGGGAATTCTTCGACGAGTTTCTTGAGGAATTCGGCCTGCTCCTGGCTGGTAAGCTTGGGAGCGTTGGCACCCTGCTTCCAGGTGTAGTCGTAAACGCCGTCCTTGTAGAATTCCGACGAAGCGCAGTCGAGACCGATGGTCACGTCCTTGCCGGGAACATAGCCGGCCTTTTCGATGGCCTGGATAATAACGTTGAGGGCATCTTCGGTGCCGTCGAGAGTGGGAGCGAAGCCGCCTTCGTCGCCTACTGCGGTGCTCAGGCCGCGTGCTTTGAGCACAGCCTTGAGGTTGTGGAATACTTCAGTACCCATGCGGATGCCTTCGTGGAAGGAAGTAGCGCCGATGGGACGGATCATGAATTCCTGGAAGCAGATGGGGGCGTCGGAGTGAGCACCGCCGTTGATGATGTTCATCATGGGCACGGGCAGCACGTAGGTGTTGCAGCCGCCGATGTATTTATAGAGGGGAAGACCGAGATAGTCGGCAGCAGCCTTGGCAACGGCGAGCGAAACGCCGAGGATAGCGTTGGCGCCGAGGTTGCTCTTGGTGTCGGTGCCGTCGAGAGCCAGCATGGTTTCGTCGATGGCAATCTGGTCGAGTGCGTTCATGCCTACCAGAGCAGCGGCGATGGGGCCGTTGACGTTGGCTACAGCCTTGAGCACGCCTTTGCCCATGTAGCGGTTCTTGTCGCCGTCGCGGAGCTCGAGAGCTTCGTTAACGCCTGTGGATGCGCCCGAGGGAACGGAGGCACGGCCGAAAGCGCCGGATTCGAGAACAACGTCTACTTCCACTGTGGGATTGCCGCGCGAGTCGAGAACCTCGCGGCCGATGATTTTTTCGATTTTCATGATTGTAATACCTTGGTATATAGTTATGTTTTGTCTTTCAGCTTACGGGCGGCTCACAAGCTCCGCCTTTCGGCGGCAAATTTACGAAAAATTTCTCTAATACCAATCTGCAAGCTCCTTTTTTCGTTCGATGCGAGAACACTGAATGGCTAAGAGATGTTATAAAATATGAAAACCCCTACTGATAACGAGATAACATCTTAAAACTACTGCAATATGTCGCGTTCCACTTCCAATAAAAAAAGCCGCACCCCTGTGTGGGTGGCCATAGGCGCAATCTTTCTGATTATTCTGCTTATTATCTGGCTTACATTCGCCGACCTTACCGGCAACACCGATGTGGCGGCGTTCCTGGCCCCGTATATTGTTAACTCACCTGCCTGATTGATTATGGAAACTTTAGCCTCTATTTCTCCCGGCCATGCCGGTCTGCTTATATGGCTCGTATGGGGTCTGATAGGTCTCTTCGAGGGGCTTGTGGCCTCGCGTGTTCTCGGCGGACGCCGAATCCTGTTCATGGATATTGTGGTGGGCATAGTGGCCGCCGTGCTCGGCGGCATACTCAGCACCAACTTCGTGGGCGACACTCCGGTGCAGCTGTTTCTGCTGTCGATACTCGCCGCCATCTTCTTCTCGGCCCTGATACTGTGGCTCGTAGGCGCCCTCTTCTATAAGAACGAGGAAGAAATGTAATAAGCACTTTCACTTAAAAAATACGACCGCGACTCCCTGTGCCGGGAGCCGCGGTTTTAGGTTATGGGTTAAGGGTTGAAGGTTAAGGGCGAAAATTCTCTTTAACCCCTAACCCTTAACCATTTATTTTCACTTTACTACTATAGTCGCGGGGTCGATGTTTGCGGCTTCGATGTCCTTGAAGTAGCGGTATGTGCCTACCTTAAGCTCGGCGCAGGCGTCTTCGTCGGCCACGATGATGGCCTTGGGGTGCATCTGGAGAGCCGAGATGGTCCACATCTGGCTTATGCCGCCTTCGACGCCGTGCTTGAGGGCGCGGGCCTTGTTGTGGCCGTTGACCAGCAGAAGCACGCTGCGGGCGTCCATCACAGTGCCAACACCTACTGTGAGGGCTGTCTTGGGCACGAGATTGACGTTGCCCTCGAAGAAGCGCGAGTTGGCGATGATAGTGTCCTGTGTGAGGGTCTTCATGCGGGTGCGCGATGTGAGGCTCGAGCCCGGTTCGTTGAAGGCTATGTGGCCGTCGGGGCCCACGCCGCCCATGAAGAGGTCGACACCGCCGTAAGCGGCCATTTTTTCTTCGAAACGACGGCATTCGGCTTCGGGGTCTTCGGCGTTGCCGTTGAGTATATTCACGTTTTCACGGGGTATGTCGATGTGGCTGAAGAAGTTGTTCCACATGAACGAGTAGTAGCTTTCGGGGTGTTCCTTGGGCAGGTTAACATATTCGTCCATGTTGAAAGTGACAACATTCTTGAAAGATACCTTGCCCTGCTTGTAGAGCTCGATGAGAGCGCGGTACATGCCCAGAGGCGAGCTGCCGGTGGGGCATCCGAGCACGAAGGGATGCTCTGCAGTAGGATTGGCTGCGTTGATGCGCGAGGCCACGTAGTTGGCGGCCCACTGCGACATGTTGTCGTAGTCTTTTTCGATTATCAGTCTCATATTCGTTTGGTTATGATTAGAAGAGCCATGCGGCTGTGATAGTCCAGTAGTTGTTTTTGCCTTCGATGGGCTGAGCGCCGTTGTAGCCCGAGAGGGTTTCGACGGTCTTGGTCATGCCCAGGCCGTAGGATGCTCCGATCTGCAGATGCGACACCAGCTGCACGCCGACACCGAAATTCCAGGCGAGGTCGAATTTCTTGTTTTTGTACACGTCGGTGATGGCGGTCTTCGATGTGAGGAACGAGAAGCTCGGACCGGTAAAGAGATAGGGCGTGAAGACCTTGCCTATCAGGGGCAGACCGATTTTATACTTGAAATTGAGGGGAATTTCGATGTAATCGCGGTTCTTGAGGCGCGATGAATTCAGTGCGGCCTGGTCGGCGCCCGCATTGGCGTTGTTTTCGATGGTGCTGCTGCTCACACGGTGCACATACATCACCGACAGGTCGAAGCCTACGTTCACTACCGGAACGTTGAATTCCATCTGGACACCGCCGGTGAAGCCGGCGCGGTTGTCGTTTTCGAACACGCTCTTGTTGAGGCGCATGGAGTTGACTTCGGTACCGATGCGCGGGCCGAAGCGGAACTGTGCCGTGGCGGGCAGCGCCGCCAATACGGCAATGGCGACAACGGCCATAAGGCTTTTCAGGATTTTCATCTGATGTCTAAATAATTGATTTGCGATTTGTTATGGACGGAAATGTCGCATAAATTCATCGCAAAGTTACTATTTTTAATTATAAAATCGCCATATTGCCCGAAAAAATTCATAATTTTGCAGTTATATGACACCTGAAGAACGATTGAAACTGGAAGATAAGGTTGTAGACATGCTCCGCACGGTCTACGACCCCGAAATACCTGTCGATATATACAGTCTGGGACTGGTATATAAGATCGACCTCACCGACGACGGCAATCTTACTGTCGACATGACACTTACGGCGCCCAACTGTCCTATGGCCGACTTCATAATGGAAGACGTGCGCATGAAGCTCGAGTCGATCGAAGGCATCAGTTCGGTTACTGTCAACATCGTCTTCGAGCCCGAATGGACGCAGGACATGATGAGCGAGGAGGCCAAGTTGGAACTCGGGCTGCTATGAGCGGCCGCCGGTGCACATACTTTCTGAGCGACGCCCATCTTGGCGCCGCCTATATCGCCGACCGCCGTGCTCACGAGGGCGCGCTGGTGGCGTTTCTGCAGTCGATAGAGCCTACGGCCGCGACTGTCTATCTGCTTGGCGACATACTCGACTACTGGTTTGAATATCGCACGGTGGTGCCGCGCGGCTATGTCCGCTTTTTCGGTCAGCTTGCGCACATGGCCGATGCCGGCATACGCATAGTGTGGTTCACCGGCAACCACGATATATGGCTTTTCGATTATCTCCGCGACGAGCTCGGCATAGAGGTCGCCGACCCAAAGGGCGGCGGCATGACCGTCGACATCGACGGCGTGCGTTTCTTCCTCGGCCACGGCGATGATCTCGGGCGTCAGCCACTGGGCTACCGCCTGCTGCGGAGCACCTTCCGCTGCCGCTTTCTTCAGAAACTCTACTCGGGCATACATCCGCGATGGACTCTGCCCTTTGCCCACGGCTGGAGTTCGCACAGTCGCAAGGCAGCGCCGCCGGTGCCGCGTCTCGACGGACGCACACGCACCTCGCTCGAAGTCGCCTGCCGCAGTCTTGCCGCTGCCGATCCGGAGCTGAGATATATTGTAATAGGGCACCACCATGTGGCCATCGACGAGCCGGTGACTGCCTCGTGCCGTCTCATAGTGCTTGGCGACTGGATAAAACAGCAGACCTACGCCGTATTCGACGGCGCAGATCTGCGTCTGCTTTCATTCTCAAGTTGAAGTTTATAGAGTTTATAAAGTCTATAAAGTTGAAAAAGTTAAGATAATAGCCCAGAGAACCATTATCTTAACTTTTTTAACTTATTACTTTTTCAACTATATTATTACTTTTCAACTATATTATAATTATTTCTTTTTGAAGACGAGGACAGAATCGTAGAATGCCGTTATGGCATCGTCGAGTTTGAGGAAATCGTCCCAGGCGCCTATTGGAGCTGTAGCGACGTTCATTTTGGTGCGGGTGCGCAGGCTAACCGTACCGTCGCCATTGTCGACGGCTTCGGCGTAGAACATGCCGAGCGGATTGTTTACCATGCTCTTTAGTGCTGCCAGCGATGCCGGATCGGCCTCGTACCCCTCGGGGATGCTTATTTCGTAGTCGTACTGGCTCTGTACGGGCCCGAAAACCGAGATGTCGGTCTGGCGGTTGCGGTCGGTTCCGGTGAGGGGCTGCGCTTTGCCATGGAAACGTCCGACAGACACGATGAGGTCGTTGCCGACATTGCCCACCGTTTCGGGCATACGGCCGGCGAGGGTCATTTTGAAATCGGGTGCGTCGGGCCGCACTCCATGCGCTGCGATATCGAAGCTGTCGATGTTGTAGTCGTCGGCGCCGTAAAGATAGCTGTCGGAGAGTTTGCGCACGGCTTCCTCGATCTCCTTTTTCCGCTCCACGGCATCGTAGCTGTCGGATTTGAAACGTTTACCTTCGGGTATGCCCAGATAGTCCTCGATGTCGCGGGCCCAGTCCATGATATCGGTCAGATCGACTGTCGCTTCTTTGGTAATGCCCGAGAACTGCAGCGAGTAGTCGGCGTCGATGCCGTTATCGTCGTTGAGGCGGAGCTTTCCTTTGACGCTCAGACGGCTTTTGTGCGAAGGCGTGGTCTGCGCCGTGAATACTTTTGGCAGCTTGAATTTCAGCAGATTCTCGCGGTCCTGGGTGTATGCGCCGCCTTTCTCGCCCTGGTAGACGGAGGGCAGCTCGCCTGCCGGCATGATCCTGGTGGCGCCCTCGAGGTAGAACTTGCCGTCGGCAAACACGCCGAAGTCGGGCTGGCGCCAGTTTATGATGCCCTCGGTGGGCACATCGTTGTTGGGGTTGAGGAAACCGACGCCCACCGAGTCGGCCCAGCCCTGCTCGCGCACGAGGTCGGAGAACATCACGGCCACCCAGTAGTCGCTTGCATGTTCTTCGGAATCGAGGATGTTGGTGTAGGCCGTGGCGGTCCATGCGGCTTTGAGCAGTTCCTCGCGTGTGGCTTCGGGGTGAGCCTTGGAGAAGTTCTTCATAATGCGCTTTACATCGCGCGGAAGATGGTGCTGGCCGTAGTCGGATTTTGCCAGGGTGAGCGAAATGTCGCGGTATACCGTGCCGATGGGGCGGTTGCCGTAGAGGCCGCCGTCGCGGCGCGAATAGGGATAGAAACGGCTGGTGGAGTTGTTGTTGACGGTATATATGACATAGAAGGGTACCTGCCGTGCTTTGGATAGATATTTTTTATCGGTGAGCACGGGCAGATTGTGGCGGTGGAGCCTGAGGTAGTTGTACTTGCCGTCGGATGATTCCTCGAAATCGGGTGCGTCGTTGTAGGCGCGGTATTCCACCGTGATGCTGGGCGAAAAGCGGCATTCGACTATGGACTCCAGGATGGGATAGGCGCATATCAGGTCCATTTTTATTGGACTCGGATCGAATTCCTGCACTTCGTCTTCGTCGTAGATGAAATATTCGAGTACATCGCCCGGCTCGAGGCCCGGAATGTCGATTTTGCGTTTGATGGCATTCTTTTCCTTGTCTTTCTTGCCCTCTGTCACGGCGAAGGCCTCGCTGAGGTCTACGTCGGTAACGGTGCCGTCGGGCTTATGCACGCGCGCCCCGAAAGCGTTGTCGGCTTTCATGAATGTATAGTTGCCGGCTTTGGCGCGCTCGCTTTCGCCGAATTCGTGCTTCGAAAATTCCTCGACGCCGTTCTGGTCGAGAAGTTTCACCATTATGCGTTTAAAACTCTTGCGGCGTGTAAATGTCTTGTCGCCGTTGTAATAGGACGTTTTGTCGAAGTCGGCGTTGACCTGCTCGTACTTCATGAGCACCACGGCCGAGTGCCCCTCGGCGACCGAATCGGGTATCTCCCTGCGGGCGTCGAAGTATTCGGGATGAGTGTCCCATACCAGTTTGGCTGCCTTTTTGAAGAATTTCATGTCGGCAGCGGCGCCCGAAAGGGCGGTCACGGCTAAAACGATGCTGCAAATTGCTTTCAGTGGTTTCATAGTCATTTGCGTATTAGGGCAATCTGGGTGTCGGAGGCCCGCATGAGGGCTCGGACCGACTTATTGCGTTCGTCGATACAGTCTACAGGTACATATGTCTCTACCGGCTCGAACATGGCGCTGCAGTGCAGGATGCCGTCGGCGCAGGTGTAGCGCACGTGGCCGCGGAGCCACCGGTTGTCGATTTCGAACGGGTCGGGGAGCTGCTCGGGCACGTAGCCTTCGGGCAGTTCGACGGTGTAGTCGTAGACCGATGTGCACGGGAGCCTGTGCACGTAGTCGCGGCGGCGGTCTTTGGTGTTGACGGTCTCGAGGTGGATGCTGCGCACGGGCTTGAGTTCGAGCAGTATGCGGTCGCCCATCTGTCGGGCGGAGTTGTTTTCGCTTATGTCGGCGCGTATTAGTATTGCCGGCGACGAGGCGGGCGCCACTACCTCGGCGTTCGATATGGCGACGCTTTTCTTAGGGTAGCGCAGGTAGCGCTCGATGAACGAGGCATGGTCTTTGGGCGCTATGCCGGCGAGAGTCTGCCGCAGCGACATATCGATAAGACCGCGGGCGCTGCGGCAAATGGTGCCCGCGAGGGCTGTACCGTCGATGCGGTATGTGGCCCTGAGGCTGTCGGTGTCATCTCGGCGGCATACATCGGGCACATGCGTCAGTATTGGACGGGGACCGTCCTCTATCAGCACGGAGCGTCGGCGCAGTCCCGGCGGTATATATCCGGCGGGGCAGCAGGAGGTGGTGCCGTCTATATATATTATGGAGTCGCCTGTCATGGCGGCGGCAATCATGTGGTTGCCCGACGACATGGCCGGAAATTCGTCGAATCCGGTGGGCACGCTGCCTTCGGTGCCTATCCACACCAGGCGCGCGTCGATTCCGTTGCTCTTCAGAAGGGCTTTGATGAGATTGGCCGAGCCTTTGCAGTCGCCGGCCTTGCGCGCGAGCACATCGGCGGCCTGTGCGGGGCGCTGGCCGTATTCACCGTGCTCGATGGCGAGATAGCGTATGTTCTGCCGCACCCATGCCGCCGTGCTGTCGATGAGCGATATGTCGTCGCCGGCTTTGGCGCGCAGGGCGGCGGCAAGCGAGGCTATGGCATCGCCGTAGTCCTCGGGCTCGCTGACGAATGAGGAGAGATGGCTGTAGAGCTCGGCGCTGTCGGCAAAATATCCGCCTACGAAGAGCTGCGGCTCCGATACCCTGGCGGCGGGAGCGCCCGGCTCCCTTTCGAGAGGCGGCAGGTCGGTGCATGTCACGGTATAGTCGATGGCGCCGTCGGGCAGTGTGTCGGCCTGCAGTGTCATGCCCGGTCGGAAACGGTAGGGCCGTACATATATACTGTCGGCGAGCATTGCCGGCACTTTGACTACAGTCGTGGAGCTGACGGTCTGGTAGGGCGAGCTGAAACTGATGCCGCAGAACTGTTCGGGCGCCTTGAAAGTGCGCTCGAAGACGGCCTTTGTCTTCTTGCCCTGCTTCAGAGGTACGCGGAGGATACATATCCGCGAGCCGTCGTAGAATATCTGATCGTCCTCGGCGGTGCGGTAGTAGGGAGTGGCTCCGGGGGCAGATGCTTTGTCGATGGTGGTGTTTTCGTCGTACATGGCCACGACGTCGGCGATGTCGTCGGCGCGCTGTGCGAGGAATGTTGTCTGTTCCGACGATTTTACGCCCGTCATAACGCCTTTTTTCTCCAGTATGGTGTAGACGTCGTTTTTCGACTGTATGACCACGTTGTTGTCGTAGGCCATTAATCCCTGAGAGGAAAAAATGGAAAACAGAGTCGCTAATGCAAGAGGGAGAACTGAATTTTTGATAGTCTGGAAAGTTTGGTTGGTATTAGAAATGTCGGATTTTGCGAATTTAGCGATAAATATCATATCTGCAAAATAAATCTGTCTTTTTGTTCGATTATTTTTGTAAACTCAAGGGCGGAGGATATCGAAATCTCTCATGACGGTGTCGTGCTGTTGCAGGAAAAAAGAATAATTAGTAATTTTGCACGGTCAAACCTCTTTTTTGGGGTTGATGGCCGCCCAAAACCAAATCATTACAGACTTACACTATGCAGGCGACCAAAGTCGCGGTCCTGAAACTTCAGGACGGAACAGAATTCAGAGGCCGTAGTTTCGGCTATGAAGGCTCCGCGGCCGGCGAGGTGGTTTTCAACACCGCCATGACCGGTTACCCCGAGAGCCTCACCGACCCTTCCTACGAAGGTCAGATTCTCGTCACCACATTTCCACAGCTCGGCAACTACGGCGTACCGCCATCCGGAGGCGATGATATGCTCAAGGATTATTTCGAAGGTTCAAGGATACATTGCCGCGCCATCATCGCCCAGGACTACGCCTTCCGATACAGTCACTGGCTGGCCGACCGCTCCCTCGCCGAATGGCTAAGACAAGAAAAAATCCCCGGTTTGTACGACATCGACACCCGCGCGCTCACCAAGCACCTGCGCACACATGGCTCAATGCTTGGCAAAGTGATAGTTGACGGTAGTGACGATGTCGATTTTTATGATCCCAATGCCGAAAACCTCATAGCGCTCACTTCGTGCAAGGTTCCGCTGGTCTATACCGCCCCCGGCGAGAAGCCCGTGGAGCTCACCGGCGAGCTTGCTCCCGATGCTGACGGCCGGAAGACGGTGATACTGGTGGACTGCGGCATTAAGCACAATATTATCCGCTGCCTTCTGCGCCGCGGTGTGCGCGTGGTGCGTGTGCCCTGGGACTACGACTTCAATACCATCGATGCCGACGGCCTCTTCATAAGCAACGGCCCCGGCAATCCCGTTTTCGCGCAGAAGACCGTGGAGAACATCCGCCGTGCCATGGCGAAGGAGAAACCCATATGCGGTATCTGCATGGGTAACCAGCTTCTGGCCAAGGCCGCCGGTGCCATAACATATAAACTGAAGTACGGACACCGCAGCCACAACCAGCCGGTACGCCGCGTGGGCACCAACCAGTGCTTCGTAACGTCGCAGAACCATGGCTTCGCAGTGGATAACGACACCCTGCCGCCGGGCTGGGAGCCGCTGTTCGTGAATATGAACGACGGCACCAACGAGGGCATACGCCACAAGACGCTTCCGTTCTTCTCGGCACAGTTCCATCCCGAGGCCTCGAGCGGCCCCCGCGACACCGAATTCCTTTTCGACGACTTTATAGCTCTACTGTAGGCGATTATGAAGAAATACAACAAAGTGCTGCTCTTAGGCAGCGGCGCCCTCAAAATAGGCGAGGCCGGCGAGTTCGACTACTCCGGCGCCCAGGCTCTCAAAGCCTTGCGTGAAGAAGGTATAACCACGATACTCGTCAATCCCAATATCGCCACGGTGCAGACATCGGAAGGCATGGCCGACCAGACCTACTTCCTGCCCGTGACGCCCTACTTCGTGGAGCGTGTCATAGAAAAAGAGCGCCCCGACGGCATCCTGCTGGCATTCGGCGGCCAGACGGCCCTCAACTGCGGCGTGGAGCTATACCGCACGGGCGTCCTCGAGCGCTACGGCGTCGAGGTGCTCGGCACACCGGTTCAGGCCATCATGGACACCGAAGACCGCGAGCTGTTTGTGGAGAAACTCAATCAGATTGATGTCAAGACCATATCGAGCGAGGCCGTTGAGACCGTCGCCGACGCTCTGCGCGTGGCCCGGAACCTCGGCTATCCTGTGATAGTGCGTGCCGCCTATGCTCTGGGCGGTCTGGGCAGCGGTTTCTGCGACAACGACGCCGAACTGGTGTCGCTGGTCGAGAAGGCGCTGTCGTTCTCGCCGCAGGTGCTGGTGGAAAAATCGCTTAAGGGCTGGAAGGAAGTGGAGTACGAGGTGGTGCGCGACCGCTACGACAACTGCATCACCGTGTGCAACATGGAGAATTTCGACCCGCTCGGCATACACACCGGCGAGAGCATCGTGGTGGCACCGTCGCAGACACTGTCGAACGACGACTACCATTATCTCCGTTCGCTGGCCATCAAGATAATACGCCATGTCGGCATCGTGGGCGAGTGCAATGTGCAGTATGCCTACGACCCCGAGTCGATGGACTACCGCGTGATCGAGGTCAACGCACGTCTGAGCCGCTCGTCGGCTCTGGCATCGAAGGCCACCGGATATCCTCTGGCCTTTGTCGCCGCCAAGCTGGCCCTCGGCTACGGCCTGTTCGACCTCCGCAACAATGTCACTCAGAGCACATCGGCCTTCTTCGAGCCGGCCCTCGACTATGTGGTGGTGAAGATACCGCGCTGGGACCTCGGCAAGTTCCACGGCGTCGACCGCCACATCGGTTCGTCGATGAAGTCGGTGGGCGAGGTCATGGCCATAGGCCGTACTTTCGAGGAAGCCATTCAGAAAGGCCTGCGCATGATAGGGCAGGGCATGCACGGCTTCACCGAGAACCGCAATATCAGCATCCCCGACATCGACGCCGCACTGCAGGCGCCGACCGACCGCCGTATCTTCGTCATAGCCAAGGCCTTTGCCGAAGGATATACCGTGGACCGCATACACGAGCTCACCAAGATCGACCGCTGGTTCCTCTTCAAGCTGCGCAATATCATGGATACCTCGTGCGAGCTCGAGGGCTTCAACGACCTCGCAGCCGTGCCCGAAATCCTAATGCGCCGTGCCAAGCAGCAGGGCTTCAGCGATTTCCAGATAGGCCGCGCCATATTCAAGGACGCCTTTACCGAGCGCGCCGAAGACGTGATCATGGATGTCCGCCGCCGCCGTCAGGAGCTTGGCATACGTCCCGTTGTGAAGCAGATCGATACTCTTGCCGCGGAATATCCGGCGGCCACCAACTATCTCTACCTCACCTACAACGGCCGGTACAACGATGTTGACTATACCGGCGACCACCGTTCGGTGGTGGTGCTCGGTTCGGGTGCCTACCGCATCGGTTCGTCGGTGGAATTCGACTGGTGCTCGGTCAACGCTCTCATGACCGCGCGCCGCGAGGGCTGGCGCTCGGTGATGATAAACTATAATCCCGAGACCGTGTCGACCGACTACGATATCTGCGACCGCCTCTACTTCGACGAGCTTACCTTCGAGCGTGTGATGGATATCCTCGAACTCGAGAACCCCCACGGCGTTGTGCTGTCGGTGGGCGGTCAGATACCCAACAACCTGGCCACACGCCTCAATGCCTGCAACGTGAATATACTCGGCACATCGGCCGAGAGCATTGACCGTGCCGAAGACCGCCACAAGTTCTCGGCCATGCTCGACTCTCTGGGCATCGACCAGCCGCGCTGGCGCGAGCTCACCAGTTTCGAGGATATCGACGAGTTTGTGGAAGAGGTCGGTTTCCCCGTGCTTGTCCGCCCGAGCTATGTGCTGTCGGGTGCGGCGATGAACGTGTGCTCCAACCCCGACGAGCTGCGCCGCTTCCTCGCCCTGGCCGCCAACGTGTCGAAGAAGCACCCGGTGGTGGTGAGCGAGTTCATACAGTATGCCAAGGAGATAGAGATGGATGCCGTGGCGCGTAACGGCGAGATCATGGCCTACGCCATATCGGAGCATATCGAATTTGCCGGCGTGCACAGCGGCGACGCCACTATCCAGTTCCCGCCCCAGAAGCTCTATGTCGAGACCATGAGGCGCATAAAGAAGGTGGCCGGCCGCATTGCCAAGGCTCTCGACATATCCGGTCCCTTCAATATCCAGTTCCTCGCCAAGAACAACGATATCAAGGTGATAGAGTGCAACCTCCGTGCCTCGCGCAGCTTCCCCTTTGTGTCGAAGGTGTTGAAAATCAACTTTATCGACCTTGCCACCCGCATCATGCTCGGCGTGCCTGTCGAGAAGCCGGCCAAGAGTGCCTTCGATCTCGACTATGTCGGCGTCAAGGCGTCGCAGTTCTCGTTCTCGCGTCTGGGCGGCGCCGACCCGGTGCTCGGTGTCGACATGGCGTCGACCGGCGAGGTGGGCTGTCTGGGCGACGATACCGATGCCGCCGTACTCACGTCGCTGCTCGCCGTGGGCCTGAGGGTGCCTCATAAAGCCGTTCTGCTCAGTACCGGCACACCCAAGCAGAAAGCCGACATGCTCGATGCCGCCCATATGCTGCACCGTGCGGGCCTCACCATCTACGCCACCGGCGGCACCTGCCAGTTCCTCAACGAGAACGGCATCCCTGCCGTGCGCGTGTACTGGCCCTCGACCCCCGACTCGCAGCCGCAGGCCCTCGATCTGCTCCACAGCCATGCCGTGGACTTCGTGGTGAACATTCCCAAGAATTTCACCGGCACCGAGCTAAGCAACGGACGCAAGATACGCCGTGCGGCCATCGATCTCAACATACCTCTGCTGACCAATTCGCGCCTGGCATCGGCCTTTGTCAGGGCCTTTACCCGCATACCTCTCGACAGCATCGAGATCAAAAGTTGGCAGGAATATTGATAAAATCGGGTATGATTTCGGCTAATTAACTTTGTTTAACAAATTGCATTAAGTGGCGGCCTGTTTGTTAAATTTAGATTATTTTTTTGAAACTTAAGTAATTAAGACTGTTTTGAAATTTGAGCCTTGTCAAAATGCTAAATAAATATGTTGGATAACATAAAAAATTATTTGGCCACCCCAACTAAAAGGGTGAACTTTGTAGCGCAAACCTAAAACAATCTTTTTTACCTTAGAAATTGTACCTATTGGAAACCCATAGAAGGGAACTCTGTGACAGAGTTCCCTTTTATGATTTTCAGAGGCCTCAAACAAGGACGGCCGGCCGCGTGTTTCAAATGTATGAAAACAGAAAAACAACGATTGCTTATCATCGGAGGCGGCTTCGGCGGCCTGACGGTGGCCCGCTATGTCGACAAAAGCAAGTGGGATGTAGTGCTTGTTGACCGTAATAACTATCACAGCTTCCCGCCGCTGTTCTACCAGGTGGCCTCGTCGGGGCTTGAGCCGGCCTCGATTTCATTTCCGCTGCGCCGCGAGATCCGCGGGCGGCACTACCGCGGTGTCAGTTTCCATATGGGCATAGTGCGGCGCATCGATGTCGCCGCAAAGAAGGTGGAGACCGAGTACGAGACTCTCCGCTACGACGCCCTGGTGCTTGCCGCCGGTACGACCAATAATTTCTTCGGCATCCCCGACCTCGAGAAGCATGTTTTCACCCTCAAGAGTACCACCGAGGCCATACGGTGCCGCAACGAGGTGCTTGCGCGCCTCGAGAGGGCGTCGCTGTGCCGCGATGACGATCTGCGGCGCCGTCTGCTCACCTTCGTTGTGGTGGGTGGCGGCCCTACGGGCGTGGAGATAGCCGGCGCTCTCGGCGAGCTCAAGCGCTTTATTCTGCGGCGCGAATATCCGGCTATCGATCCGGCTGAAATGCGCGTGGTTCTTGTCGAGGGCTCGCCGCGTCTGCTCGGTGCCATGAGTGAGAAATCGGGCGCCGACGCCCTCGAGGCCCTGCGCCAGCTTATGGTGGAGGTGCAGCTGCAGAAAGTGATGAAGAGCTACGATGACAAGGTACTCGCTTTTTCCGACGGCTCGACCATCGCCGCCGAGACCGTGATATGGACCGCCGGCATCACCGGTGTCGACATTCCGGTGGCAGGAACCGATGTGAAGCCGGTGCGCGGCGGCCGTTGGGCGGTCGACGGCATTAACGCCGTCGCGGGCATCCCCGATATGTATGCCATCGGCGATATCTGCCTCCAGACGCCCGAAGCTTATCCGAAAGGCTTGCCGCAGGTGGCCCCGGTTGCCATGCAGCAGGCCCGGTGCCTGGCCCGCAATCTCAGCCGCGCCGACGGTGAGGCGCCCGAGGCCTTCGTCTACCGCGACAAGGGGTCGATGGCCACCATAGGTCGCAACCGCGCCGTGGTCGACATGGGGCGCATGCACCTGCGGGGGCGTGTGGCATGGCTCGTGTGGATGGGTGTGCATCTGGTGTCGCTGCTGGGCATGCGCAACCGTACTGTAGTGTTTATCAACTGGATATGGGGATATTTCACCTTCTCGTCGGGCCTCCGGCTGCTGCTGCGCCCCGACCGCTATCCCCTCCGATCATATTGGGAACAATGAAAAAGGCTCTGTTTGAAGATATTTACGCATCGGTCTTCGCCGACAGCAAGCGTTGGCGCCGGTGGTTTTTCGACGAGGTGGTCACCGACAGCGCCGACGACGACATCTTCATTGTCGGCGATTCGGCCGGCCGTCCCTCGGCATCGGCTCTGCTCAAGCCCTACGGCTTCGTCTATGCCGGGGCTACACTGCCGTCGGGCTACATAAGCTGTGTGGCCACAAAGCCCGAGGCCCGCACCCGCGGACTGGCCTCGCAGGCCGTGGAGCAGGCTCTGGCCGAGGCAAAGAGTAGGGGATACGCCTTCTGCGAGCTCATTCCGGCCAACCGCAGTCTCTATTCTTTCTACAGCCGCTTCGGCTTTGCCGATGCCTTCTATGCCGACGAGGAGCGCTATACCTCGCTCCACGACTTCGCCGGCGGCGAGGGTACGCCGGTAGAGCCGTCGTATGCCCTTTTCCACCGCATCGAGAGCACCGTGGGCTGCGGAGTGGTGCATTCCGAGGCCGACTACCGCCATATCGTAGCCGACCTCGCCTTCGAGAAAGGCTCGAGCCAGGTGTTTGTCGACGGCGCCGACGGCGGTGCCTGCCTTTTCGCCGCCTGGGATCCCTCGCGGCCCGACGGCACCGTGACGGTGCGTTCGCTTATGGCCGAGACCGAAAGCGCCGCGCTCGCCGCTCTGAGCACGCTGCGGGCTGAGGCCGGCGCGCGTCCCTTCACGGTGTGGCGGCCGCCTTTCTCGGGCGAGAAAGCGCATCTGCGTGTGCGCGGCATGGCGCGCATAGTGTGTCCGGAGACTGTGCTCGGCGCTCTTGCGGCGGCGCATCCATCGCTCGACACAACCATAAGAATCACCGACCGCCTTTTCGACAACAACAGCGCAATCTACCGCCTGGCCGGCGCCCGGTGCGTGAAAACCGATGCCATAAAGGGCCGTCCGGCGCTCGATGTACCCGTCGGAGTGCTCACTTCCATACTGTTCAGTGCCGAAAAGACCGGCGAGATATTCTCGTTGCCTACGCGCCGCCCCTACATGGCGCTCATGCTCGACTGCTGAAGTTCTATGACCACGGGGCGCACCGTGCCCCACACACGGTCGGCGGTGGCTGCGGCCTGTCCGTCGGCCGTGCAGTTGTGCATGGGGGTGTCGAAAATTATCGTCATGCCGTCGGCTCGACGCTCCACAGTGCCCTGCGCGCTTATCGAGAAGGCGAAGGGGAATACGTCGGCGTTCGTGAATCCCGAAAACTGCTCGTGCACCACGGCCGTCGCGCCCTCGGTGGCGATGCGCCATGCCGACGACAGCGGGGCGGCATTGATGCGCTGCAGGGGCGAGTCGTTGTGGTACGGCCCGAAGACGGTGACGGTGCCGTCGGCGTCGATGCGCGCCGGTGCGGTCCATGTGTGTGCGGCTGCATCGAGGAGCGCGCCCTCTATGGCCACTACGGGCAGCAGCCATCCGTCGCGGATGGTGGCGCAGGCATAGCACGAGCCCTCGGGAAGCGGCGACAGGTAGTACTCGCTGTGCGGGAATGCGGCTCGGCCGTCGGCCACGGTGCATACGTTGAGCCCTATGCCGTCGGCGGTGCAGAACGATTCGGCCGCCACGCCGGGCCATAGGTCGGCGTGGCCGTAGGTCGCGGCCGGAGCCACGCCGCCGGTGGCGAGTACCGACACACTGCCGCCGGCCACGCTGAAACGTCTCTCGAACCCCTCCTTTTCCAGAATCCAGTTGCTTGTGGCGCCGCTGACGGTGCGTCGTGCCCTGACAGGCGAGAATGCCCCGTCGGCGAACATGGCGTAAGTGCCCGCGTCGGCCGCCGGCACGTCGTCCTTCGTGAACACTATGGTGTGCGAACTGCCGTGTGCCGGAAGCGCGATGGTGACAGAACGACGCCGCTGGCCCATTTTTGCCGGCGAAAAGTCAAGCTTAACCCCGGCCGTAGCGGCACCTGCGGCGAAAACGGCCTCCGGGCTTATGCGGGCGAAGTCGGCGCCTGCCGTCAGGGCCAGCGCGCATGTCTGCTGCGGGGCGCCTGTACCGGCCTCTCTATATAATATAATGTGTATGCTGCCGTCATCGGTGCCGGCGGCCACCTTTGCGGGGTTGCCGGGAGCGAACGATACGGCGGCATTCTGCTCTGTCGGCTCGGGCGGCGTCTGGCCCGGGCGCTCGGGCTCGGCCATATGCGGAGCTGACTTTGAGCAAGCAAACAGCCCCGATGTCAGAAGTAATAATATCGGCAAATATCTCATGGTGGTGGAAATGTTTACAAAAACAGGCTTAAATACTTAAAAATACTAATTTCGGGCATTCTTCGTGTCTTTTGAGCACGGAAAAGGCTTCCGGCGGCAACTTTCGCTCAAAAATACGCAAAAAGTGTCGTATTGGCGGCAAAAATAGCGACCGAAATGTTAAAACTCCACATTTTCCCTTTCCTAATGTTTATTTATACGGAAAAAGTTTATTAACTTTGCCCACGGAATATCCGTGAGCCGGGACGAGTCCCTGAGTTTGCGTTTCCAATCCGAAGAAGAATAATAAGAATCAATCAATTTTATGTCTAATTTTTTCTAAGTATGAAAAAGCTGTTTCTATTACTGGTGATTATCGCCACGATGGCAGTGAGCGCAATGGCGCAGACTATCACTGTCAGTGGTACGGTCACTTATGCAGGCGATGGAGAACCGCTGCCCGGCGTATCCATCGTACCCATCGGTGGAGGTAACGGTACTGTTACAGACGTGGACGGTAAGTTCAGTCTGAAAGTGCCCGAACGCGTCTCCAAAATCCGTGTCAGCTACGTGGGTATGGTTACCCAGGAGGTTCCCGTAGGACAGAATCTTAACATTGCTCTTACAAATACCGAAAACAAGCTCGACGAAGTGATGGTCGTGGCTTACGGTAAAGCCAAGAAGGCCGCTTTCACCGGTTCGGCTGTCAGCATCGACGGCGCTGCCATCGAGGATGCCCCTGTGACCAACGTGCTCAGCGTCCTCAACGGTAAGATGCCCGGTGCCAACCTCTATTCCCAGACAGGTGCCCCCGGTGCAGGACCTACATCGATCGTTATCCGCGGTTTCTCGTCGCTGAATGCTTCGATGCAGCCTCTCATCGTGCTCGACGGTGTTCCCTTCGCCGGTTCGGTAGGCGACATCAACACCAACGACGTAGAATCACTCACTGTACTTAAGGATGCAGCTTCGACCGCTCTCTACGGTGCCCGCGGTGCCAACGGTGTCATCATCATCACCACCAAGAAGGCCAAGAACACTTCGACCGGTCAGGTGACTTTCAACGCAAACTGGGGTGCCAACACCCGCGCTACCCAGGACTACAACACCATCAAGGATCCCAAGCTCTACTACGAGACATACTACAAATCGCTGTACAACTACTACACCGCCAACGGCTACACTCCCGACGCCGCATGGCGCAACGCCAACAACAACCTCATCAACAACTCGTCGATGGGTCTGAAGTACCAGATCTATCAGATTCCCGAAGGCGAAATGTTCATCGGTTCCAACGGCAAGCTCAACCCCAACGCCACTCTCGGCAATTATGCAACCTACAACGGCGAGAAGTACTATATCACTCCCGACAACTGGCTCGACGAGACCTACTCGGCAAGCCTGCGTCAGGAATACAACCTTACGGTATCCAACTCTTCCGACCGCTCCAACTTCTACGCTTCGGTCGGTTACCTCGACAACGAAGGTATCATCAAGAACACAGAATACCGCCGCTTCACCGGCCGTCTGAGCGCCGACAGCCAGATCAAGTCGTGGCTTAAGGCCGGAGCAACCGCATCGTACGCCCACTACACCAGCCGAGGCATGTCGGGCGACGGCAGCAGTACCGCTGTTTCCAATCCTTTGGCTGTAGCAACTACCATCGGCCCGATCTTCCCAATGTACGTGCGCGACGCCAACGGCAACATCATGCACAATGCCGACGGCATGACAATCTACGACTTCGGTAACGCAAGCAGCGCTCCCGGCATCGGCCGTCCTATGGGTGCCGCTTCCGGTATGAACGGTATGAGCGACGTGCTCTACAATACCAATGTTATCCGTGGCAATACTCTCAATGCTAACGGTTTCCTTGAAATCCGCTTCCTCAACGACTTCAAGTTCACTACCAACAACACCGTGTTCCTCGACGAATACCGCGGCAACTTCGTAGGCAACCCCTACTTCGGCAGCCACCAGTCGACTAACGGCCTTGTTTCGGTCAGCCACGACCGCATGACCGAGTACACCTTCCAGCAGCTCCTCGAGTGGAACCGCATCTTCGGCAAACACGACATATCGGTGCTCCTCGGCCACGAAAACTCCTACAGAAAGACTGCTACCATAGGCGCAAGCCGCACGCAGCTCTTCTCGCCCAGCAACCCCGAACTCGCCGGCGCCGTAGTCGACGACTCGATGGATTCGTACACGGGCGCATACAACAACGAGGGCTACATCATCCGCGCTCTCTACGACTACGACTCGAAATACTTCGCCAACGCCTACTTCCGTCGCGACGCTTCCAGCCGCTTCCATCCCAGCCACCGCTGGGGCAGCTTCTGGGCCCTCGGCGCAGCATGGATCATTTCGAAAGAAGACTTCTTCAATGTCGACTGGGTGAACGTCCTCAAGTTCAAGGCTTCTTACGGCCAGGTAGGTAACGACGGCATCGGTGCGTACCGCTACACCAACACCTACACCATCGCCAACGTCGGCGGCAAGCCCTCGCTCGTGGCAAGCTCCGTGAAGGGTAACCCCGACATCACATGGGAAAAGACCGGCAGCTTCAACGCCGGCTTCGAATTCGATCTCTTCAACAACCGTCTCAGCGGTACCATCGAAGGCTACTATGCCAAGACCTCCGATATGCTCTACCAGCGTCCTCTCCCCGCTTCGACCGGTTTCTCCAATATCTATGAGAACTTCGGCGACGTATGCAACTATGGCGTCGACATCGACCTCAACGGTACTGTAATCGCCACACGCGACTTCTCGTGGGATCTCAATCTCAACATGTCGCATCTTAAGAACAAGGTTCTCAAACTTCCCGATATCAACAAGACTTCGGTAGTCGACGGTCACGGCGGTTCGGCATCGGGCGGTTTCTTCATGGGTGAAGGCCTGCCTGTATACTCCTACTACGAAGCCGTATATGCCGGCGTAAACGAAACCACCGGCGAACCCATGTTCTGGGGCAAGGACAAGGACGGAAGCTGGATCCAGAAGCGCTCAAACGAAATCACTCAGAGCGACTACCAGCTCACCGGCTGCGCTATTCCCAAGCTTTCGGGCGGTTTCGGCACATCGCTCCGCTACAAAGGCATAGAGGTCAGCGCTCAGTTCACATACCAGATCGGAGGTAAGGTTCACGACGGAAACTACTCCGGCTACATGACCACAATGCAGTCCGGTACTGTCGGCGGCGCAATCCATGCCGACTGGCTCGACGCCTGGACTCCCGAGAATCCCCACTCGAATGTTCCCCGCTGGCAGTACGGCGATGACTTCAGCGTATCTTCCAACCGCTTCCTCACCGACGCTTCCTACCTCAACTTCCAGAACCTGCGCGTGGCCTACACCCTTCCTTCGGCTATCACCCGCAAGTTCCAGGTTTCGAAGCTCAACGTATACGTATCGTGCGAAAACCTCTGGCTCTGGTCCAAGCGTCAGGGCTTCGACCCCCGCACATACGCTCTGGGTGTGAGCACATCGAGCTCTCTCTCCG
This sequence comes from uncultured Porphyromonadaceae bacterium, assembly GCA_900548975.1. Lineage (GTDB taxonomy): Bacteria > Bacteroidota > Bacteroidia > Bacteroidales > Muribaculaceae > CAG-873. The sequence continues at coordinate 25,377 of URMS01000026.1, forward strand.
GCGGTAATACCTACAACGCTGCTGTCCGCACTATCACAGGCGGTGTCACACTTTCTTTCTAATCTCTCATAAAGTACATAAAGATGAAAACCATATATAAGACGCTCGCGGCTGTCGCTGTTGCGACTCCCATGCTGCTGTCGACCGGCTGTATAGAGGAGACATTCCCCACCAGCGGTGTTACTACCGAGCAGGTGGCCCAGAACTCCAAGGGCCTCGACGGCATCGTGCAGGGTATGCCTGCCTTCATGAAGAAGTACAATACCTGGTCTTCGCAGGCATTCAACTTCGGCTATCCGTCGTTCTTCATCATGATGAATGTCCAGACCCAGGACATGATCCAGAATTATACCGGATACCAGCACTTCACCTACTGGCAGGCGGTGATGCTCCCGCTCAACTCGGGCTATCTGCTGAGCCAGATCAACTGGTACTACCTCAACTTCCAGGTGCGTGCCGCCAACGACGTTCTCTCGGCTATCCCCAATCCTACTACCGATGACGAGAAGGCATACTACGCCCAGGCCCTCATATTCCGTGCCTCGACATACCTCGATATGGCACGCGTGTATGAATTCAAGCCCAATGCCGATATCTCCGGTGTGAACGAGGACGGCAACGATGTAACCGGCCTCACCGTGCCTGTGATCACTCCCGACGCTACTCCCGAGGAGCAGGCCAACAACCGCCGTCTGAAACACGACGATATGGTGGCCTTCCTTCTCAAGGACCTTCAGACCGCCATCGACTACTACGACGAGAGCGGCGTCGCTCCCTCTGCAAAGGTATATCCCTCGAAAGCCGTGGCTCTCGGTGTGATGGCCCGCGTATACGAATGGGACGAAGACTATGCAAAGGCTGCCGAATATGCCCGCAAGGCCATCGACGCTTCCGGCGCTACTCCTCTCACCCAGGCTCAGTGGCTCAGCACCACCCAGGGCTTCAACGATTCGTCGTTCAGCTCGTGGATGTGGTCCATCCAGATGGAAAGCAACGATGATCCCGTGCAGGGTTCCACCAACTGGATGTCGTTTATGTCTCCCGAAGCCAACATCGGCTACGGCGGCCAGTACGGCTCATACTTCATGATCGACAAGAGCCTCTATGAGCAGATCTCGAACGCCGACTTCCGCAAGCTCGTGTTCAAGGCTCCCGCCGGCCACCCGCTGTCGGGCCGCGAATCCGTCCTCAACCCCACCAAGTACAACAGCCTCGAGCCCTATACCTCGTTCAAGTTCCGTCCCGGCCAGGGCAACCTCTCCGAACGCCCCGTGGCTTTCGCAGTCGCTATTCCTCTGATGCGTGTCGAGGAAATGTACTTCATCGAGGCAGAAGCCAAGGCTCACCAGAACGTTGCCGAAGGCAAGAGCGCCATCGAAGCTTTCATGAAGCAGTACCGCTATCCCTCATACACCTGCACCGCCACCAGCCAGGAAGACGTGATCAACGAAATCGTGCTGCAGAAGCGTATCGAGTTCTGGGGTGAAAACACCACATTCTTCGACATGAAGCGTCTTGACATGGGCGTGACACGTGCCTACGAAGACACCAACTGGCCCGAAGACTCGCGCTACAACACAGTAGGCCGTCCCGGCTGGATGAACTGGCCTTTCGTAGACTATGAAGGCGAATTCAACGCCGGTGTCCGCGGTTTCCTCAACCCCAACGTGGGCGAACGCTTCAAACCCATCCTTCCCGCCGAAGAATAATCACTCTCAAAAAAGTAAATTCAAATGAAACTCAAATCATTTATATACACAGCTCTCTGCGCCACCATGTTCATGGCGACAGGCTGTACGGAGAGCGAGCCGGAGTACACCCCGGCACCGGCAAGCCCGACTCCCGAGATCTACTTCTCGGCAGCCAACGCCACTTCCATCCGTGCGCTCGACGGTGACACCAAGTTTACTGTAAATGTCTACCGCAAGGATAATGCCGACGCCAAGTCGTATCCCCTGCTTTGCAACGACCAGACCGATGCATCGCTCTTCGAAATCCCCGCGCAGGTGTCTTTCGCAGCCGGTGAGTCCGTTACATCGTTCCAGGTAGATTATGTGGCTGAGACTCTCGAAGGTGTGAAGCCCTACAACATGACATTTGTCGTAGGCGAGGGCGAAAACACTCCCTATGCTCTTCAGACAGTGACCTACACCGTTACCTACTATCCCTGGGAAGACGTTGTCGGCCCCAACGGCGAGGAATTCGGTGTGTGGAGAGATGATATTTTCACCTCATTATACAATTGGCCTGAGCAAATACTTACCTGGGATGTGAAGATCCAGAGCAGCCCCGCTATCAAAGGTCTCTACCGTGTGGTTAATCCCTACGGACCTACTGCATTCCCCGGACTTGGCGGCTGGAGTACTGTTATAGATAATGAAACCCACTATTTCTACCTTAACTGCGCTGATCCTGCCCATATTTTCATATGCGATGAGAACGGCGACGCAGTATCAGGAGGAAGCAGGTTTAACTTCGTTACCGGTGTAGATCTTAATTATGGAATGACCTATATCTCGGGTATGTATAATAACATAATGGCCTCTGCAAGCCCCAATATTGATGACGCAATGGCAATGGCAGGTACACTGACAAATGGCGTTATCAAGTTCCCGGAAAGATCACTTCTTATTATCGATGGCGACGGTGCGTATTATGCCAATGTCAATGGTAAATTCCGCATCCTCTTCCCCGGCGCTGAAGAAGAGAAAGATCCTAACGATGTATGGGAGACCCTCGGCACTGCTGCCTTCACCGATCCCTGGATCACACCCCTCTGGGGCGATTCGGAAACCTGGAATGTGGAAGTGGAACAGTGGAAGAAAGACCCCAACATGTATCGTCTCGTCAATCCCTATAAGGACGGTGTGATGCCCGAAGGCTGGAACTACGAGGGCGACAAGTACTTCGTATTCGACGCTACCAACCCCAATGTTGTGCTTGTGGAAGACCAGGAGATCTACTACGACGAGGGTGATCCTATCAATGGTTCTGTTCTGGGTACCAACTTCGCCTACGCTATCATGAATATGGTGGCCGAACCCTGGACCGAAGAACAGATTATTTCTCAGGGTCGAAACGATACTTTTGCCAACCAGGTATTTACATTCGGTCTTAGAGATGCTATGGTAATGTTCCCCAATACTCAGAATGAGGAATATGTAAATCAGATTATATCTACCAATCTCGCGACTGAAGGTAAAGTTATCCTCAACAGCGAGGCTGCCGAAGCTGCCGCTTACAACCGCCGCGCCGCTGTTGCCCGCAAGGCTCTGCTGGGTCTTGATAAGAATATGCCTTCTTTCCGCTACGAGACCGGTATCAAGAATTTCTGTGGTCCCAAAAGGGAAATTAATCTCTAAGCTATAAGCATATCAGATAAAAAACCGGGTCGGCGTTGTGCCGGTCCGGTTTTTTTAATAACTTTGGGGCAATAAAACCGACTGCTTTCCGTTGGGATAATGTATCTATGTATATAATCGGCTTACTAATCTGATATGAAATATTTTTACTCTTTTTTGCTGCTTGCCGCCGCTGCCGTTCCGGCGTCGGCACAGAGCAAGCTCGACCTTTCTGCCCGCATGCTTCTGCAGAACTATGAGCAGATAGAGGCCGGCGCCAATCCGGCCATTTTCGATCCGCGTCTTGCCGTGCCTGCTTCGCGCGGCGGCGAAGCTGTGCCTCAGGTCGGTGTTATCGTAACTCTCAATTCAGGTTACACGGCTGCCGACCTTGCAGAGCTGCCCGGTGTAAGCGTGGCAGTGGATCTCGGCGACATGGCGACTGTATCGGTGCCGGTGACCGAGCTCGGGAATCTTGCCGCTCTGCCGGCTGTGAAATATGTGTCGGCCGGCACTGCCAAACAGCCCGAAATGTGCTTTGCGCGCGCTATCGCGCATGCCGACGAGGTTCAGGCCGGTACCGACCTGCCCAAGGCCTACTCGGGCAGCGGTGTGGTAGTGGGCATGATGGACGTGGGTATGGACCCCAACCACATCAACTTTACCGAGCGCGGCGATGTAAGCGTAAGCCGCGTGAAAGCTGTCTACGAGTACAACGGTTCCAACGGCATTCCTACCAAAACGGCTCTCACCCCCGCGGAAATCAGTGATTATACAAGCGACAGCCGTGCCGACAGCCACGGCACACATGTGATGGGTATTGCAGCAGGCAGCTTCAACGGTGCCGGCAACTTCGGCCTCGACGGTGCCTCCTACAACAATGAGCCTATTCCCTTCTACGGCCTTGCCACCGCTTCCGATATAGTAATGACCGCCGGCGCTCTCTACGACGCCAATATCACCGCCGGTGTGCAGAATGTGATCGACTACGCCAAAAGCGTGGGCAAGCCTGCGGTGGTGAATCTGTCGCTGGGCAATCTCATGGGTCCGCACGACGGTACCGATGCCATATGCCAGGCGCTGACACGCCAGGGCAAGGATGCCATTATCTGCGTGGCCTCGGGCAACGACGGCGAACATGCCTGCGCCATGTCGATGTCGGGCGGCCGCACACCCGCCTCGCGCACAAACGGCGTGCAGTTCAACTACGACACCGACAGCCCCTCGCCCTATGTGGCTCAGTTCTGGGGCAGCAACGACCAGTCGTTCAAATTCGAGTTTGTGCTCTACAGCAACGCCACCAACAGTGTGGTATATGCCTTCGAAGTGCCGTCGGTAACATCGGGCGTGGGCGTAGGCGGTTCGTCGATGAGCGATGCCTACACTAAATCAGAAGAATTTTCGCGCGCGTTCACGGCTACGAGCTACGCCATGTTCTTCGCCACCAAGGCCGACAACAACCGCTACTACGTGCAGATGCAGTTCCTGCTCAACCGCCCCGCAAGCTCCGACTACAGCATCGTGCCGGCAGTGCGCATTACCCGCAACTCGGGCCAGAGTATCTATGGCTATATCAACACTCCGTCCAGAGCTTCTGTCACAGGTGAGTTTGCCAAGTCGAGCGATCGCGTCACCGGTTTCGACTGGAGCAATACCAAAGTGTCGTCGAACGGTTCTATCTCCGACATGGCCACCGCAGCAGGTGTGATAGCAGTGGGCGCCTACACCTCCTCGCGCTCCTTCACTCTTATCAACGGTAGTTCGCTTAGCTGGCAGGGTTCTACACCCGCAGGCGATATGTGCGGCTTCACCTCTTATGGCACAAACCCCGTGACAGGCGAAGGCTATCCCTTTGTCTGCGCTCCCGGCAGCGCCATTGTATCGTCGATCAACAACTACGATCAGACCATGGGCGATGTGTCGGCAACCGCCGGCGGCAACAACCGCAACAACATGTGGGCCGCCATGCAGGGCACATCGATGGCCTGCCCCTTCATGACCGGCACCGTGGCTCTGTGGCTCGAGGCCGACAATGGCCTGACTGTCGACGCTGTGAAGAATGTGATCAAAAACACCGCAACCCCCTATACCGGCAGCGACTCCGACATGAAGATACGCTGGGGCAACGGCAAGGTCGATGTGCTCGAAGGCCTCAAGTATGTGCTCAGCAACAGCGGTATAGCCGGCGTAACGGTCGACGGCGCCGACATGATCGTCACTCCCGGCGACAATGGCGTGGAAGTGTTCTCCGCCGGTGCCTCCACCCTCAAGGTGAAGCTCTACACCGTGGGCGGTGCTCTCGCAGCTGCTGCCGATGCTCAGGGTGATACCGCCGTGCTGCCTACCGCCGGTCTGGCCAAGGGAGTGTACGTGCTGCACGCCAGCGACGGCCGCCGCGCCGTTTCCCGCAAGATAGCTCTTTGATCTTTACGCCTTAAGCAAGGTTTATAAAGTATTAAGTTTAGGAAGTTAAGATAATAGTACTGCGGAGACAGTACTATTATCTTAACTTTTTCGACTCTAAACTCTTTCAACCCCAAAACAATGTATATACTTGGAATAGAATCGAGCTGCGACGATACGAGCGCGGCCGTGATAACCGACGGCGGTCTGCTGCTGAGCAATGTCATAGCCTCGCAGAAAGTGCACGAAGAATACGGCGGCGTGGTGCCCGAGCTGGCATCGCGCGCGCATCAGCAGAATATTGTGCCGGTGGTCGACGCCGCCATACGTCGTGCCGGCATCGACCGGCGCAATCTGTCGGCCATAGCCTATACGCGCGGTCCCGGGCTGATAGGCTCGCTGCTTGTGGGCACGAGTTTCGCCAAGGGGCTGTCGCTGGGCCTGCGCGTGCCTCTGGTGGATGTGAATCATCTTCAGGCCCATGTGCTGGCGCATTTCATAAAGGAAACGCCCGAGACGGAGGTGCCCGAGTTCCCCTATCTCTGTCTGCTTGTATCGGGCGGTAATTCGCAGATTATTGTGGTGCGCAGTCCGCGCGAGATGGAGATTATAGGCCGCACCATCGACGATGCCGCCGGCGAGGCCTTCGACAAGTGTGCCAAGGTGATGGGTCTGCCTTACCCGGGCGGCCCGCATATCGACCGTCTGGCGGCCGAGGGCAATCCCGATGCGTTCCGCTTCGCGCGGCCCCGCATCGAAGGTCTGGACTACAGTTTCAGTGGCCTGAAGACGTCGTTCCTCTACACTCTGCGCGATAATCTGCGCCGCGATCCCGATTTCATCGAGCACAACAAGGCCGATCTGGCGGCCTCGCTGCAGGCCACCATAATCGCCATTCTGCTCAATAAGCTCGATAAGGCCATCGATGCCACCGGCATATCGACAGTGGCCATAGGAGGCGGCGTGTCGGCCAACAGCGGCGTACGGCAGGCCGTGGCCGACCTTTGCGAGCGCCGAGGTCTGCGCGCTTTCATCCCGGAGCGCCGTTTCACCACCGATAATGCCGCCATGGTGGCCATCGCCGGCTATTTCAAATACCTCGACTCCGACTTCTCGCCCTACAACGCCGTCCCCTACGCCCGGATAGGCGGATAGGAGATTAGGATGTTAGGAGATTAGGAGGAAAGGAAATTAGGAGGGGAGGAAATTAGGAGGGGAGGAGGGAAGGAAATTAGGAAGAAAAGGAATTTAGGAGAGGAGGAAATTAGGAGGAGGGGCGGAAGCGGAGTGGCCTCGAAGAGGCCGGCACTGTGTGCAGCCCCATGCGCTCGCGCATGGGGTGTGAGACCCGCCGACAGAAAACGCGCCTCGTAGAGGCGCTGCTGTAGATAGCTCCATACACAGCAGCGCCTCTACGAGGCGCGATCCGTTCTATTTCATCACAGACCCCATGCGCGAGCGCATGGGGCTGTATACGGTTGCGGCCTCTACGAGGCCTTTGGATGCTTCACTGCTTATCTGTTCGTTTGTCGAGAGACTTATTAACCGCTTACCGTCTGTTTTCGTCATTTTATATCTTCCTTATTTCCTATCTTCCTATCTTCCTAATCTCTTGCGTTCCTGTTAGAAGACGTAGGCGATGGAGGCGGCGACGAAGGCGGTGGGGTAGTGGCGCATGAGGGTGTAGCGGGCTTCGAGGGCGAGCTTGAGGGAGGAGTTGCAGCGGTATTCTATGCCGGCGCCTGCGTTGAGGCCGACGCTGTTGGAGTGCGAGGTTACGTCTTTGCCGCTGTCGGCGTCGTTGCCGTGGAGGCCCCACGATGTGAAGTTGAAGCCGGCAAGGGGGTAGAAGGCCGAGCTCGACGATATGGTTATGGGGAAGTGCATGTCGACATTGACGGCGATGCCGTCCTTGCCGCGGTGGCGGAATATGATGTCGGCCGAAGGCGCTATGCGCAGGTGATTCGAGAAGGAGTACTGGAAGGCAAGGCCGGCCGTGGCCGACTCGTTGCGCGAGACGTAGCCCACGCGCGGGCCGAACGATTTTTCGCCTTTATGGGTCTGAGCGGCTGCCGATGGAGTGGAGACGATGGCGGCGCCCAGGATAATGGCGCCGGCAACCGGTTTCATATAGTCAGTTATGTTCATAGTAGTGATGAATGGCCGGCAGCTGTTCTGACGGTTTCTGTAAAAACAAGACAGCGCGTGCCGGGGTTCGGCGCGCATGCGCACAAAGTTAATAAAAAAGCCCGACACAGCTGCCGCCGGCGTACAAAAAAAGAGGCTGCGATTGTCGCAGCCTCTATAGAGATGATTCGGATAGTTTTATTCAGACCAGCCGAAGTTCTGTCCGATGTTGGGGTTGTAGGTAATCTGTCCGCTCGGGATGGGGTAGCTGTAGTACTGGGGTTTGAATTCACGGAGGAGACCGTGCCAGTTGCGGTTGCCGTTAAGATAGCCGTTGGTGTTGGAAATCTGAACGGGGCTGCCGGTGATGTTGGCGCCGAGCAGGATGTTGGGGTTCTTGGTCTGGTCGAGTTTGTCGAGCCAGTGCCAGCGGATAAGATCCCAGTAGCGGAAGTCGTTGTCCATGATAAGCTCGCAGCGGCGGCAGCGGCGTACTTCCCAGATGAGGCTGCTCACGCCGGTGGTATTGGCGGGGTCGCCCATGCTTGAGAGCGAAGCCACGGTGGCGTGGGGGAGCTGAGCGCGGTCGAAGAGCAGGTTGAGGGTCTTGTTGAGGTCGGCGTCGGTAAGAGTGCCGAGCTCGGCCTTGGCTTCTGCATTTTCGAGCAGGATAACCGAGTACCAGTAGATAGGAGCGCAGACGATGTTGCGGACTGTACGGCGGTCGGCCAGGAGGTCGGCGGTATTGTCGTACTTGCTTACACCGTAGCCTGTCGACGATGTCATGCCGCTTGCGCCGGCACGGTTGCCTGTAAGGGCGTTGTCTCCGTTAGCGTCGGAGTAGTAGATGAAGGGGTCTGTAGTCATGGCGAGACGGTTGTCGCGAACGTCGAGCAGCTTCTGGATCGAGAAGATTTTCTCGCTTTCGATCCATTCGCCGACATCGCTCTTGTTCTCGCTGGTGAGTGCGAGGGGCTTGCCGTCCTTGAAGAGATAGGCGTCGAAAGCGTCCTTGGTGATACCGTTGATGGGTGTTGTGCCGCAGGTGTAGTCGGACACACAGTTCATGACGATGTCTTTGGCGTAGCCGCGGAACAGAATCATTTCGGGGTTGTCGACCATGGCAGGTACGGCGGAAGCCTGGGTGTAGAACGACTGGTAGTTGGCGCGGTACTGCTCGGAAAGACTGTAGCGGCCGGAGTTGATGAGGTAGTCGGAAGCTTTGGCCGATTCCTGGAGGAGTCGCTTAGCGCGTTCCGGATCGGGAGCGAGACCGTTTTCGGCCTGGGTGCAATATTTGCGGTATGTACCTTCGCAGAGGCACATGTACGATTTCATTGCATAGGCGAGGTCGCGCGACCAGTACTGGGCATTCTTGTCGGTTTTGATGTTTGCGCAGGCGTAATCGAGGTCTTCGAGAATCTTGTCGAAGACAACGTCGCGTTTCTGGCGGTCGCCGTAGAGGATTTCATCGTCCGATACGTTGAGCGCGTGTTCGATGAAGTTGCAGTCGCCGTAGCGGCGCACCAGCAGATACTGCTGATAAGCGCGGCCCAGACGTGCTATACCCATCCAGTTGGCCTTGATGTCTTCATCGAGGGTTGAGCCTTCGAGGCCGTCGATAATGGAGGCGGAGTGGCGGATATTTGTGTAGGGAGTGGTGTAATTGGCGTTTGACGAGGGGATGCTGGTGAATTTCCAGTCGGTGAAGCCCGATGTGCACTGGTCGTCGGTGAGGGTGTTGAAGTAGAATTCACCGTAGCTTGAACCTGTTGCATAGCCGGTGAAGTAGCTTAGCATCTGGTCGCACTGGAGCTTGATGTTGTCTGCATTGTTCCAGTATGCAGGGTTGTCAGTCTCCTGAGTCAGGGGGTAGCGGTTGTCATCCAGGAAGTCGTCGCAGGAAGCGACAGCGAACGAGCCGGCGACAAGAGCACCTATTAAGATTGATTTTTTCATAATCAAAAGATGTTTACTGTTATTAATGCCTTACTTTAGAATGTAACTTGCACGCCAAACGAGTAGGTGCGGGGCATAGGTGTCACACGGCCGAAATCCTGGTTGACGTTAGCGTTGGTGTTGAAGTAGGAGGCATTGTGGCTCGAACCAATTTCCGGGTCGATGCCGGTGCCTTTCATACCGTTGTGGATCATGCAGAGGTTTTCGGCAGTGAAATAGATGCGGGCACGCTGGATGAGGGCCTTCTGAGAGATGTTCGCTGGAATAGTGTAGCCTACAGTCAGCTGTTTGAAGCGGAGGTACGACATATCCTGCAGATATTTGGACTGGGGATAGAAGTTGTAGCGTCCCATATAGAGTCCTGAAACCTTACCGGCACCGGCTGCACCGGGGAAGAGGCAGGGGTAGTCGTTGCTCTGGCTGATTTCGTATCCGCTGATGGCACCGTCGGTGTACAGAATCTTGTTGTAGGAGTTCTGGTTTGCATATGTAGCGTCGGCACCGCGGGTGAGAGGCATTACGAATGCAGAGGTCGACCAGTAGTCGCGTTTGCCCACGCCCTGGAAGTACATGTCGATATCGAATCCGCGCCATGCGCCGCCGAGACGGAACGAGTATTCATAGCGGGGCATCGAGTTACCGATTTTCTTGAGGTCGCCATGGTTTCTTTCGGAACCGGCGGGGTAGATACCCTTGGAGCGGTCGTTGGGGTCGATGTATGCTTCGCGGTGATTTTCCCAGAGCCAGTCGTTGTCTTCGCGAGCGCCGCCGTCGATTACACCGTTGCCGTCGAGGTCCTTGAACTTGATGTCGCCGGGGCCGAATCTGAAGGAACCGTTCTGCAGGAAGGTCTGGTCAGGAAGGTTTCCGCCGGGGGTGTTGGTGTAATTGAGGTCGGTCATGCTGCCCTGCTTGAGATCGTCTTCTGTGAAGTAGCGGTCGGTTTCGAAGCCCCAGATGGCGCCGTATTCAGCACCGCTGTAGAAGGTGTTGATCATCATGTTGTCGTTGCGGTATTTAACGACCGTGGTCTTGCCGTCGTAGATGTTGAAGTTGGCATATACATCGAATTCGCCGAAGCTGTGGTTGTAGCCGATGCCGAGTTCCCAGCCGCGGGTGCGGAGCTGGCCTTCGTTGACGTAGGGAGCGGAAGCGCCGAGAACGCCGGGGAGTGTAAGACCGGGAGCGAGCATGTCCTTGGTGTCGCGCTGGAACCAGTCGAAGTTCACATTGAGCGAGTTGTTGAAGAATCCGAGGTCAACACCTACGTCGAGAGTTTCGACACGTTCCCAAGTAAGCTGCGAGGAAACGAGGCTCGGAGTGCTCGAATACTTGGTGGGATTGGTGGCGCCGTTCTGGAGCCAGAGATAGTTGGACGGACCGGAAATTGTGGAGATGAACATGTTGTTGCCGATGGCTTCGTTGCCGATCTGACCCCACGATGCGCGGACTTTACCGTTGGAGAGGTACTGGGCTGCATTGGTGGCTTTATAGAAGTTTTCTTCGGTAAAGCGGTAGCCTATAGAACCCGAGGGGAAGAAGCCCCACTGTTTTGCTGCGGGGAAGCGCGACGAACCGTCGTAGCGGCCGTTGAATTCGAACAGATAGATGCCCTTGTAGTCGAAGTTGACACGACCGAAGAAACCTGCGGTTGCACGGTGTCTGAGGCTGTTTCCGATCGACATATCGGTACCTTTTTCACCGCCGTCGGTGAGGCCGAGGTAAGGCAGGTTGACGTCGAGAAGGTTGGCGCGGGTGGCGCTGAGTTCATTATAGTCGAATTTCTCGGCGGTTCCGCCAAGCATCACTTTCAGGTTGTAGTCCTGAGCGAAGGTGTGGGCGTAGGTGGCGTACACGTTGGTTGTCCAGAGTACCGAGCGCGAGTTGCTCTGCGAAGCCTGGGTCTTTGTGGAGATATTCTCGGGAACAAGGCCGGTATTGGTCCAGTTGTTCCATGCATAGACCGGCAGGTTGTACGACTGCGAGTTGTAGTTCTGTATGTCGTAAGTGTAGTCTGCGTGGAGGGTAAGGCCTTTGATTATGTCGGCATCGATATAGGCCTGGATTTTGGTGTCGCTGGCCCAGTCTTTGAACTGGCCGCCGTCGCGACGACCGGCAACGGTCTTGTACCATATGTTCTTGCCTTCATATTCGCGGTAGCCGTAGGGGTTGAAGTACGAGCCCCAGCGCCAGATGTAGGTAGGAGTTGCCTGGCCTACGATATTGTTGGGACCGGTGTATTCTTTGCTCGAGTAGTTGAAGCGTACGCCTGCGCGGAGCCACTTGAAGATCTCGGTATTTACATTGAGACCGGCTGTGTAGCGGCGCATGTTGCCCGGATTGATGTTTTCCATGGCCTGGCGCTTGTCGTAGCCGAATGTGGCGCGGTAGTTGGTGCGTCCGCTCTGGCCTTCGAGGCTTACATTGTGCTTGTTGCTGGGGGCGGCGTTGTTATACCATATGTTGCCTACATCCCAGTTTGCATAGTAGAGGGTTTCCTGTACCTGGCCGGTGACGGGGTCGCGCATGATGTAGTAGTCGCCGACGTTGTTGTCGTCGACATAGGGGCGGAGTTCGCCCATGCCGCGGGGACCGCCGTTCTGCTGCTGCCATTTTTCAGCATAGGGAAGCAGGTTGGCAAAGTGCATGCCGAAAAGCTCGGTATCGCCGCCGGAGCGCATCTGCTGGTCGATCATGGCGCGCAGCTGGGTGGGTACGTCGGAATACTGGGGAAGGGTGGTCGGACCGGTCCAGCCGAAGTTGTTGGTGTATTTAACCGATATACGGTCCTTGGAAGCGGGAGTCTTGGTGGTGATAAGGATTACACCGAATGCTGCTCGTGTACCGTAGATAGCCGAGGAGGATGCGTCCTTGAGCACGCTTATTTCCTGGATATCATCCGGGTTTACGAAGCTGAGATCGTCGACGGGAACACCGTCGACCACGATGAGAGGATTGGATGTCTGGCTGTTCGACAGAGTACCGGCACCGCGGATTCGCAGTGATGCTGAACCCGACGATGTGATGTCACCGTTGTTGGTGGTAATGGTAAGACCGGGGACAGCACCCTGAAGTGCTTTGGCGACATCGGTCTGGGGGCGTCCGTCCATGGTGCGGGCAACGTCGACTGTGGCGACGGCGCCGGTGAGGTTGGCACGCTTCTGTGTACCGTAGCCGATGGCCACCAGTTCGTTGAGCTGCTCGGAAGTTGGCTCGAGGTATACGGTCATGCCGTTGGCTGCCTTGACCAGAACGGTCTTGTAGCCAACGTAGCTGAATTCGAGATTTTGGCCTGCACGTACCCGGATCTTGAAGTTACCGAAGGCGTCGGTGGCTACTGCGTTGCCTTTTA
>URMS01000027.1 GCA_900548975.1 uncultured Porphyromonadaceae bacterium
GAACCGAATTTATTTAATTTTTAACCACGTCCATTTTTAGTGGACAGTAGTGATCTAAACTGATGATGGGCCTCGCCGCTCTCTCCTTCGCGGCCTGCTCCTCCGACGAACCCGCGCCCACTCCCGCCCCCGGCGATGGCGAAGGCACAACCATGTACCTCAACGTCAACGTCACCGACGCCAACAGCGCCCGCAGCCGTGCTGACAGTTACCATGAAGATGGTAAGCCTGCAGATCCCGCTGGGGAAGGCGACTACGTATTCGGCAGCGACGCCGAGCACAACGTGAACAGCGCCGACTTCTTCTTCTTCGACGAGGCCGGCCGATATATCACCCGCGCCAACGTATGGAAAACGGCTACCGGCATCGACAAGCCCAACATTGAAGCCATGGGCGCCAATACTCTGGTGCTCCGCAACCTCTCGAAGAACAATCTGCCCGTCTGGGTTATAACTGTGCTCAACGCTCCGTCTAACTTTGCCCAGGATGTAGAGACCAACAATTACACCATGCAGCAGCTTGCAAAACTGCCCTTCGCCATAAAGACCGGCGACAACTTCGTAATGAGCACAACCTCGTTCTTCGACGCGACCGAAACCGAACGCTACGACAACGACCACTACTATGCGACCAAACTGAAGACCACCGACTTCATGACCGAGGTGCCTTCGGCAGACGATGTTAAAGAGAAGGCAGTGAAAATATACGTAGAGCGTCTCGCCGCCAAATTCCAGATCACCGGTCTGGAGAAGGACGTATTCCCCGTAGAAGTGACCGTAGCCGGTAAACCCAACACCGGCGACAATCCCAACGTAGAAGACGGCGACATCCCCTCCGCCAGCACCAAGCTCTATGTCAAGATTCTCGGCTTCGGTCTCTCCGGCCAGGAACCCGAAAGCAACCTCTCCAAGGACCTCGACGGTCTCCACGGCAGCACCGACCTCTGGACCAACTGGCCCAAATGGAACCACCCCGAATTCTACCGCAGCTACTGGGGCAAGTCGCGCAGCTACGGCGAAACAGCTCCCGCTCTCGAATACACCACATTCGCCGAAGCCAAAAACACCGTAGCCGAACCCATCTACGGTGTCGAGACCACCAACAGCGTCGCCAACCTTCAGACAGATGCCACCTCTAAGAACCTCAAGGTAAATCTGGTGACCAACGTCATCTTCACCGCACAGGTATTCTCCGACGAAGCATGCACAGAGGGTGTGGACCTGGTTGAATACAACGGTGTATACTTCACTAAAGACCAGTACATGAAGTATGTCCTCGGCAAACTCCTCGCTTCCGACGGCCTCAAATACTGGAAGAATGAAACGTCAACGGAAACAGAACTTCCCGATGGCGGCAAGAAGACCGTCTACACCTACGAACCCCTTACAATCGACGACTTCACCTGCGACTGGACTGCCGCCAACACCGGCGAAACCGGCGCTATCCTCATCGAGTACAAGCCCGCAGAAGGCACCACCATCTGGAAGAACGGCCCCGACTGGAAAGAAGGCGACAAGAAAGTAGAAGCCACCGCTGCCGACGTAAACACCGAACTCAAAGAGTTCAACGCAACCAGCACAGCCACCGGCTTCAACAACGGCGCCATGTTCTACAACGTGCCCGTCGAACACCTCCTCGGCACCGACCAGCAGAATAACTACAAGATCGAAAACGAAGGTGAATACGGCATCGTCCGCAACCACTGGTATCAGCTCAATGTCAACAAGGTAATCTCGCTCGGTCACGGCGTATTCCAGCCCGACGGCGACAATGCCGAAGAGCTGATCCCCGGCGACAAAGACGTGAAATACGCTCTCGCCGCCCATATCAACATCCTCTCCTGGAAGATCGTTCAGCAGAGCGTAGATCTCTAATTCCGATCCCTCATAAACACCCATAATACCGATAGCCGGGCCGAGGCCCGCGCCGAAGCCCGGCTATCCTTTTTTCAAATTATGAATTATGGCTTATGAATTATGAATTTCCTCATATTCCTAATCTCCTAATTTCATAATCTCCTAAATTCCTTATTTTCATTAACCATTAACCATTAACCTCATGAATTCCTCATCATAGCCCCCAACCACCACGATTTTTTTGATTTCTCCTCATTTATATACCCTTATATCGAATAAAAAACATCACTTCATACGATGAACCGCTCGAAAGCCACACATATCGCACGTAAACTCGCAATGGCGCTCATGACCGTCCTGACCATCGGCCTGACCGCCTGCGACTCCCTCATCTACGACTACGAAGGCGATTGCGACCCCCACTACAAAGTGCGCTTCCGCTTCGACTGGAACCTCCACTTTGCCGACGCATTCCCCCACGAGGTCAACGCCGTCACTCTCTACATCGTCGACCCGCAGTCGGGCAACATCGTATGGCAGAAAAGTGAAAGCGGAGCCGCCCTCAAAGAAGAAGGCTACCTTATGGATGTCGAAGATCTCGCCCCCGGCACCTACAACCTCATGGCATGGTGCGGCGAAGGCGTCGGTCCGCACTTCGACGTGCCCGAAGCCACCCACCACACCGGCCTCACATGCACCCTGCAGCGCAACCACGAGACCGGCCACGACGGCGGCACCGTGCGCACCGACATCAAGCGCCTCTACCACGGCCGCCTCGACGCCCAGGTATTCACCGAAGACGAAGGCACTCACATCTACACCGTGCCCCTTATCAAGAACACCAACGAAGTAAACGTCGTGCTCCAGCACCTCTCGGGCGAGCCCGTCGACAAGGACGACTACACCTTCACCATCACCGCCGCCAACGGCTCCATGGACTGGGACAACCACCTTCTCGACGACGAAACCATCACCTACTACGCCCACACCACCGCCGGAGGCACTGCCGGTGTCATATGGCCCCAGGGCCCCGACGATCCCTCGGTCGAAACCATGGGTTCGCGCGCTCCACTCACACAGATGAGCGCATGCGTGGCATCGCACACCATCAGCCGCCTCACCACAGAGCAGCGCAAGGACGTGCTCGTGACCGTATACAACAAAAAAGGCGAGAAAATACTCTCCATACCCCTCATCGACTACGCACTTCTGGTGAAAGGCAGCTACGCCAAAATGGACGACCAGGAATACCTCGACCGTCAGGACAAATACGACCTCGTGTTCTTCCTCGATCAGGGCGACCGCTGGATGAACGCCTACATCTACATCAACTCCTGGAAACTCGTCCTCCAGGACACCGAACTCTGATAAAAATTCAGGCATAAAACCAAACTGAAATCTAAGATGACTCTCAGCCAACACAACATACTCACGTCGCTCAAAGGCGTGCTCCGGCGGTCGACAAGCGCTTTGCTGGTCGCTGTACTTTGTCTGCCTGTTGCGATGTCGTGCTCGGAGACTGCAGAGGTGCCTGAACCAGAACCCTCTTTCCCGACTCAAGACACAAAAATAACCGCAGGTATCACTCTGACAGTAACCACCGGCAATATATCGCGTGCCGCCGGCACACTCGGTCCCGACTACGATACAGGCTCCGGTTATGAAAACTATATCGACATCGAAAACGGTGATTTCCGCTTCTATTTCTTCGATGCCGACGACAACACTTTCATCGCTCCCTTCAATATAGAGATCCTCATTCCCCAATACGAAACCGTAACTTCGAAACGCTACATCGCCTCCGGAAAGGTCGATCGTGAATTTGCCGACAGAAAAGATCTTGTGCTCGTCGCACTTGCCAACTGGAAGACATATCCGGCCGAAAACGCTCTCGTACCCGGAGTTACCACCATCGAAGACATTTGCAGCCGGACTTATGACTTCACGACTCAGATGATGGAGCTTTCCGATAAAAACACCATACCTCTCTATGGTGTGACCAATATCCTCAACCCCATACCGAGACAGACCAATTCCGCCGACCTCGGCAAAATACATCTGCTTCGGGCTTTCGCTAAAATCGAAGTCAACCGCTACGAAGGCGGATTCGAGATCGACAACGTGAAACTTCGCCGTTACAGTTCGCGCGGCTTCTGCGCCCCGACTGGCATCTACCGTCAGAACGACTATGTACACGGCAACTACGAACAGGA
Source organism: uncultured Porphyromonadaceae bacterium (assembly GCA_900548975.1). Lineage (GTDB taxonomy): Bacteria > Bacteroidota > Bacteroidia > Bacteroidales > Muribaculaceae > CAG-873. Next base: position 4,070 of record URMS01000027.1, read on the forward strand.
CTATGCCAACACCCCGCATATACCCGATGGCTCATATACCGACCGTGAACTGCCTTTTATAAAAGTTACCGACGACATGTATGTGGCGTACGTACCCGAGTTCGATAACTTAAGCGATGCAGCCCGGCGTTCGACTATAGCCATACAGTTCCGCGCCACCAACGAACCCGATATCATAGAATTCAAATACTACGACGGCCCCCGGCAGGGACAGCACTTCAACATACTGCGCAACTACTGGTATCGCTTCGATGTCCGCAAGAAAGGCGTCATAGTACAGGTAGTTCCCTACAGCGAGATACTTCTCAATCCGATTTTCGGTCTTGACAGCAATCTCGAGCTTGTAGAAATAGAAATAGACGGTGTAAAATACTATTACGACCGCGAAACAGGCAAATTCTACGACGAAAACCTCCGTCTTATCGACAACCCGTACTTCGGCAACGTAGACCCCGTGACAGGATGGTATATACAGCGCGACGACAACAACCTGATCATCAATTATTACGATCAGAGCACCGGCTACTCTTATGCCATAAACAAAATTACCCGAATACTCAATCCTGTCAACAACCGTGATGAAGAGAATGAAAACCTGATGAAAATACAGGCATCCTTCACAGGCAATCTCCTTTACTATCACGATAAGACCCGAAGCATTCTTCTGGCCACGGACAAAACCACGGAGATTCAGAATCCCTTCGACTACTACGACAAGACAGACAACATAGTACGCTATGTAAGCAGAGACCGCAAATGGACCTACGGCTACTTCAGCATGAAAGACAATGCATGGTATGCCCCCGACCGCACCACTGTGATCGCCGATCCTTTCGCGGCAATAGATCCCGACACGAAACGAATTAAATATACAAACTCCGACGGCTCGAAAGTCTACGGATACTATTCTATCGACGACAACAAATGGTATAACGCAGCCTCGGGAGATTCCGAAATCAAAAATCCGTTTTAAACCAGACAATGACTAAAAAGATACAAAATATAATCGCCACCGTCTTCTTCGCAGCCACCGCACTGGCCATCTGCGGCTGTGTCGATGATTTTCGCCCCGGCTTCGGCACTCTTGGCGAAGGCGAGTCGGCTATCGATGTCACTGTGAGCTTTGAAGCACCGGCATCAGTATCTCTTGATTCGCGCAGCGGCGTTGACAAAGGCAACGTGATGGATGGTATCAGCGATTTCTTCCTCATTATCTACCACGAAAATATCAACGATACTTTCGACGATGGCAAGACATACAAATGCATACAGGTGTTCAAAGACGGAAACTTCGCCACATCCGGTGATCCTGATTTCCGATTCGAACCGATGAAATATGAACTGGCCGACAACCGACTTCCATCCGAAAGCACTCTGCAGAACGATGCCACCGGCCGCCTCACATTCAAACTCTTCCTCGAGTCGGCGCGCTATCGTGTGTACGGTGTGGCCAACATCCCCGAACTCGCCTCCTACGACCTTACTACGCCCGAACAGCTCAAAGCTATAGAACGGACGTGGCTCAAAGGCGGAAAAGTGGATCTCACAAAGAATTCAGAGATGTATGGTGTGTTCAGCGTCGCGCCCAACCGCTTCGCTCCCGAACAGGCCATTCCACTGCAGGCAGGCAGCGCAACCATGCATTGCTGGCTCAACCGCCTGGCCTCGAAAGTGACGGTATCTTTCGACGGCTCCGACCTTTTCGACGATGTTCAGATTTTCATTACCGATGTCAAGGTGTTCGATGTGGCAAAAAAATGTCAGCTCGGCAACCCCAATACTCCCGGACAGGACCCTGCCAACCCCGATAAAATGCTCCCCGCCGCCGGCAGTGTGCGCTACGATGTGGAAAACGGCCTGATCGAAGATGGCGGGACGATACATCTGCAGGATATTCCCGCCTCTTTCGACCCCATGGCCATCAATCCGGACAATTATATCCACATCTGCAACAATACTCATCCATATCACAGCAAGGGTGATAACGGAACCGATACATCGATCCGCGACGACCGCCACAAAACCGATGCCACTTCATTCTTCTTCTATGAAAACCTTCAGGGCACGGGCGATTCCAAATTTCAGGATGCCGACGGCGACGGTGCCATCGACACACCCAACTGGGAGGAAAAGGACGGCGACGAAGGCTGGAAAGACAAAAAGCCCTACGGCACATGGGTGGAAGTGTCGGGTTGGTACCGTTGCGGCACAGCTGCAATGGGCAGTGCGCCGCATCTCGGAGGCGGACCGATAAAATATCGCTTCATGCTCGGCGGCGACACTGATAAAGACTACAATGTGCGCCGAAACCATCACTATAAGCTTACACTCAAGTTCAAAGGCTACGGCAACGATGCCGACTGGCACGTACAGTACAAAGAGGAGACAGGCATATACTCCATGACCCCACAGTATATTTCCTATCTCTACAATAAAAAAATGATGTCGACAGTAAAGATAATGGGCACACTCAATCCGCAGAATCCATATCTCTACGCCACAATCGTCGGCAGCGACAAATCCGGTGCACCATCAGGCTTCCCTACTACCGGCGACGCGACACAGGAAGATCCACGCCCCACATGGTGGCGTCCATGGGGTGATGACTCCGACAACTACCCCGACCCGAGAACCGAGACCGATAAAAACGGCCGTCCCATATATTACGACAAATATATAAACTCAGGCGATCTTTTAGACGGACCCTGGAACACATTCCTGACGCTGAGAGAAGTAAAATATGTGAAGATCCCCGACCCCAGCAATCCGGGCGCCTCTATTTCTAATCGAGCGACCAAGATAAACCGCCAATATTTCAACAAACAGATATCAGGCTACGCTAAATACGATATTCTCCATCCGAAAGACCACGACGAATACACAAAAACAAACGATGACGGCACTGATAACACTACCGGTCGTTATATTGTAGAAAACATAACCAGTAGCGGAACCAATATCGGCTATGTGGTAAATGTACCTCTGTACACCCGCGCAAAGGAGCTTGCAACCGCTACGGGTTTTACAGGCAATAATCCCTATTCATCGTACCCTCGCAAAATGCAGGTGAGATATTCGGTATCTCTTATAAATCCCGATACAGGCAAGCCCGAATGGCATCACATGTATGTGGACATCATACAGGTTCGTCGTATCGAGAATCCTAAAGGCGTATGGCGTCGTGCCGGAAGCACTGAAGGTTTCCATGCCACTCTGCTTCGAATGAAGGACATCGACGGTCTCGATGATTACGAATCTTTCAAATCCGAAGGAAAATGGAGTGCAGAAGTGGTCGGTGATCCTATCATCACACTTAGCACTACACCAGAAGGCAGCGGCACCAATGTTCCCATGAGCTATGTCACACATATCGAGGGCATGGCAGGTATGCCGATAGACTTTCAGATAAACTTCACCGGTGCACAAGGCTGTGCCGCTGTAAAAGTACGATATCACAATTACACCTGCGAGCACGACATTTTCTGCCGCAACGGATACGATCCCATCGCCTTGAACGATGGTAGCTACACACATCATCAGAGCGGAAAAACGACCAAATACAAACGATGGTCTTCTTTCAACGTCTATAGTTTCGACGCCAACGGCTACCCCATACCCACACAGTCGCCTCTTGAGGCAGGCTCGTTTTTCCGACGTGGAAGCAGCACGGCCCTGTTGGCATCCAACGACACTAAATACCCCAATCCACCGGTTAGCATCATCAGTCCTTCAAACATTCCCAGCTATATAGCACAGACCAACAATCCGTCGACAGGATCTTTCGATGTTATAAAAAAAGGTGGTGTCGCCACAACGTCTACATGGACTCAGTTGAAGCCTGACAAAGATGAATTATTCACCAACTGGGTAATCGGAAATGGCAAAGACGGTGAGCAGATCGCCACTATCGAAGACTTTTATACACTTGCCAATCCGGGCGACCCCAACGATCCGTTGGGAGATATCAATTTCCCTATCAAAAAAGCATATGGAGTTGTATATGCAGATGGCGCTATCGAAACTCAGAAGAGCGTGAACATGGCCCATGGTTATACACGCGAAGATGGCCTTAATTCACCAAAAGGCATGAGAGGAATCGTTGTATATAACGCCAATGATATGCGACAGATATTCCTGCCGATCGGAGCATCAGGCTATGGCCGTCGAAAAGGCTCGGGAGGTTGGTCGGCTCCACGAGACTATTCCGGGACTCTGAGATACGCCGGCCGTTCATACTACTTCGATTTAAGACAAACTGACATCGATGGAACACTGAGGTATGCGCCTCTGTTTTATGATCTTTTCAGAAGGCAGGGGGTTGTATACTGGTGCCGTAATAGACTAAGTTCTGTAGACGCTGAAGAACCTTATAATTCAAGCTCATTTGACATAAATTATTTTACCATGGGCTTTGAAGGATATCTTAACAACAGCTGCGGTGAAGCAAGCACTAGCGACGCACTGTTCATCCGAACCGTTTTTGAAGAATAATCACTTCTCGACGCCTCCGGCACCGCTGCCGGGGGCGTTTTTTGCACCGAGGAGCGAGGAGGAAGCCGGTGCCGGAGGCAGCTACTGTATGCGCAGAGCGCATACCGAGGACATTGTAGACACCGGGTGTAAAAAGTAATAAGTGTAAAAAGTTAAGCATGTAGGGGCGAGAGAGGTCGGTGCCGGAGGCTCCTTCATACACGCTCCTCGCCCCTCAGCACCATCCTCTTAACTTTTTACACTTATTACTTTTTACACTATTATTACATTCATTACCTTTTTCACCCATAAAAAATAGCTATCTTTGCTAAAGAGATATGAGCGATAAGGGAGCAGTGAGGATCGCCGTGGCGATAGTGGCTGTCACCGGACTACTGGTGGCGGGGCTTGCCATGTGGCGTGCGCTGCGTGCGCGCGAGCCGCATGTCGATGTCGACCGCGGGCGCTATCCCGTGACGGGCGTCGACCTGTCGGCCCACAACGGCGTGGTGGACTTCGACTCCCTTGCCGCCGCCGGCATCGACTTCGTCTACCTCAAGGCGAGCGAGGGCGTATCGTTCCGCGACCAGGCCTTCGTGCGCAACTATCATGCCGCGCGCCGTGCCGGTCTTGCCGTGGGCGCATATCACTTCTTCCGCTTCGACTGCGACGGCGAGCTGCAGAGCGTCAACTTCCTGCGTGCCATCGACAGCATGCGCCTCGACCTGCCTCTGGCCGTAGACGTGGAGGAATGGCGCAACGCTCCGGGCCAGACCACCGCCATAGTGCGCGAACGCCTGCGCCTGCTTGTGGCACTGCTGCGTGCGCAGGGCCACAAGGTGATGATATACACCAACAAACAGGGCCACGCGCGCTTCGTGCGCGACGGTTTCCGCTCGCAGGAGGGCCCCGAGGTGTGGATATGCTCGTTTACGACGCCTCCGTTGGGCCACGAGGCATGGCGCCTGTGGCAGCACAGCCACATAGGGCGCGTGGCGGGCGTGCGCGGGCCGGTGGACCTCAATACCTTCAACGGCGACCGCGCGGCCTGGGAGGCGTGGGTCGATTCGTGCCGCGCGGCGCAATAAAGCGGGGCGCCATTCCGTTGATATTATGCGGTATTATGCCTCCGCACATGACCCGATAAGTCAATTTCAAACACTCTCTAAAAAAATTCCCCTTGAAAACCCGATATATCTTCTCTCATCTGACCATCATACTGCTGCTGGCGGCGCTGCTGATGCCTGCCGGTGCCTCGGCGCTGCCCGCCGACCACTATGCCGCGAACTCGGCGCTGTCGCAGGGCCGCTGGATGAAGGTGCGCGTGGAGACCGACGGCCTCTACCGTATCCCGGCGTCGACCCTGCGCTCGTGGGGCTTCAGCGACCTGTCGCGCGTGCGGGTGTTCGGCTACGGAGGGCGCCGCATAGCCAACGCCCTCACCGCCGCCGAGTATATCGACGATCTGCCGCTTGCTCCGTGCGAAATGACCGACCGCGGCCTGGTGTTCTACGGCACGGGCGCCACGGGCATAGCCACCACGGCCGGCTACCGCCACCGCGAGCAGAACCCCTACAGCGCTTTCGGCTATTACTTCGTGGGCGAGCTCCCCGAGGGCGCCGACGACAGCGCCATGCCCGAGACCGGGGCCGCCCGCGTGAGCGCCGACGCCGCCCGCAGCTTCGAGGAACTGCTGCACTACGAGCGCGAGACACAGCTCTTCGCCGACGCCGGCCCGCTTATGACCGGCGAGGACTTCCGCTACACGCGCACGCGCACTTTCGCCATGGATTTCACCGACGCCGTCGAGGGCGGCACGGCTCGTCTGGAGTGCTCGTTTGCTGCCAATGTGAGCGCCCCGGCCACCGTGGCGGTGAATATCGACGGCACCACTCTTGGCAATATCAGCGTGCTCGCCAAGAGCAAGGACGAGCATGTGCACGGCACCGAGGGCATAGGGCGCTACACCTTCGCGGCAAGCCCGGGGCGGCACACGATAGGGCTGTCGTTCAGCGGCGGCGGCACGGTGACGCTCGCCAGTCTCAACTACATATCGGCCGGCTACGAGCGCGCCCTGAGGCTTCCGGCGTCGGGACACCTGGTGTTCGACAGCCCGGCGCCCACACTGGCCCTGGCCGACGCCCGCGACGGCCTCCGCATATGGGATGTGACATCGCCCGCCGCGCCGGCCTCGGTGGCCTACACGGTGTCGGAGGGCGAGGCGCACTGGTCGATGGACAGCCGCGGGCAGCGCAGCTTCGCGGCATGGGTGCCGCAGGCCGATCTGCCCCAGCCGGTGACCGTCGGCGCCGTGGCCGCCCAGAATCTGCACGGCGAGGAGGGCGCCGAGCTGGTGATAATATGCCCCACGGCCTTCGACGATGCCGCCCGTCAGCTTGCCGACTATCACCGCAGCGCCGACAACCCTCTCACAGTGAAAGTGGTGGACCCGCAGAAGATATACAATGAATTCTCGTCGGGCAGCGCCGATGTGTCGGGCATTCGCAAATACCTCAAGATGCTCTACGACCGCGGCAACGACGGACAGGGCCCCGCTCTGCGCTATGTGATACTGATGGCGCGCGCCACCCTCGACAACCGCGGCCTCTCGGCCGACGCCCCGGCCTACCCCACCCTGCCGGCGTGGATGCCCTCTACGGTATCGGCGTCGATGTCGGACAACGCCGGGTTCTGCACCGACGATTTCGTGGCCATGCTCGGCGACGGCAGCGGCACAGACATGAGCCGCGACAAGCTGTCGGTGGCCGTGGGCCGCATACCCGTCACCGATGCCGACGAGGCCGCCTCGACCGTCGACAAGATAATGCAGTACGCCGCCGGCGCCCGCAAGACGGCATGGAAGCAGCGCTTCCTCTTCGTGGCCGACGACGGCGACAAGGGCGAGCACCTGAACCAGACCGAGACCATGATATCGAAATTCGAGAACGCCGAGCGCCAGCAGCATCTTGTGCGCAAGGTGTATGTAGACAACTACGACCTCCAGGGCAATATCGCCGTGATGGCCCGCGAGACGATGTTCCGCTACCTCGACGAGGGCGTGGTGTGGTGGAACTTCATCGGCCACGCCAACGAGACGAGCTGGACCGGCCAGGGCCTGCTCACCTACAACGATATCAACAATATGTATCTGCGCCACTGGCCGTTTATCTACGCGGCCACGTGCGACTTCCTGCGCTTCGACGCCAAGCTTGTGAGCGGCGCCGAGATCCTCTACAAGGAGCGCTACGGCGGCGCCATAGGCGTAATCAGCGCCATCCGGCCCGTCTACATCACCTACAACCAGTACTTTTCCAACGCCGTAGGGCGCGCCCTGGCGCTGCGCGACAGCCGGGGATGCCTCCTCACTCCCGGCGACATATATCTGCACGCCAAGAACGATATCCGCGACAAAAACGATGTGCCCATAGCCGACGAGAACCGCCTGCGATTCGTGTTCATCGGCGACCCGGCGCTGCCTCTGGCCACGCCGTCGAACATAGTGCGCATCGACCGCATGAAGGGCCTCGACACCGCCGGCGACGAGCAGATAGTGCTCGCAGCCATGGAGAAAGCCACCGTCGAAGGCTCGGTCACCGATCCCGACGGCAATGTGCTCACCGGCTTCAACGGCATTGTGCTGGTGGAGATATTCGACTCGGAGCGCTCGTTTACCACCCAGGGCCACGGCGAGTACGGCACCAACGATGTGTTCGACGACCACGGCGAACGCGTGTACTGCGGCTCGACCCGGGTGACCGAAGGCCGATTCAGCATCGACCTCGCCATGCCTGCCGAGCTGTCGCAGAATTTCCGGCCGGCCACGATGTCGCTCTTCGCCTACGCCACCGACAGCAACGACGAGGCCATAGGCCTGAACCACGATTTCTACGTCTACGGCTACGACGAGACGGCCGACCCCGACATCAAGGCGCCCGCCATCGACTCGATGGTGCTCAACCACAGCACATTCCGCAGCGGCGACACCGTCAACGACTCGCCCATGCTCATAGCCACCGTGAGCGACGACACGGGCATCAACGTGTCGTCGGCCGGCATCGGTCGCCAGATGACAGCCATCATCGACGGCACCGAGACATACTCCGACGTGTCGTTCTACTACACTCCGGCGTCCGACGGCTCGGCCTCGGGCGTTATCAACTACCCCTTCGAGGGGCTGCAGCCGGGCGCACACAACCTGCGCCTGCGCATATGGGACACCGCGGGCAACTCGGCCACCTCCGAGATCGATTTCTTCGTGGCCGAATCGGTGGCTCCGAAGATATACGAGGTATACTCCGACGCCAACCCGGCCATCGACAAGGCCAACTTCTACCTGAGCCACGATCAGCCCGACGTCATGGCAACGGTCGAGGTGAGCGTGTACAATCTGCTCGGTCGCAAGCTGTGGAGCCGCGCCGTCACCGGCCGCAGCGACATGTTCCTCACCGTGCCTGTCACCTGGAACCTCTGCGACGAAGCCGGGCGCCGCGTGGGCCGCGGCATCTACCTCTACCGTGCCTCCATCACCACCGACGGCGTCACCTACCAGACGGCATCGCGCCGCATAGCCGTCGCAGCACCATGACAAGCATGCGCCATATCCTCCTTCTTCTGTCGCTGCTCATATTCGGCACGGCCGCGGCCTCCGAAAGCGACTCTATCTACGCCACGGCCATGAAAATGGTCGCCGCCGAACGCAATGTCGAGGCCCGGCAGCTGCTCTCGCGTTGTCTCGAGCTCGAGCCGGCCGACTGCGCCGCGCACCGCAACGTCGGGCACTGGATCGACTATCTGCGCAACCGCGCTCTCGACGCCGACACGGTCTATCACCCCGAATTCAACTTCACGCCCCTCGACCGCAGCATTCTCCGCGAATATCTGGCCCTCAGCGACCGTATTGACAGCGATATCGCCGCAGGCCGTACCGCCGAAGCGCACTCCGGGCTGCAGAAGCTCTACCGGAGCATGTGCGATGACCCGAAGATCACGCCATCGTATCGTCTCGACGCCCTGCTGCGCCTCGATGTCTTCGAACGCACCAACGGCCTCGAACGCACCGCCGTGCCCCTGCTCGACAGCTACGTGCGCCCCGACATGGATGACAGCGAACTCGGCCTCGAACTGGCCGGCGCGCTCTACGGCGCCTACGGGACAGCTGTTTTCGACCACATCGATGCCGAAATTTTCGGCAACATAGGCAGCGGAGCCATATTCTCCTCCTTATTCCGCGGCCTTATAAAAGAATCGATCGACTGGCTCGAAGGATTCACCGACATCATTACCAAAGCCTACGGGCCGAACAGCTACGAGTCGCTGCCCATGCTCCAGGGCGAATATCTGATAATAAAACTGGCCATACCGGAACAATCGCGCGAAGCACTTCTGCGCGATAATTTCGCCCGCACCGACTCGGTGCTCGCCGGCAGCATCTCCGGAAATATCGACAGAGAAAAGGCACTGCTTCTGGCCCAGACCATGATACAGCTCGCCGATAACCGGCACGACCTCGACAAGGACGATGCAGACTACGCCGAAGCCATGGACAAGGCGATGAAATTCGCGCGCAAGCACCACCTCGACCGCGACGACCGCATGCTCCTCTATCTCTCCAATTACTATGAGCACTCCGATGAGCAGAAGAGCCGCCGCTATGCCGAGGATGCCTTCAGGACCGTGCTGCGCAACAAGACCGGGGGCGACCGCCGTCGCGACGCCGCCATGCGCATGTGCGACCTCGAGCGACGGCGCGGCAGCTACGACAGCGCGCTCAGCTACCGCCTGCAGACCACCGACGCCACCGACAGGCATACCGTCGACTCGCTCACCCTGCGCTTCTATTCCGAAACAGCCATGACCTTAGCCCTGAACGATGACAAAGGCCTGAAGCTCGAGCTGGCCCGCAAAGGCCTCGAGGCGGCCAGGCAAATCGACCCGGAGTCGGAGGCTACAGCTCATAAGCTGTCTTCAGTAATAAACAACCTGATAGAAAACAATCTGCACTCCGAAGCGCGCCTGGGCCTCTACCGTCTGGGCGAACTGTGCGAGCGCCGCGGCTATAACATATACAGGTTCATCGACCGCTATTCTACAACGGCATCGATACTGAGCGCCCTCGGTGTGAACTTCGACGGCTTCGACATGCTTCAGGCAGATATGCCGGCCATCGAAGCCGCTTTCGGCAAATACTCGCGCGAATACCGCGACGCGCTTTTCCATCTCGCCGGGGAGTACGAGACACATAAAGATTACGGCAAAAGCATAGCGACATACCGGCGCGGAGCTGACATAGACCGTCTTGTGTCGGGAGTATTCTACGATCCACGTCCGCACGAGATTACTCTTATGTTCTACAAATACGAGCAGAATCCTTCCGACAGCCTCGCCACAGCCTCACGTGCTCGCCTCGAAGAGCTTGCGGCGGAGATGAAAGACGAGACCAAATCGATAAAAGGCCGCCAGAATTTCCTGTCGCTGTGCGAATACCGCATATTTTTCGCATTAATACTGGACGACTACCGGGCAGCCCGCAATATCACCTCGGAAAAACTGCCTCTGCTGTCCGAAAATTCATCGGCATATCTCAAGGCAATAGAAGACATGGTGCACTATTCCTCGATCCTCGGTGACTACGACAAGTCGTACGCGCTGATGCCCGAGTATATCGCCGCATTCCGCGAACAGACCATGCCGCAGCTTGTGCTCATGACCGACGAAGAGCGCACATCGTTCTGGCCCCAGAGATCGAAGAAAATAGGACAGCGGGTGCTGTTTCCGCTCTTCCTCGGCGGAGGCGACCGCTTCGCCGGTTTCGCCTACGACAACGCGCTGCTCAACAAGGGCCTGCTGCTGCAGAGCGCGCGTGTCATCGACAAGGCTCTCGCAAACGAGCCACAGCTCCAGGCCGAGCTTACCTCCGTGGTGGCAGCGCAGAAAAACGAGACCGACCCCGAAACGAGCCGTCAGCTCTATATCCGCGAAAAGGAAATACTCGCCGGCATAGCCTCGCGCACGGAGTGGGGCCAGTTCCTCAACATGAGCTGGCGCGATGTCGCCGCCGCTCTGCCCGACACGGCCATAGCCATAGAATTCTGCGCCGTCAACCCCGACGAACATGCCCGTTACGGCGCTCTGGTGGTGGCGAACGGCGAAGAGCCGCAGTTTATCGACCTCTTCCGCATCAAAAACTTCCGCTATGCCGCCGACCGCTACGCCTTTTTCACCGACAGCATCTGGGCGCCCGTCTTATCACGGTTCCCCAATGCTACCGAAATCTACTTCTCGCCGGTGGGCGAGCTATGCCGGCAGCCGGTCGAGGCCGCACCTGTTCCGGGCGATACAATCACACCCATGTGCGAGCGCTATGCCATGCACCGTCTCACATCCACACGCGAACTGGCTCTGAAACCACGCGGAGCACTTCGCAGCAAAGGCGTGGCCATGGGCGGTCTGAAGTACGATATGGATGCCGACGAACTCACCGACGACAGCCGCCACTATGCTCCTTCCGATCTGAAAAAGCGTGGCGCCGTACGCGATTTTTACAGCACTTACGGCCTCGAATATCTGCCGGGCACCGAACGCGAAGTAAGCGCCGTCGGACGTCTGGCACACGACGCCAAGGTCGATTTCAGCATCATCACCGGCACCGACGGCACCGAGGCACGCTTCAAGTCGCTCTCGGGCGACAACAACAATATCATCCACATAGCCACCCACGGCTTCTACTGGACCGAGGAGGAAGCACGCTATATGCCCAAATTCGACTATCTATTCCGCGACCTTCACACACCCGAGGACCGCAGCCTGGCGCGCTCCGGCCTGATGCTCGCCGGCGCCAACCGCGCATATAAAGGCATGGAAATCGACGAAAACGCCGAAGACGGCATTCTCACAGCCCGCGAAATCGCCGACCTCGACCTCTCGGCCGCCGACTTCGTCATTCTGTCGGCATGCAACACCGGCCTTGGCGACGTAAGCCCCGAAGGCGTCTTCGGCCTGCAGCGCGGTTTCAAGAAAGCGGGCGTCAACGCCATGATGCTGAGCCTGTGGAAGGTCGCCGACGAGGCCACGGCCATGCTCATGGACCGCTTCTACACCGCCTACTTCGGTGGAAAATCCAAAACAGAATCGCTCCGCACGGCCCAGCACGCCCTCCGCACCTACACGGCCCCCGACGGCTCGCACCCCTACGCCTCCCCTGCCTTCTGGGCCCCCTTCATCCTCCTCGACGCCCGCTGACACGCCGCAATCAGCCAGGACTATATAACACCTGACGGAACATATGCCTCTATGTCCACTACAGGCAGCCGGCTGCCTTTCTCACGCACTTTTGCGATAAATACATCGATTTCTTCTTTCGTCATTTTGTGTCTGATGAAAGCATAATAAAGGAAATCGACTGTAGTAAGATATGTTATATTATTAGTTTTGCAATAATCCGCGATATCGCGTAAATTACTGCTTCCGAGGACATCACGGTTGTCCCGGCAATAAACCATACAGGCGCTCTCACCTTTGCCGAGAGTCGTTCTCAGTCGGGCATATTCCAGGCGGGAATCACCGGCCGGTGCAAAAGGCACCTTTTTCATGCGATGTCCGAGATAATGCAACGTATTGTCGATCTGTACCTTCGTATGGCGGTTTACCGTTATTTCATCGTATACCACGTCGAGCACAAGATATTCATACTCCGGCAAGATATCCATAAGCAGGCTGAATTGGTCCGCTTTAATAAAATGGATTATAACATCGGCATCGAGCACTATTTTAGTCTTCGCCGCCATCTATACCGATTTTATGGAGCAGTTCAAGATAATGCCCTTCCGAAATCTTGTCTTCCTCAAAAAGGCGCCTTGCTTTTTCGCCATAATTACCTATAACCAGATTCGCATTCCCCGGCTCATACAACGAAGTATCATAGCCATACTCCCTTGCAGTACGTTTGACAGGAAGACTGAGGAACTTCTCTCTTTCCTCTTTGCTTATAAGCCTGAGATTATAGAGTCTGTTGACTACAGCAAGATGAGAAACTGAAAAATAGTGCTCCAGCCGCATGACCGAAGCCAACGAAACACGGCTCTTAAGCAACTCCTCTTCCGGCACAATCTGCATTATTCCGTCTGTCGGCATCAGGAAACGAAGAGCAAAGGCATCGGCGCATTGCTCTGCCTCGTTCTTTTTCCCATCTTTACTGCATTTATGGGGTCGCGGGTCAGCCTCGACAAACAGATGATAAAGTTCGTGGGCAATAGTAAAATGCTGACGACAACGCGGCATATTGGAATTAACGAGCATAAAACGGTTGTCGCCGCTGCGGAGACTCATCCCCGAAAATGATTCGGAAAGAGGACGAAATACTGTCAGAACATTTAATTTCAGCAAAAGGCTTTTAAGACCTACGGCCTCGAAATCGCTTAAGCCTATATTATGACGAAATTTAGCAACCTGACTTTCCACAAGATTGATCAAAGCAGGTTTCATTTCGTCTCTATTGCCTCCATCTTAAGATACGATTTAACAATATCCTTGAATCGGCGCACTTCGGCTGCATCTTCCGCTGTCATTCCGTCGATACGAAATGCCGTGGCAATAATCTGAGCATCGACATTTTCGCCTTCTCCGAAGAGAAGAGACATATCGCATCCGAAAAAATCGCTGACACTTTCAATCACATCATAAGGCGCCTCCCGTTCTCCCGACTCATAATTACTATAAGCCGAACGCGTTATCCCGACTGCATTTGCAACCTCTTCCTGTGTATATCCGGCCGTCTCTCTGAGTTTTTTAAGATTCCTCGCTACAGTTACGTCCATAGTTTCCAATAGGTTTGTGTGGCAAAATTAATAAATATTTTCTCTAATATCAACATTTTGCCACACAAAAAGGTTGAGAAAATGCCCAGGATATATTCACGCCACTATTTCATTGCGGGCACTTTGAGGGGGCAGCCGGCGACACAGCGGCCGCATTTGAGGCAGTCGGGGTTGAGGAGGCCTTCGGCGGCGTTTCGGCTCTCATAGGGCTTAAGCTGCATGGGGCATACGGCAGAACAGAGTTTGCAGCGGGTGGTGCATTTCTCGCCGACAACTATGCGCCGATACCCGGCCGGAAGGCTGCCGCTGCGCGGAGCAGCCCACGACGACAGTGTTCCCATGGGACAAAACGAGCACCATGTGCGCGGAGCATAGACGAACGAGAGTGCCACGCCGACAATAGTGGTTATGAGGATAATTGTCCAGAATACACGGCCCATGGCGTTCCAGTTGCCCCATGCGCGGTACATCTGCACACCGAACATAGTGAAAATAAACAGCACCATGAATATGCGGAATCCACGCGTACGCACAAACGCCGGTATGGGCCGGTGTGGCGAATACCGCGCGAGGACACGATCGTAGAAGCTGCCGCGCGGACAGGCATTGCCACACCACCAGCGGCCTCTGCGCACAGCAAATGCCACAGGCGCTATCATGCAGATGATGGCGAGAAAACCGATTACAGGATAGAAGTAGCCCACTGCGAGGTATACAAGCAGTATCCAGTAGAGAGGATAGCCCGGCGCGGGTATTGACCGGAAAAATCGTTTGGTTGCCATAGGTGTTCTTTTGCGTTTTCTGCAAAATTAGGCAATCGGTTTCATCGCTACAAACGATAAATACGATACCAGAATCGATTTTATCGATTAGAGCACTATCGGGAATTTGCCGAGACGGCTATCGATCATCGCCGGAGGTATTACGGCTCGGATTGCATCGGCGAGAATATTAAGCATACGCTCGCGCACAAAATAACGATGAACCACCAGGGCGATTTCACGCACAGGCTCCGGCCCGGTGAGAGACCGCACATTGGCACGCTGACTCTCACTAAGAAGAGGAAGATGGAGCTCGGGAATGATGGCATAGCCGCCGTTTTCGTCGACAATACGTATCAGAGTGTCCACACTGCCTGCCTCGTAGACGGCCTGCCGGGTCCCACGGCGGTTGCAGAACGGAAAAATTCCCCTGTTGGGACAGTACCCCTCACGAAGCACCCACACACTCGCAGTCGGGAGACTGTCTGTGCATAATTCCATATCGGCGTACATCGGCTCACGGGGCGATACATAAGCCATGAGCCGTTCACGATACACAGGAATTTCCAGCAGTTCGGGGTTGTCGAGCGGTGTGGCCATAAGAGCTATGTCGAGCTCGCCGCGTTCGAGCTGAGAAACTATAGCGGCGGAGCGCGACTCTTCGACATACAATTCTATATCGGGATGATTGGCTGACAAGTAGCTCAACATGCCGGGCAGCAGATAGGGAGCGACGGTCGAGCCGATTCCGAGTGCGATCTTTCCTGCGGACTCTCCTTTTCGCACCGACACCAGTTCTCTGAGCTGCGCCGCGCCGAAAAGCAATTGCCTGGCACGGGCTATGATTTCCTCACCGGTCGCGGTCGGTCTCACGGGGTGAGAGCTACGGTCGAATATGGCCACATCGAGCTCGAATTCCAATTTTTGGACGAGCGACGACAATGTCGACTGCGACACGCCGCACGACTCCGCCGCGCGTGCGAAATGGCGGTATCTGTCCACCGCCACTATATATTCCATCTGCTGAAGTGTCATGACTGCATCTGTTCGGTTTTATCGATGTAAAGATAGATAAAATCTGTTTTGCAGAACACCCTCTACTCGCTAAATTTGCGAAAAAAATTACGACTATGATACAAGTAGACAAAAAAATCTGCCCACACAACCACGTCTGTCCCCTCATCCGTCTGTGCCCGGTCGGCGCCATATCGCAGGATGCAGAGGGCTATCCGGTAATAGACTACACCCTGTGCATAGAATGCGGCAAATGTGTGAGGAACTGCCCCAAAAAAGCCATGAAAAACACCGGTTCCAAATAATCATGCCGGTTTACCGCTCTTTCTCCCACATAATACAGCGCCAGCTGCCATGATTTTTAACAAAATATAGTTTTTCATCACCGGAGAGATGTGAATAAGATATATATTTGTATCTTTGCCACATAGAAATATTACAACATCTGTGTATGAAAAAACTAATTGTGACGTTTGCGCTTATTATTGCTTCCATAGCAGTGGCGCATGCGGATTCAGGATGGCTGATGGTCACCGACCAGGGGACACGCATCCCCATGGAATCGGTAGGAATGCTTGTGGCGGCCGATGATGCCAGGACTTTTACAGTAGTCCGTACTGCCGGAGCAGGCGAAGCCATAAGCGGCGTGAAATCCGTATCCTTTACCTTCGATGCATCATCTGGAATCGACAAAACCGATGTGACAGGCATAAGCATAATACCCGATCCGGTATCGTCGGCCATCACGCTGATAGGCTGCAATGGATGTCGGATGGATATCTTCGATATGTCAGGACGCGAATGCATGTCGGCAATTATCGCCACGGACTCCGAGAAAATTGATGTTTCCGGGCTTGCGGCGGGAATCTATGTCCTCCGTGCAGGCGACGCTTCAGTTAAATTTATAAAGAAATAAAGCCATGAAGAAGTTTATATTGGCATCACTGGCCCTCATGGCTGCAAGCGTATGGGCTGACGCCCAGTTTGTCATCACCCCAAAGACCGGTACCCCGGTACAGATGTCGGGCAATATATCGTTCTCACCGAATGCCGACAAAACCGCATGGTCGGTTGGCGAAAGCTACGACGCCACTCTCGATGTGTCGCAGATCGAGTCGATATCGCTTGGCTCAGGTGATGATGAGGCCGCCAAGGTTGGCGACTTTTTCTACTCCGACGGCACATGGTCGACAGACCTCGATGCATCCAAAACTCCGATAGGCGTGGTATTCTACGTCGGCAATACCGCAGAACACGATGCCGCACTGCGTGCCGCACATCCCGGCTGTGTGCATGGACTCGTCGTAGGATTGAAAGAGAAAAAATGTGAATGGCAGGATTATTACACCGATTTCGACGAAGAAGTAGGCATGACCGTCGGTGAGTGGATCGAAGATAATACCGATTACGTCTCTATATCCACCCGCTCGTTCTCAATGGAATCGGTATTCAACCAGATCATGGGCTATAATAACACCTGTGGCATAGACGAATTCAATGACGGGGAATACGGATGGGATTACGAAGTTATTATCGGCTCTACACTGTCTTCCCAGACATCCGACATAAAAGCACCTGAAACTACCAGCGGATGGTATATTCCGTCGATTAAAGAAGTTTCGCTGCTCTGCTCGGGCGATCTTGGCAAAAACATTGATGATCTGGGATATGATGACACGCCCGATAATGCCAACGCAGTGCTCATCAATTCTCGTCTGGCACAGATCGCAGGCGCCGTCGAACTCTCCGGCGTATATTGGTCGAGCACCGAATATTCGGCAACTCAGGCCAACAGCGTGCAGTTCAACAAAGGTCTTGTCATGCAGACCAGCAAGGGCGGCAGCAACATTCTGCGTCCCGTACTTGCATTCTGACAATACTTCATAGCAAACAGCCATCCCCGGTTGCCGCTCGGAACTGAGCCTCACCCGGGGATGGCTTCTCTATTGGCAGGTCATTCAAGATTATCTTTGGCCCGAATATCTAATAGAAAGAGAATGATTCCCAACCTTTTGTAAAAATCAGATACTCAAGTGGAGGTTTTTTTTTTGGGGGGGGGGAAAATTGTTCTCAACGCTCCAAATACACCTATTTCAGATAGTTGGCTATGGCCAAATTTCTTTTGAAACGATTTAGTGACAAATAATCCTTTGTCGGGTTTTGACTCTGCAGCCCTGACTTTTCAGTGTTTCATCGTATTGGCAAAATTACTCAATTTCTGCCGTCTGCGTAAGTCCGACGATTCCTTTAAGATAATAACAGCGCTGATTGTCAGGATCTCCTAAATCCCTTTCAAGAGGTTTTCGGGATGTTCCAACTCTTCCACCAGCAGATCAACACAGGTACATGGCTTATAGCTTTTGTAATCGTGCATATTGTCAAACATGGTACGAAGTTTTGCCGCCCGAAGTTTTGCCAGAGGCTCATTGCCTATCTTCTGAAGCATCCCATAAATGCCGGGGTCGTTTTTCTTATAGCAAAAATCCCCATAGCCATCTGCCTTGCGGATCTCGTTCTCAAGTTTTACGATGTAGTCAGCGCGTGAGATCGCAGCATCAAGATACACGAAGTGTAGAAGATACCACAATTCAAATGCCTCATTGCTCCATGCTGCCATAAAGCCTTTCCTTTCGTCAAGAGCAATCGCCTCGTTGAAGTCATTGAAATCATCCTTGTCGAAAACCACCCAAATACGGTCAAAAACCAACTGGCGCTGATGTTCGAGCCTATCTTTAATCTCCTCGGTTTTCCGGACCAAAGCACAGGTTGAACGTCCCTCGCCGACAATTTCTTCGGAGCGTACTTCCGAATACTTGTCCCTGACAAGCCCTTTGAAATAATTGGGTCCGGTCCGTTCGCCCTCGCAGACAATAAGAAAACGCACAATCTTGTCGCGTGTAGCCACTTTCCGTTTCCTGGTAGCTTTGGCCTCGCGCTTTTCCCGTTTGAGTTGCTCGATTTTCGATTTTGGAAGCAGTCCCATACTTAATTCATAAATGGAATGGCGCCGTAGCGTCCGTTGATATAGTCCTTCTCGATATTGCGGTCGTTGCGGACCTTGTTGCCGGAATCGTCGCGGAATTCTACAAGTGAATAAAGGTCGGTAGAATCGGTTTTATCTTTCTCGGTGAACCAGATCTGGTCACGGCGCAGATAGCGGATGTTGAGCAAATTTGTGTCATGGGTTGCGAAAATGAGTTGCGCTCCATTGCTGTTGAATGTCTTATCCATAAACAAACCGATGATCTTGCGCATAAGGAACGGATGCAGTTTGGCATCAAGTTCATCTACAATCAGAATCTTACCATTCAGAATGGCATCGAAAATAGGGCCTGCAATCTCAATGATTTTCTTGATACCTTCCGATTCCATCTTCTCGGTCGGAAAATTCCGCACACCGATAAAGTTGCCATCGGCATCGTACAGCTTGTGCACCGTTTCCGATTTCATCTTTTTTTCATCACCGCTTTCCGGCTCTACTTCCAACTCCATGAAGCCGAGATTGGTTTCCTCAAAGAATCGGGTAATCTCAGATGAACCATTCTGTTTCATAAACAGCATCTCAAGAGTCTTACCTGCGTAACCGTTGCCATCCATTCCCGACATATATTCAATATTGGAAAAACAGTCAAGAATAGCCTGCGATACTTTGCCGTTCAACTGAGCCACAAGAGATACAAACAGACGATTATCGGGTGTAGCGGATTGTTTTCCCAGTCCTTCGGCAAAACGTGTTTTGGAAATCCTGAACTCATTTCCGCTACGCAAAAACAGTTCAAACTCCCTTTCTCCCTGTCTTTTCTCATACAGCCATTCGGCAACAATAGCCTCTGCGGTATAATCGAAGCCATATCTGAATTTGGAGTTATTGAGAGTGAACTGGATCTCAAAAGATGTAGGTTCGCCACCCGATGTCAGGTCAAGAGAAAATGGTTCGGCTTCAAGACTATCCTTTGGATTCAACCGGACAGAGTTGAGAATCACATCGCGCATGGTCTTCAGAGCTTTCAGAACATTACTTTTACCACTGGAATTTGCACCATAAATCACAGCCACAGGAAGCAATTCCTCATCGCCGGACTTTACAACCGCATCCGACAGCTCCTGAATCGAAGCCGCCTCCATGCTCAGAGTCATTTCATTTTTGAACGACCGGTAATTCTTGAATGTGAAGTTTACCAACATATCTTGTTCGCTTATCTGCTGCAAAGATAACAATAAAACTTCATTCAGAGTTTGTTTTATGAGATATTTTCTCATAAAACTCAATCTGCATATTATATCATGGCTTCCTCCATCCTTTTTCAAGTCTTATCCGGAGTCCTCAAACCAACAGCATCAGATACAAAAACTCAGGCCGTGGGAAAGCCTGAGGTTTCTTTGTAAGCAAGGCGGCCAAGGAGCCGAAAAAATATCGATCGGACCATTTATTCGTCCGACTCCGCAGGTTCGTTTTAACGATTCTTATGCCGAGTGTTAACACTATCAACGTGACGCAAACGCAGGCTCAAAAATCTCCAACTCAAGTGCAGATTCTATTTTGGAGATAGTCTCGATCGAGAGGTTTTCCGTACCTTTCAAGACTCTTGAGATATATTGCTGAGAGCAACCCATCTTTGCGGCCAAAGATTTTTGTGTAAGCCCCAGCTCTTCCATTCTGTCGAGCATCATCATGGCTATGCGCTGTGAGTAGCGAAGCCACGACTTGTTCGCTATACGCCATTCTGCATTCTCCCGCCAACGGGAGGGAGTAGAGCTTTCGTGCTCTTTCAACCGCGAAATTATTTCTTCTTTAGTTTTCATAACATCCTCCTTTCTTAACTGATTTCAGCAAGATAGTCACTGAACGAGTCCATATCGGAAATATCGTTGTCAATCAAGAAATTCCTGACCTTTTCCATTCGAGCCAATTCCACTAAGGTGTGTTCTCGTTCCTGCATTCTCCGAGTCAATTTTATTGCTCCGCCAGTTATTACATAAATACCCGGTTCCAGTTTTATTGCATATATCCTAAGCCAGGAAGCATGACGGTGAGTGTCACGCAACCTTGCCTTTTCCTTGCCTAAAAGAATCTCTGACGTACGGCTGTTCTCTAACGGACGAAAAATTTTGTCGAGATCTGCTTCCGGAGAGATATCCATGATAAGGCATTGCAGGCGTTCGCTGTCCTCAATTGTGTCATAAATTGCCTCGTTCACATCGGTTATCTTGAAGTAGGATGCCAAATCGCCGATATTCTCCTTAAAAAAGGAACGAAGCCACACTACATCATTCCATTGGTCAAGAATGGTATCAAGAACATTATCGAAACAGTTGTCATACCTTACGGCCCAAAGATTTCCGTTGTTTGTAATCCTGTCAAATTCCATGTATGAGATTTTGTGCAAAGATAATAATTCTTTTAGAGTTTAACAACTTAAAAGTTGTACTTGTTCGGATTGAGGAATTCTTTAGGGTCAGATTACCTATCACGTGCAGGCCGGGGCAAGGGATATTCCCTGCCCCGAATGTTCAAGAGAATGAGGATATAAGAAAAGTATCTGATTTTTCACAAAAATGAAAATCAGATACTGAAAGTGGAGTTGGAGGGAAGCGACTCTTTGGGTAAGTGAACAATCATACGGATTCATGTGTTTGTAAGAAAGCGTTTTAGCGATTTTGTATAAAATGTAAACAATCGTTAACGCTATTTTGGCGTCACTAAAATTGGGTGTACTTTTGGGTGCATCAAGTTTTATACGCCATTGATTATGAATATAAAAAGAACCGTAAATTTCAAATTAGAATAACGAAAGAAAAAAGGTGTTGCCGTTACGGAGAATGTGACCATACGCATGAGGCTGACATTCGACGGTAATCGCATTGAGTTTTCCACCGACTATCGTATTGATGCCGACAAGTGGAATACCTCGAAGCAGAGAGTGAAACCCAAATACACCAACAAGCAGAAGGTGACTGCAGCTGTCATTAACGCGACGCTCAATACTTATGAGATGCTGGTCGCGACCTGCTTTTATCCGACAATAATCTCGAAAACTATCTTTTCTCGTAAGGTGGACGCGCTGCGCTTGCAAAGGATATTCCTGCGCTCAATCTGCTTATCGGTAACTATGGCGATGCTGAAATGGAAGCTACGCTCGACATTAACAGCCGGGCCATCACCAATGCTCAAATTATCATCGCGGGTGCCCCAGGCTCCGGCAAGACCAATCTACTTGCCGTGTTGATGCAGCAGATTCACGCTCTTTCTTCCGAAAGCAGCTACCCGGTCAACTTCCTTCTGTTTGACTACAAGGGCGAGTTCAGCGACATTCAGAACAACCATTGGCTCTCGAACTTCGATGTTGACCGCTCGTGCATACTCGACCCCATAGAGCGACCGCTACCGTTCACTCCGTTTAAGGATTTCACAGGTCGCTCAATCAATGAGATTAACCTCTATTCGACCGAAATGGCGTCGACTCTCGCATCGCTCGACCGCCTCTCGCCAAGCTCTAATATGAGCAATCGTTTGAGCGAAGCCATCGTTGAATGTTATAAGCGAACCAACGGTGCGCCTATCACTTTCACCGATATGCTCAAAGAATACCAGGCACGAATGAAAGACCCCGACAAGGACGATTCTATCTCGTCGATTCTTAAACAACTCGACCGTGCCAATATCTTTGACACGGAGGATAAGGCAGACCTTGTCGGCGACAGCTTCATCGTCAAGATGGACAGCTATCCAAAGGACGGCCCGATAGCAAAAGCCATCGTGTACTTCCTTATGTCTAAACTCAATAACATCTATGAACAGCTTGATAAGCAAGCTGTCAATGATGATGTTGCGCAGATTCGCCACTTCTCGATAATCGACGAGGCCCACTATATGTTAAGCTTCGACAACCGCCCGCTCCGTAACCTTATTGCGGTAGGTCGCAATAAGGGATTGTCTATTATTCTCGCTACGCAGAATATGGCTGACTTCAAGAACAAGGGCTTCGACTTCTACGCTAACGCGCAGTACCCCTTGATTATGAAGCAGCAGACAATCGACGACAAGGTTATCAAAGACCTTTTCGGCGTAAGCGGCATGGAACTCCAGGAGATCCGCACCGCTATCGCCGGGCTACAAAAGGGGGAACTTATAATAAAAGACCAGATGGCGTTTGCCCTCGGCATGGGTAGCAAATACAAAAAAATCAAAGTAAATCATCTGATATAATCAAATAAAGAAAGAGGCGACAAAATTGTCGCCTCTTTCTTTATTTGATTATTGGATAGCGTGTTTTAGCTCAAATTTTATTGAACTAAAAGGCGTTTCATAGTAAATATCATTTAGCACATCTTGTGGCAGGCAAAACTCATGAGATAAATATTCAATATTGAATTGGAACTCTTTCGATAAAATTTCATATCCATCTCTTAAGAGAACAGGCTCATCAATCATTACGTTAATCGGTTCCCTTTTCTTAAAGCCATTCCTGCTTAGCTCGATGTTCAAGTAGGTATATCTATTTTTATCAATCGTACCTAAATCATAAGCCCGATGAATAATAGATGCCATTGATGTCAGCCAGTAACTTTTAAGGGTGCCGAGATAGGAAATTTTAAGGTTATTAAGGGAAGGTTTAATATATGCTGTGGGCATAAGAAATTCCGAAGCAAAACGATATGCTTCAACTTCTTTATTACGATGGGATGATATTATAAATGATGGATCTAAATGCATTATTATATGCCCCAACTCATGAGCTAAAGTGAGACGCTTTCTATCGTTTGAGTATGCTTTGTTTATGACAGTTACATAAAAACCTTTATCAGTTATGAACGAAACTCCATCAAAATCATCTGTGCCAAAATTACGCTCAATGACTATAATACCATGGTTTTCCAATAACGAAACAATATTCTCGACAGGGCGATCGCCAAGCCTAAAATAATTTCTTGCGTATTTAGCTACATCTTCAGGTGTATATCCATCATCCAAATCAATACTCCGAATATGTGTGTCCGGGAATTCTAAATGCGCAGACATACAGTCAATGACATAGCCAATCAGTTTGCTTTGCCGCTCTATCCTGTCTTTT
The DNA here is from genome assembly GCA_900548975.1 of uncultured Porphyromonadaceae bacterium. Lineage (GTDB taxonomy): Bacteria > Bacteroidota > Bacteroidia > Bacteroidales > Muribaculaceae > CAG-873. The sequence goes on from URMS01000027.1 coordinate 28,199, forward strand.
TTCCCTTTTGTAAGAGAAGCTTTCTTACGGTAGTGAGCATTAGTTATCTCCGTTGATATGGAAGCCGTTAAAAATGACATTGGGAATTCCAAATATTCCATAATTCTCTCTACCAAATCTTCGGATAGCGTTTGTAAGCCCTTCTCAAATTTGGATAGGTTTGGTTGCGACAGCCCCTTTATTTTACTTGCTAACTCTGATTGAGTCAGTCCTCGGTACTCTCTGGCAAATGTCAGTTGTTTGAAAGAGGCATTCATGGTTGAATTATATAATATGTTCAATTTATAAAATAACGGTGGAGCCGAGCGAATTATTGTTTATTACTCTGTTCCGGTCTGTTTTGTCGAACCGGCATGTTTGGCTCTTACTGAAGGGCGAGCGGGTGACAAAGGAATAATCGGACGTATCTGATGCGCGGGGGCAGATGTCTTGATGTCATCATCCGTGATTATCCACTTTACCTTGTCCTCATCAATATAAACCAGCTTGGGATCTGAGAGTTCACCCATACGAGATTTCTGGTATCCGAAATAAAGAATGGGGGTAGTTATGTCGTACTCTCCATCGAAAAGACTCAATTGAGCCTGATTTCGTATTGCATCATCGTTACGCGTTCTGATATTCATAGGCATATTCTTACCATTGAATTTTTTCACGAAGATGTTGTACCCTTCAAGATGAAGGATGAATCTTTTGTACTTCCCAAAAAACCAGTCCTTAGGAAAGTACTTTTGTAGCGACTGGATTATCTTAGAGTTTAGCAAGGATGCTTCAAGCGTCCTCGCACGGGCTTGAGGCGGAGTTTGTCGTATTTCCTCCTCATACATCATTCTTGCCTCTTTGAACGCTATGAAAAGCGTTTTGAGGTGGTCCTTGAGGTCGAATAAACACTCTTTAGAGTTTATTAACCTACGTTTTGGTAGATTTTGACTACCTTTGTAGTTGAAATTCATTTTAAAAATTTTTATTTTATATATGCTCGGCTCCACCGAGTGGAATTCAATGGCTCTCGTGATGGGAGCTATTGATTTTTGTGCAAAGATACAGCTTTTATATAATTTACCAAAATAATTGTATATATTTTTCGAGAAAAATTGTATTGACTGTCCGCTGGGATAATTTTTGTATTTGCGGTATGGCCTTTCGATTTGGTTTGGTTCGGGCTTTATATATGCCCGACTAAACCTATATATGGTGTTGGTTGGGCAAAAGAAAGGGGCGAAGATAGGCCGCGAGATTGAGCTTTAGGCAGGTCTGTACAGCCATCCGTGAAATGTTAACGCCGTTTCTCTTTTGACCCGCCCGCAGAGTTAAGAATATATAAAAAACACCCAACTTTGCGGTTTTGGGTGCAAAATTGGGTGTAATCTTTGTAAATGTCTGATAACCAGGCTTATTTGTGGAGTTGGGGGGATTTGAACCCCCGTCCAAACGCGGAATCAATGAGCTTTCTACGTGCGTAGTTTCAAGTTGATTTTCGTGCTGCGGCAGGCCTGAAACCACCAACCGCGGCCTTATCCTCTAAATTTTCGGAAGCCTCCCGAGGCTTGCAGCTTCCTATTTCCGATTTACCTGCACCGCCTGGTCGATTAGTCTCGGAAAAAGGACAATCGGGCGATGTCTTGTCGCTGCAACTGTTGCGGCGATTAAGCTGATCTACTGTACTTCAATCAGGCAGCAAGAGCGTAGTTATTTTCGCCATTTAAATTGGTCGAAGCCGGATATTATAGAGCATAGACCTCATAGCTCTGCACGCTTACCCACCGCTTCTACACGCTGTCAAAACCGGTCAACCCCGTATTGATGCGCTCCCGGTGGAGCTATTTCATACAAAAATAGCGTATAACGACAGGAGACGCAAATATTTAACTCTCTTTAACTCTATCCACTCTGTGTCAGGCACCCGGAGCATTGCTCTGATCGAGCCACAGACGCAGTGCCAGCGCACGGTCGCGGTTCACTTCGATAGAAGTCTCGTCGCTGTTGTTTAGTATGATCCGCAGATTCGAGCCCCACGACGATGTGAGGCGTTTCACGGCGTTGATATTGACGATATAGCGGTCGCTCACGCGGAAGAACATTTCGGAATCGAGCTGCAGGGAGCACTCGTCGATAGTAATGTCGTGGCGGTATTTGTCGCCGGTACCGGTACACAGAAACGTCTGAGTACCGTCGTTATAGATATAAGCCAGACTTTCTGCCTTTATCACCTCGAAACCGTCAAGCCAGGGCACCAGAAACCGACGCCGTATCGACGGGCGCAAGATACCGGCTGCAAGAGCGCTTATATCCGCTATACGGCATGGAGCGCTCCACAACGTGCGGTCGATGGCTGCTGAAAGTTCTTCGGGAAGCACAGGCTTGAGAACAATCTGAATACCATTGATGCTATTGAAAGCGTTGATCAGATAGTCGGAATAGGAAAGAGTAAAAATTATATGAGCATTGACATCGACAGCCCCGAATGCTCCGAAAACAAGCCCGTCGTATAGCCTTACGTCGGTAATAATGAGCTGCGGACTGTTACCCGATGCAAAATACTGCCTTACATCTTCAACAGAGGACAGCGGACCTTCGATCTCCAGATCGGAACCTATGGAGGCCAACATTGTTGTAAGACGCACAATATTCGGTCTCTCATCCTCGATAATCAAAACTTTCATAGACATTCTCCTATCTGCCAGCTATCAGTATGGCATTTACTTATTGTTTACACCCGTCATAAGGGGGCAAATGCTGCCGTTTGGCGACAAATATCCGGTAATATGACATATATACGCTGCAAAGATAGAAATAATATCATATTTTTAAGACGAAATGCTGCAAAAAATAATTCCGAAACAATCTCTCATTTTTTTGCAGCATTTATACATTTTTTGATCACCGCTATTAGGCCGGCAGCCTCAAGGCTCGATGTTGAGCAGCTTTTTATTGTCGAGCACAGTCCGCAATGCTACTTGCTGCAGATACTCGCACAGCATCGGGTCGAGATCGGCCGTATAGTTGCTCTGGTAGTCGCGTCCGAGCATAGTGGCATAGATAACGCATGCCGCCAGGTAGCTGCCCGCGCGCGAAGGATGCGAACGGTCGTTGCGATACAGGACGAGGTCGGGTCGCCCGGCGCGCACCGCGCGCCATGCCAGTCCCACCGGGGCGCACCGGGCGTCGTTGTCGTAAGCCATCTCGAGATAGCTCTGAGCGAGGCGCTGCTGCATGCCCTCGTAGGTATCGACCATCGGATAGCCTTTATGGGCAGTGAGGCAGCCCGGCTTGTGCCCCCAAGTCATGTAGAAAATTACTTTCGCCCCCGGGCTGCCTGCGCGGGCGAGACTGTCGAGAATATGGGCATAGGGATAGGTGTCGCGAGCCACCGTGGCGCTATGGCGTGCAGGCGCCGAGCTCTGTTCCTGAAGCACCACATAGTCCCAGCCGCCATCGGCAAGAGCCTTGATAAGAGCCGGATTCTCCACATGTTTCCTGAAAGAGCATCCTCCGGGCGTAAAGGCTCTGAAGGCTATATTCATCTTCTCGCCGCCGCCGGCCGAGGCGGCAAGTTGTCTGAGCATGGCGGGCATATCGTTGTAGTAGGTGTAGCTGTTGCCCACGAACAGCACCCTTGTGGAGTCGGCAGCGGCATCCTTTGCCGAGGCCGCCATAGCGACAGCCGCCGCCAGCACAATAAGCAGAATACGTTTCATCATATCATTAAAGGTAAAATCATATCCAGGCGTTCTGGCGCTCTTTCACGGCAAGCGATTCGCCGAGCAGGCGTAGGAACTCCTGCACGGAGCGCTTGCGGTAGCCGTCGCGCAGGGTATGCACGCAGCCGGCCATCTCGTTGTCGGGAGTATCGATAGGAATGGCCTTGACGCCGCTTTCGTTGTGAATCGAGGCTTCGGCCAGCACCGATATCAGGTTGGTAGAGCGCAGGAGCTTCAGCAGTATGTTCACCTCGTTGAGCTCTATCCTCACACGGAAGTCATAGGCCGGCGACACTATGCTCTCGAAGGCATTGCGCGCCTGCAGGCCCTTGGAGGGCAAGGCCATGTCGTAGCCCTCGAGCTCGGCGAGAGTCACGCGCTCTTTGCGTGCCAGAGGATGGAACTCGCTCACCACAGCCGCCAGACAGTTCTGAAACAGGATATGCGATTCCACTCCTTCCACCGGCCTTGTGGGCCGGAATGCCAGCACGAAGTCCACCTGGCGGTCGCGAAGCATGTCCATCAGTTCGGCCATCGGTTTGTAGAATATATTGAGTTTTATCCGGGGATAAAGCTTCATGAATGTTATGAGCGTCTCGGTGAGGATGGGGCTGAACGAATATGTGACACCGATATTGAGCATGCCCGTGGCCAGACGCTTTATATCGTTGATCCGTGCCACACACGTTTCGGCGTCGTCGAGCGTCCGCTTGGCATAGGGCAGCAGTTCGAGGCCCTGCTCGGTCAGCGTCACCGAGTGGCTCGAGCGTATCAGCAGCGGGGTGTCGAGTTCGGTCTCGAGTTGCTTCACCTGCTGCGAGAGGGTGCTCTGCGTCACACACAGCAGACGGGCGGCTTCCGAGAAATTGAGTGTCTCGGCAACCTTCACGAAGTATTTTAACTGTCGGAGTTCCATTATGTTTGCAAAGATACTATTTTTTGCGTGTAGCACGGAAAGATATTTTCTTGAACATGAATATAGGAAGTGTCGCACCTACCACCATCCCAAGAAGAATGCACAGACATATGAGCGAATTGCGGGCGAAAAGGCTGAAATAATAGTCAAATCCGGCCGACTGCTCGTGGAGCACGCACATGGCCAGTCCACCGAAAGCCTTGTAGGCATATATACCCGGAATCATCGGCAGAAGGGCCGGGAAGAGGCATGTCTCGGCAGGCACGGCAGCCGCCGGCGACATGAAAACGGCCATAGCGCCAACCATGAACGAGGCAATAGTCGTGGCCGCCGTTATATGCATGCCACAGCAGCCAATAAGCACGAAACGCAGCGAATGACCCACCGCCGCAATAAGCGCGCACCACAGATAGGCCCTGCGCGGAGGCCGGCTGATAGCGGCGAAGCCGATAGCCGCTATCGCCGCAAACAATGCATCCTGCAATATTTCTCCAATCATATAATGGAAGTTTAGAAAGTTCAAGGTTTAAAAAGTTAAGATAATAGTACAAGAGACAAAACTATTATCTCAACTTTTTCGACTCAATACTCTGTCGACCCTTTGTCAAAGACTTAAAACATGCCGACGCCCATCAGCGCCATGCCGGCGCAGAGGCCGGCCGACAGGCAGGCTGTCAGCACCATCGCATCGGCAAAGCGGCTCATCGAGCATATATAGTGGCGGTAGACCAAATCGCTGAAAGAGTTGAGGAAAGGTATGCCCGGCACAAGATAGAGCACACTTGTGCCCATGGCTATGGCCGGCGTGTTGCCCAGCCCGAAGAGCAGGGCCGTGGCGCCAAGCACCGACGACACGAATGCCGACGCCAGCACGGCCACCCGCAGGTCGGCGCCGCGGCCCGTCATCGCGGTTTTGAGATAATATCCTGCGAATGTGGCCACAAACACCACCGCCATAGCCACCCAGTCGCCCCCGAAGAGGCGGCAGAACGACGCATTGGCCAGCGATACCGCCGGGAGCACCGCCCACGACCGCCCCGGTGCCGGCGCGAGGATGGCATCGAGGCGCGAGTTTGCATCGGAGAGCGGGAGGCGGCCGTCGTAGATATCCCAGCTGAGGGCACTCAGCCGCGTATTGATGTCGAAACCTATACCCGCCACCGAGGGCGAACTGATAGCCGTGACGCACTCCGACCCGTCGGCGCCGCACACGCTCACGTGCAGATGCCGCGGCATCGTGGCCACCTCCACGCGCTTGCCGTAGGCCGCCGCGATACGGTTCACATTCTTTTCCAGTCGTATACACGTGGCGCCGCTTCCGAGCAGCGCCCCGCCGTAGCGCGCCAGAAAGGCGCACACTTCAGAATTCGTCTCCATTATAATCGTCGTCGTTTTCAGGCATAGGATCGCCGGGCACGAAGAACTCCTCGCGCTCGCTGCCCAGACCGAAGATATGGTTATGATGTGCGTAGCGCACCGCATGCGCTACTGCGATGAGCACCGTCAGCAATACTACAGCGCCCCATGTGATAAAAGGAATTGTCAAACTCATAGTTCTATCGATTTTTTCTGCAAAGGAACAATCGGAAAGGCGCCTCCAACGACTGTTGACAATGAAAAAAATCGATAGCCGGCATAATTGCGGCCGATAGTCGCGCCCTACCAGCCCATAGGCCTGTAGGCGGCGGGCGTACAGCCGGTATGCTTCCTGAACAGACGCGAGAAGTACGAGCTGTCGGCAAAGCCCAGCGAATAGGCAATCTCCTTCACCGACATATCAGTGGCAAGAAGCTGCAGCTGCGCCTTCTCCATGCGCCGGCGGTTGACATAGGCCAGTGGCGTGGTGTCGAATGTGCGGCGGAATATGCGGATGAGGTAGGCCTTGCTCATGCAGGCCTCGCGGGCGAGCATATCGAGGTCGACGGTGTCGGCCAGATGATCTTCTATAAATGCGAGCACACGCTCCAGCCGCCGGCCGATGGCGCGCCGTCCGCCCCGGCTGTGGGCTATGAAACGCGACAGAAGCATCAGGATGGCGCCGCGGATATACATTTTCTCGGCATCGCCCAGAGCCGCGAAACGCCGCGTGGCTGCCGCCACGCCGCTCTTGTTATCGTATTCGTCAGGGTTGTAGGCCCGTAGTACCCCGTCGGGGTACAGACGGCATATCGACTCGAACAGCGCCTCGTCCGATGCCTCGCACGGTATGCGCACCGGCAGTTCGTATCGCTCGAGCAGGCCCGTGCCGGTGCGTTCCGACTCGTAAATATGCAGATAGTAGTGCGCGAACGGTCCGTGGCATTCGTAGGAATGGCGGGTAAAGGCGGGAATGATATATAGGTAGCCGGGCAACAGCTCCTCGCGGCGGTTGTTTATTAAAATCCAAGCGCGGCCGGCCGTCACACAGTAGATGCGCGTAAACGGTGACCCGACGTCGCTCCAGTTCCAGTTGCGGTCGAGACTGGCGTGTCCCACATTGAGTATTTGCAAGTTATCCGATTCCATTGCGCAGAGCGTCATTTGTCTGTCCCGAGCACAAAGATAGGCCGTTTATGCCGCACCGGCAAGGCATGTGTATAATTTTGTACCGGTTCATGATAATATTTTAAAACAGCCGCCATATTTTTAGGCGTAACTTTGCCGTCGGAACATTTCTTGGATCACTATGAAAAAACTATTGATGCTTTCGCTTTGCAGCCTCGGTCTCATGGCCTCGGCGCAGAAATACGAGCCCACATGGGAGTCGATCGACAGCCGTCCGGTTCCCGAATGGTTCGAACAGGCCCGTTTCGGTATCTTCATCCACTGGGGCGTATACTCCGTTCCCGCATGGGCTACCGTAGATAAATCGATAACCACCAACCCCGTATACTCCGAGTGGTACTGGTGGCAGAAAAACACCGACACCAGCCCTGTTGGCGACGCCACCCGCCGCTATCACCGCGAAGTGTACGGCGACAACTTCAAATACCAGGATTTCGCCAAAGATTTCAAGGCCGAGCGCTTCAATCCCGGCGAGTGGGCCGATCTCATCAAGGCCTCCGGTGCGAAATACGTGGTACTCACCTCGAAGCACCACGAAGGCTTCACGCTCTGGCCCAGCGCCGAGTCGTGGAACTGGAACAGCGTCGACATAGGCCCGCACCGCGACCTCTGCGGCGAACTCAGCGACGCCGTCAAAGACCGCGGACTGCACATGGGCTTCTACTATTCGCTCTACGAATGGTACAATCCTATCTTCCTCAACGATGTCGACCGCTATGTCGACCAGCACATGCTTCCGCAGCTCAAGGACCTCGTCACCCGCTACGAGCCCGACATGGTATGGACCGACGGTGAATGGGAACACCCCAGCGAGACCTGGCGAAGCACCGAATTCCTCGCATGGCTCTACAACGAAAGCCCCGTGCGCGACCGCGTAGTGGTCAACGACCGCTGGGGTAAGGAAACCCGCGGACATCACGGCGGCTTCTACACCACCGAGTACGATCTCAGCGCCGCACAGGCCGACAACATGGCCAAGAACACCCACCCATGGGAGGAATGCCGCGGCATTGGCAATTCGTTCGGCTACAACTGGGCCGAGACTCTGGACCACTACTCGAGCACCCGCGACCTCGTTGTCACTCTCATCGAGCGTGTATCGCGCGGTGGCAATCTACTGCTCGACATCGGCCCTAAGGCCGACGGCACAATACCCCTGGTAATGCAGGACCGTCTGCTCGGCATCGGACGCTGGATGGACGTAAACGGCGAATCCATCTACAATTCCCGCCCGTGGACTGCCGCTGCCGAAAACAAAACCGACGGCGTATACTATACCACCGTCGGCAAGGACCTCTACGTACACATCGCCAAGCCCTGTGCTTCAGTAAAACTCAAAGGCATCCGCAAGCCCTCCAAAGTCACCGTCCTCGGCGGCAAGCACACCGCCAAGCTCTCCGGCTCGCGCCTCGTCCTGCCACAGCCTCTCCAGGATGCCGCCGCCGAAATGCCCCAGGTAATCAAGCTCACCAACGCTATCTGAGGAGTTTATGAAGTAATAAGTGCAAAAAGTTAAGATAATAGCACAGTGATAAATTAGGAGATAGAAGTGAGTAGTTAGTAGTTGGCATTAACTTCTAACTACTCACTTGTAATTTCTAACCATAGAACTATTTTCTTAACTTTTTAAACTCATTACTCTTTCCACCCGGCATCTAAAGACAAAAACGTACGCCTGTCCGAAAACGGACAGGCGTTGTTTTTGGCATATGTCACGTTTTCAAATAGTTAGCCGCTTTGGCACGCGAATTGCCATATTATTGGCATAACAGCTTTTTTATCTGAAAATGGACAGACAACTTACCAACGAAGAAATAAGCCGCGAGCGACGCAAGCGGTGGATGCGCATCGGCATCCCCGCGGCCGTTGTCATAGCAGGCGGCGTGCTCGTGCTGTCGATGGCACGCGGCAGCGTCAGGCGCGGCGAACTCAACATGGGCACCGTCGACCGCGGCGCCATCGAAAGCACCATTCAGGCCTCGGGCAAAGTAGTGCCGGCATTCGAGGAAATCATCACATCGCCCATAGCATCGCGTGTGGTCGAAATCTATGGCCGCGCAGGCGACAATGTCGAAGCCGGCACGCCTCTGCTGCGTCTCGACCTCGAGGCCACCGAAGCCGAAATCAGCAAACTGCGCGACTCGCGTCAGAAACTCGTCTACGCCATCGAGCAGCAGGAACTCGCCAACGCCACCGAGCTCACCAATCTCGAAATGGAGATAAAGGTGAAAGAAATGGCCGTGAACCGCCTCGAGGCGGAAGTCGAGAACGAAAAACGCCTCGACGACCTCGGCTCGGGCACCGGCGACCGCGTGCGCGAGGCCGAACTGGCCTACAAGACCGGATGCATACAGCTCGAGCAGCTGCGCAGTCGTCTTGTCAACGAGCGCAGCATGCGTCAGGCCGCCATCAAGGGCCAGCGCCTCGATCTGAGCATCTCCGACCGCAATCTCGGCACACAGCTGCGCACCCTCGAGGACGCCCGCCTCAAGTCGCCACGCGCAGCCACCCTCACATATATCGTAAACGCCATCGGCCAGCAGGTGGGCGCGGGCGAGAAAGTAGCCGTCATAGCCGACCTCTCGAGCTTCAAGGTCGACGCCGAAATCTCCGAGACAAACGCCCGTCTGCTGTCGGCCGGCGGCAAGGCGTCGGTCCGTGTGGCGAAAAAAGTATACCCCGGCACGGTAATCAATGTATCGCCGGTAGCCAGTCATGGCGCCGTCACTTTCTCGGTGGTGTTCGACGACAGCACCGCCGTCAACCTCCGCTCGGGCCTCGCCGCCGAGGTCTTTGTGGTCCGCGAGGTCCGCGACGATGTCCTCCGGCTGCCCATCGGCCCCTACTACAGCCGCGGAGCCGGCGAATACGAGCTCTTCGTGGAGACATCGCCCGGCGAACTCGAAAAGCGCAAGGTGCAGCTCGGCGACGCCGGCTACAACTACGTCGAGGTGAAAAGCGGCCTCAGTCCCGCCGACAAAGTGGTCCTCGGCGACATGAGCGCCTACAAATCGCGCAAATACCGCATCACAAACAATTAAGAGGGTGTTTCATAATATCTGTTAAACTCCAGGCCAAAAAGTCGGAGATG
>URMS01000028.1 GCA_900548975.1 uncultured Porphyromonadaceae bacterium
TCCTAATTTCCTAACTTCCTAATCTCCTAACTTCCTAATTTCCTAACTTCCTAATCTCCTAACTTCCTAATTTCCTAACTTCCTAATTTCCTAATTTCCTAATCTCCTAATCGAACGCGCCGGAGAGCGATTCGTCGAGGGTTTCCTCTTCCTCGACAGGAGCAAATTCGGTTTCACACAGATTGATGCCGGCGGGGAACTCGAAGCGAGCATCCTGGGTATAGGGAAGTGTCGGATCGGCATATACCTTGCTGATATATTTGCCGTAGATAGGCAGCGCCATCGACGCACCCTGGCCCTGTGCCATATTGTTGAAGTGGATATAGCGGTCTTCACCGCCTACCCATGTGCCCGATACAAGGTCGGGAGTGAAACTCATGAACCAGCCGTCGGCATTGTCGTTGGTGGTACCGGTCTTGCCGCCGGTCTGGGCGGTGATGCTGAAAGGCGGACGGCGCAGACGGTTACCGGTACCGCTGTCGACCACATTGAGCAGCAGCGACAGAATGCGCCAGTAGCCTTTCTGTGTTATCACCTCGGTCTGCGAAGGTGCGAAATCGCTGATGATATTGCCGTTGGCGTCGGCGATGGCGGTGACGAAGATGGGGTCGGAGCGCATGCCCTTGTTGGCGAACGCACTATAGGCTGTAACCATTTCTTTCACAGATACCTCGCATGGGCCGAGACAGAGCGACTTCACGGCAGGCAGAGAGTTGGTGATGCCGTAGCTGTGCATGCGCTTGACAAGTTCGGCCGGACTCAGACGGTCCATGATTCGGGCCGATATCCAGTTGTTCGAGTTGGTAAGCGCCCAGCGCAGGTCCACCATTTCGCCCACACGCGCGCTGCCTGAGTTGCGGGGCTGCCATATGCGGCCGTTCTCGTCGTAGAGGGTGGGCTGCTCGTTGAGCAGCTGAGTGCAGGGCGTGAATTCGTCGGTCTCGAGAGCGTAGGTGTATAGGAACGGTTTGATGGTCGAGCCGACCTGGCGGCGCCCCGTCGACACCATGTCGTACTGGAAGAAGCGGAAGTCGGGACCGCCCACATAGGCCTTGACGAAGCCGGTGGTGGGGTCCATCGACATGAAGCCTGTGCGGAGGAACGACTTGGAGTAGAGCAGCGAGTCGCGCGGAGTCATTACGGTGTCCACCGGGCCGTTGTAACTGAAAACGGTCATTTCGGTGGGCGTGTTGAACTCGGCCTCGAGTTCGGCTTCGCTTTTTCCGGCCACACGGGCCACACGGGCGCGTTCGCTCTGGCGGATGGCGTTCTTTATCAGTTTGGCACGCATGTCGTCGCTGAGTTCACCGCGGTTCGAGGTGTAAGGAGCGGCCGACGAGCCTTTCTTTTCTTTGAAGAACTGCGCCTGAAGCGACTGCATGTGTTCGTGCACGGCCTCTTCGGCATAGGTCTGCATGCGCGAGTCAATGGTGGTGTATATCTTAAGACCGTCGTTGTATATGTCGTATTTAGTACCGTCGGGCTTGCGGGTCTTTTCTATCCAGCCGTAAAGCGGATTGGTGGCCCATGCTATGGAGTCATCGACGAATTTCTGGGTGTCCCACGACGGATATGCCGAGCGTTCGGGCTTCTTGGCGGTGAGATAGCGGCGCAGTTCCTCGCGGAAGTACGGTGCCAGACCGTCCTTGTGGTCGACGCGGCGGAAGTCGAGAGCAAGCGGTTCGGCTTTGAGGCGCTCCACTTCGTCGCGGGTGAGCATATCGGCCTTGTACATCTGCTCGAGCACCACGTTACGGCGCTCCTTGGTGCGCTCGGGATGGCGCACGGGGTTGAAGTACGACGGATTCTTGACCATGCCCACCAGCGTTGCGGCCTCGAGGGTGTCGAGTTCGGCGGCCTCTTTATTGAAATATACCTTTGCGGCCGATTTTATGCCGACAGCGTTGTAGAGGAAGTCGAACTGATTGAGGTACATCTTCAGAATCTCCTCCTTGGAGTAGAATCGTTCGAGCTTGATGGCTATCATCCATTCGATGGGTTTCTGCACGGCGCGCTGCAGCAGGCCGTTGCTCGGGGGGGTATATAGCTGCTTGGCAAGCTGCTGGGTGATGGTGGAGCCGCCGCCGGCGTTTTTCTGGTGCAGGAGTACGGTCTTGACCATGGCACGGGCTATGGCCTTGACGTCGATGCCGGAGTGATCCTCGAAGCGGGCGTCCTCGGTGGCTATGAGGGCGTCGACCACGGCAGGCGATATTTCGTCGAAGTCGGCATACACGCGGTTGCCGGTGTTGCGGAAGTAGCGGCCCATTTCCTCGCCGTCGGAGGTGTAGATTACCGATGCGAATTTGTCCTGCGGGTTCTTGAGTTCTTCAATGGGAGGCATATAGCCGATAACGCCGTTGTACACAAGAACGAAGAATATTCCGATAAACAGCACAAGCGCCACGAAGCCTATCCACATCCAGCGGATAGCCTTTTTTACCCACGGTTTCTGCTGCGGCGCTTTGCCTGCTTTTTTATTTTTCTGATTTACAGTTGACATATGTTTTATGATAGAGAGACTCGAAAATCGTGTAAAATTAATGAAAACTTACCAAATAAGCAAACTGCAGCGGGTGGCTTCTGCAATAAGGAAGCACAGGGCGTAGGCGAACATGCACACCGATGTCATGCCCAGCAGGGGTGTGAGGGCCGCTCCTGTACGCCGCCCCATGGCTCGCGTGATGAGAACGGCGGCGATGAGATAGACCGCCGGCACGAGCAGCCATGCCATGCGCTGCACATACCATATGTGCATGGTGAGGACCACGGCAAGGATGGCGTTGGCCATATACAGTACTCGCATGGCCCGGGGACCCCATGCCGTGGCGAGGGTGTTCTTGCCGGCGGCGCGGTCATCGGGGATGTCGCGGTAGTTGTTTATCACCAGTACGTTCGCTCCCATTAGCCCGATGGCGCAGGAGCCGAGGAACACCTCGTGCGACCATCCGGAGGCCTGCACATAGTATGTGAGATTAACAGGAATGATGCCGAAAAAGAAGAACACGGCGACTTCGCCGAGGCAGTGCGTCGACAGCGGATATGGCCCCGCGCTGTAGGACAGCGCTCCGAGACCTATGGCTGCTCCTGCCGCAATGAGCCACGCTCCGCCCCAGTATGTGAGACTCAGACCGAGCGCGGCTGCGGCTGCAAGCACCCCGAAAGTGGCGGCTTTCATGGCGCCGGGCGATATTTCGCCCTCGGTGACGCCGCGGCGTGGGCCCTGGCGCCCGCGGCGGTCGCGGCCGGCTTTGTAGTCGTAGTATTCGTTGGCGAAGTTGGATGCTATCTGGCACAGAACGGCGAAAATGAGGCATATCACCGCCGGAAGCGCCTTGAACGAGCCTGCGCCTATGTTGTAGCCTACGGCCATGAGTACACCGGCGACCGACACGGGGAGTGTCCGCAGCCTCATGGCTTCGATCCAGTATCCTATTTTTTTCATGGCGCAAAAATAACGAAAAAACGCGGCACGTTAAAAAGCGTACCGCGTTTTATGTGGAATTATTAAAGGTGAAGAGTGGTATTATCTTAACTCAGGCGTAGCCTGAATTTCACTTTTCACTTTTTTCACTTCATTAGTATCCGAAGATGTCTTCGGTGGTGAGGATAACTACCTTGCCGAGTTTGCGGAGCTCGTCGAGGGGGAGATCTTCGATATCGCCGAGGATGCCGTAGTTGTATACGCGTCCTTTCACATTATCTTTCTGGAAAGCCTCGAGGCTGTCGAGAGTAGCTGTAGGCAGGAGTGCGAAGAGTTCGCGGCGCGGGTCGTGGTCGTAGCCCATGTCGCGGTCGGCCAGATAGGCGAATGCCAGCTGGTTGTTGACATTGCGCTCGGTGCGGCAGCGGGAGTCGAGGCCGGCCTTGGCAAGCTCGAAGGCGGCTTCGCTGCGGGGCATGTCGTTGATGATTTCATTGAAAGCGGCCAGGGCGTCGAGCAGCTTATCGTTCTGTGTGGCGATCGAGGTTATGTACGAGTAGGTGCGGTCTTTCTTGGCAGGAGAACTTAAACCGGCCCATGCAGAGTAGGCGAGCGAACGGCTCTCGCGCATTTCCTGGAATACGATGGCGTTCATCGAGCCACCGAAGTATTCGTTATAGAGATCGATCATTGGCTGCTTGGCGGGATCGAATACTTCGCCGTTGTTCGAGTAGCCCATCATATAGAGCTGCTTGGCTTTGTAAGGAGCGATGTATATGACGGTTTCGGTGGGCTGAACGGGTACGTATTTCTGCTCTTTCGAGGGAACGATGGGTTTCTTGGCCACCGGATGAGTGGCGTTGATTATTTTCACAACTTTCTTCTCGGGAGCGTTGCCCCAGTAGATGGCGGTCTGCTCGTAGTTGTTGAGTTTGCGGAGAGCCTCGATGAAGTCCTCGGGCTTGGCTGCGCGCATCCATTCGATGGAGGGCTGTTCGGTGGCCGGGTTCTTGGCACCGTAGCGCACATAGCTCTGAAGCATGCTGAAATTCGAACGCTGGTTGGTCTTGGCATCGGCACGCATTTTTTCCTGGCGGTCGATGTTGGCGCTCAGGGCTTCGGGCGAGAGAACGGCGTCGGCAAGCACTTTCTCGAAGAGGGCCACGGCCTTGTCCATGTTCTCGCTCAGACCCGAGATTACGGCGTAGGAGCGTTCGCCGCCGACGCTGAAGCTGAATTTGCAGGCCAGTTTGAAGAATTCGTTTTTCACCTGCTCGGGAGTCATGGTCGAAGTGCCCACGTAGTTCATGAGGTTTCCGGCCAGATAGAGGGCGGGGTCGGTGTACCATCCAAGGTCGTAGACATATACGAGCTGGAAGATGTCGTTCACTTTATTGGGCATATAGAGCACCTGCATGCCGTTTTTGGCTTTGAGACGGGTGAGGTCCTTGTTGTAGTCGGCGAATATCGGCTCGATGGGCTCTACGGTGGTGTTCTGTATCTCGCGGAGGAAGTCGGAGCTGAGATGGCGGTTCATCTCGATGGGGGTGATGGCCGGTTTGGCTATCTTGAGCTCGTTCTTGTCCTCGCCTTTGCGCTTGTAGATAGCGGCGAAGTTTTCGGTGCCGAGATATTTGTTGGCCATGGCGACTACGTCGGCCTTGGTCACTTTGTCGACTTTGGAAAGGTCGGCAACCTCATCGGCCCAGGGAATGCCGTTGACGAATGCGTCGACATAGTAGCTGGCGCGCGAGCTGTTGTCGGTGAGGCCGCTCTGTACGTCGAGCTTCATATTGGCCTTCACGGCCTCGACGAGTTCGTCGGAAAATTCGCCCTTGCGGAGCTTCTCGATTTCGGACAGGAAAATAGCGCGGACATCGTCGAGACTCTGGTCGGCTTTGGGTCGGCCGGTCATTACATATGCGCCGGCGTCGGCCATGTCGAGGATATATGCACCGCCGCCGAGCACGCGCTGGGGCAGTGTTATGTCGAGGTCGAAGAGGCCGGTCTTGCCGTTGGCCATGATATTGTCGAGCACTTTCAGAGCAGCCATGTCTTCATTGGCAGCTTCGGGCAGGCGCCAGCAGAGAGTGATGTTTTCAGCCTCGGGGCCGAAAATCTCGACGTCGACGGGCTTTTCGAAAGCTTTCTCCGAAGGCAGCGACGGACGCGGCAGCTTGTTGTTGGGCTTGAGGTGTCCGAAATATTTGGATATGATGTCGACCATGTTGTCGGGGTCGAAGTCGCCCGAGAGGCAGATGGCCATGTTGTTGGGTACGTACCACTGCTTGTGGTAGTTCTTCACGTTGGTGATGGAGGGGTTCTTGAGGTTCTCCTGTGTGCCGAGCACGGTCTGCGAGCCGTAGGGGTGGTGTGGATAGAGAGTGGACAGAATCGCCTCGTAGACCTTGCGGTTGTCCTGGGTGAGCGACATGTTCTTCTCCTCGTAGATGGTTTCGAGCTCGGTGTGGAAGCCGCGTATCACGGGATGCTCGAAGCGGTCGGCCTGTATGCGGGCCCAGTTGTCGATCTGGTTGGAGGGAATGTCCTCGACATAGCAGGTGACGTCGTAGCTGGTGTAGGCGTTGGTGCCGTTGGCGCCTATGGCGCTCATCAGCTTGTCGTATTCGTTGGGGATGGCGATTTTGGAAGCCTCGTAGCTGATTGAGTCGATTTCGCGGTATATGCGGGCGCGGGCTGTGCTGTCGGTGGTGTGGCGGTAGGTCTCGAAGAGCTGTTCGATGCGGTCGAGGAGGGGCTTTTCGGTGGCGTAGTCGCTTGTGCCGAACTTCTCGGTGCCCTTGAACATAAGGTGCTCGAAGTAGTGTGCCAGACCGGTGGTCTCGGCGGGGTCATTTTTGCCGCCGACGCGTACGGCGATATAGGTCTGTATACGCGGCTGGTCTTTGTTGACACTCATGAAGATTTTCAGCCCGTTGGGCAGAGTGTACATTTTGGTCTGGAGGGGGTCGCCGGGCACTGTCTCATAGGTGTACTTCGCAGCGGAAGCCATCGTGGGGAGCAGTAAGGCCAGGGCGCCGAATAGACGCAATCCTTTCATAAGTCGTTGGCGTGATTAATTGGTTGTTTTTATGGGAGTTTTGGATTTTGTTTTCGATTTGACCCCAATGTCGCGCGGGGCGGCTGTGCTGCGGTCGGCGTTGAGCATGAGTTCCTCCATTGCCGGCGGCACCACGAAGATGTCGTAGCGGTCGGCGGGGCGTACGCCTTCGAACCACTTGAATTTCGGCAGGAAATAATTGCTTTTTTTAGCCAGGAAAAGAGGCGTGACGGCGCCGGTGGTTTCGGGCCACATCTTTATCATCTCGGTGGTACGTCCGCGGAAAAGAGCGGTGAGGAAGCTGCTCTGAGAGTTGACGATCTTGTTGATGGTGCTGTCGGCCTCCTCGGGGTACATTATTATTTCGACGTTGCCGTCGATGTCGAGACGGCGGAGCTGGCCGCCTTCGAAACCTGCGACCATTTTCTTGCCGCTGAGCTGATTGTAGTGGTCGGCCTCGATGTGCTGGGCGGTAAAGCCCTGGTCGGGGAGGGTGGCGGTCTCGATGGTGGAGTCGTTGAGGTGCAGCTCTATGATATTGCCGAAAATCTGACGGTCTTCGCTCCATACAATGGGGCTGACGAACATGCGGAGCATGGTATCGGCCTCGGTGAAGCGCATGGAGTCGCATATGCCCTGCATGTCGGTGCGGAAGAAGCGTACCCGCGGGTAGGCTACGGCCACATGCGATGTGTCGCAGCGTGTATACTCGGGAGTGCCCGCTATGGTGTCGGCGGCAACGAGGGTGGAGTCGATGCGGCGGAAGGTCTGTATGTAGCGGGCGTGGAGGAAGAGGGTATCGGGCTCACCGAAGTGGCGCATTTCGGCATGACCGGTGACGAAGGAGCTGTCGGCAAACTCGTTGTAGAAGCCGTAGTCGCCGTAGATGGCGGCTTTGTGGGCCGAATCGGTTGCCTCCATTGCGCCGAAGGCCTCGCCGTAGCCGGCAGTGCGGTCGTAAAATATTGTGTCGGCGGTGAGGGTCTGACCCTGAGCGGTTACTATCGTCGAGCGGTTGTAGAGCGTGGTGCGGTTGCTGTCGGTGTCGTATATGCCCAGCGATGTGAAGATGGTGCCGCGGTCGTTGACCACTGTCGACGGCGAGTGGAGCTCGGCTATGTGCGTGCCTGTGTTGTAGTAGAGGGTGTCGGAATAGATGTTGAGTGTGTCGGTGCTGTTGCGGGAGAACAGATGCACGTCGGTGTAGAAGTTGGCTTCCTTGGTCGACGGCACATATTCGCCTTTGAGCGAGGTGAGGGTGTTGCTGGGGTCGGTAAGGGTGCCTCCGACCTCATAGTAGCCCAGGTCGATGCCGAGATCGTAGACGAAAATGTCGGTCTCGAGCATCACGTCGCGGTTTATGAGCTGTACTTTCTTGCCCGGATCGGCATAAAGTGTGGCTATCTCGGAGACGCCGTCGAAATTGAGTTCGTCGGCGTAGACGAAGAGCGTGTCGCCCTGCTCCATGCTCACATTGCCGAATGCGTCCATCGACTCTGTTGCGGCAAAGTAGTGTGCGCTGTCGCAGCGCATTATCATGGGGCCTTTTGTGAATACCACGCTGCCGACGAGCACCATGAAGGAGTCGGCCTCGTTCTTTTTAAGAATGTCGGCGTGCTCGAGGAACACGCGGTTTCCGGCGGAGCGGTCGGCTGTCGGGATGGTCGGCTTTATTTCTGGTCGGCTGTTCTGCGGGGCGGCAAGGAGCACCAGCGCCGGCAGAGCCAGCGCCGAAACCAAAGCGAAAAACGATCTGCGACCGAGCACTTTTGTAATTATGAATTATGGATTATGGATTAAGAATGATGGATTATGGACGATGGATTGTAGGTCCATAATTCATCATTCATAATTCTTAATTTAGTTCGACATCCAGCCGGAGTGCTTGAACTCGCATCCGCGCCAGCCGTCTTCTATGCGGACGTATGTTTCCTTTATCTTGTTTTCAAGCCATTTGTTGATTATTTCCTCGCGCTGGGCATTTTCGTACATGTCCTTGATGGTCTGGTAGTCGTCGGCGAGGTTGGCCTGATGGGAGTCGATGCGGGCGGTGAGCTTGACCATGGCCACTATTTCGCGGTCGCGCTTGGGGTCGCGCATGATAAAGGGCTGCGAAATGTCGCCGGGCTGCATGTTGCCTACGGCTTTGGCCACTTCCTGCGGCAGTTCCGACATCTGGAAGCGTGTGGTGCCGTTATCGGCGTTCACCATCACACCGTTGCTGAAGCGTGTGTCCTTGTCCTGCGAAATCAGACGCACGGCGTCCTCGAAGCGGAGCAACTGGCGGTCGACCACGTCGGCTCTTACGCTGTCGAGACGTGTGATGGCATCGGTAAGGTCTTTCTCAGCCACCTTGGGGCGCAACAGTATGTGGCGGGCGTTGATGCGGTCGCCGCGTTTCTCGATAAGCTGTATGATGTGGAAACCGTACTCGGTCTCTACTATTTTCGATACTTTCTTGGGGTCGTTGAGGTTGAATGCCACGGCGGCAAACTCGGGCACGAGCTGTCCGCGGCCCATGAAACCCATCTCGCCGCCGCGATTGGCGCTGCCTGGATCCTCGGAGTAGAGGATGGCGAGAGTCGAGAACTCGCTTTCGCCGCGGTTCACGCGGTCGGCATAGTCGCGCAGACGCGCTTTGACGTCGTCGATTTCCTGACGCGGAATGGCGGGATTGAGCGTGAGCAGCTGCACCTCTACCTGCAGAGGTATGAAGGGAACGCTGTCAGCCGGAAGCTTGTCGAAGTAGCGGCGCACGTCGGCGGGCGTTACCTTGATATCCTCGGTGAGCTTGCTGCGTACCTGCTGTATGCGCGAGCGGTTGCGGATGTTCTCGGCATAGTATTCGCGGATTTCGGGGAAGGGCTTGCGGAAATACTGCTCTACCTTTTCGCGGGTGCCGAGATTGTTTATGAGATAGTTCATCTGCTGGTCGAGCTGCATCTGCACCATCGATTCCTGCACCTCGATGGTGTCGAGGTCGGCCTGGTGTAGAAACAGACGCTCGATGGCAATCTGCTCGGGAATAAAGCAGTAGGGGTCGCCCTGGATGGGCACACGCTCGCTCTGCATCTCCTGATACATGCGCTCGATGTCGGATTTATAGATTGGTTCGTCGCCGATCATCCATGCGACTTCTTCTATCACGTTGCCAGGAGTGGCAGCCAGAAGGCTGATGGCGCTCAGCAGCGCGGCCACAGGCAGCAATTTCTTTATTTTCATAATGTGTATATTCATCGATTCTGCAAAGGTAAGGTTTTTTTTGTGCTCAGCATACCTGTTAAATCTTTTTATGAAAAATATGGGTAAACTTCGGAGGCTTCTTCGGTGTTTTACAGGAAATCTAAAATAACTACTGAATTATGGAATCCACACATCTTGAAGAAGCTCAGGTTGCCGCACAGGTATCGCAGGATGCGGCAAAAGTATCGGCCGCAGCCGCCAGAGTAGCCGTCGACCAGCAGGCTCAGGCCGTGGAAGAAGGCGCCCAGGCACAGGCTGCCGCACTTAAGGAAAAAGCAGCCGAAGTGGCTCAGAATATGAAAACCAAGGCCGCCGGTGCTGTCACCAACGCCCGCGAAGGCCTCGCCCAGGCTGCCGCAGCAGCTCAGGACGCTCTCGAACGTCAGAAAAGCGACCCCGACTCTGCTCTCAACCAGACAAAAGAAGCTGCCGGCGGCATTGCCGACAAGGTGAAGGGTGCCGCAGCATCGGCCATGGAGAAAGGCGCCGACCTTCTCGACGGTCTTGCAGGCAAACTGCGCGGCAACGATTGACACGCTCTCAGAATAAGAAGTTATTAAAAAACACCATTGTATGCCGAATCGCGGATTATTCTTTCGCGGTTCGGCTTTTTTATGTACTTTTGCGTTTATAAAATGTAAAGGCGTATAAAGGCGTCTCCGCATTATGGACCAGGAACCGAGGCTCTACATAATCGCCGGCTGCAACGGTGCCGGCAAAACCACCGCATCGATGGCAGTGCTCCCCGACATACTCAAGTGCCGGGACTTTGTCAATGCCGACGAGATAGCCAAAGGACTTTCGCCCTTCGACCCGTCGGCCGTTGCCTTTGTGGCGGGCAGGCTCATGCTCACCCGCATATCGCTGCTGATGAGAGAGCGCAAGACATTCGCCATCGAGACCACCCTTGCCACCGGCACCTACCGCCATCTGGTGAACCGTGCCCATGCCGAGGGTTATCAGGTGATATTGCTGTTCTTCTGGCTGCCGTCGCCCGAGATGGCAGTCGAGCGTGTGGCCAAACGTGTGAGCGAGGGTGGTCATAACATTCCCACCGACGTGGTGTACCGCCGCTATCAGAAAGGACTCGAAAACCTCTTCGAAGTCTTCATGCCCATTGTCGACGCATGGATGATATTCGACAACAGCGCCGAGTCGACTCTGGTGGCGCACGATTTCAAGATTGTCAATCCAGTTCTGTTTGAAAAAATAAAGCAACAATGTCGGAAGAAGAAAAATTAGCGCTTGTCGAAAATCTCGCGACCGAGCTAAAGTTCAATTACCGGCGTGTGCTGTTGCAGAAAGCCAGGATGGGACGCTCGGTGGTGATGGCCGATGCCGACGGCATGCCCAAGGCGGTAAAGGCCAAGAAAGTGCTTCACGACCTTTTGAGCAGTCATGAGCGCAAGCAGTGACGCGCCTCTCTGATTCATCACCTTTCATTATCGCATGGCCAATCTACTTAGTGTTGAAAATCTTACAAAAAGCTACGGCGACAGGATGCTGTTCGCCGATATTTCGTTTGGTGTCGACGAGGGCGACAAGATAGGTGTCGTGGCCCGCAACGGCACCGGCAAGACCACCATGCTCCGCATCATAGCCGGCGACGAAAGCGCCGACTCGGGCTCTGTGGTGTGCCGCAACGGTCTCAGAATAGGCTATCTGCCCCAGGAGCCGGTGTTCGCGCCCGGTTCTACGGTGCGCAGCGCCGCCATGGCCGATCTGCCCCAGACATCGCACATCGACGATCCCGAGGCTATAATGCGTCTGCTTGCTTCGCTGGGTCTCGACGACGCGTCCAAGCCGGTGGAGCTGCTGTCGGGCGGCCAGCGCAAGAAGCTCGCCATAGCGCGTGCCATCATCGCCGACCCCGCGCTCCTCATACTCGACGAACCTACCAACCATCTCGACATAACCACTATCGAATGGCTCGAGAACTACCTGCGCCGCTCGCGTGTGGCTCTGCTGATGGTAACGCACGACCGCTACTTTCTCGACCGCGTGTGCAACCGCATAATGGAGCTCGACCGCACAAACGCGTATATGGTCGACGGCAACTACGACATGTATCTGCGCCGCCGTACCGAGCGCATCGAGGCCATGGGTGCCGAGCTTGCCAAGGTGAAGAACACTCTGCGCCGCGAGCAGGACTGGATGAGCCGTCAGCCCCAGGCACGCGGCGGCAAGGCAAAATTCCGCATCGACAATTTCTATGAGCTTAAGGCACGCTCGCATGTCGACCTCACCGAGCGCAATGTGCGTCTCGATGCCGCCTCGAGCCGCATCGGCTCCAAGATATTCGAGGCCGAGAATGTGTGCAAACGCTTCGGCGACAAGGTGATTCTCGACGATTTCACCTACACTTTCGCACGAGGCGAAAAGATCGGCATAGTGGGCGTGAACGGCGTCGGAAAATCGACGTTCATAAAGATGCTCCAGGGTATCGAGCCTATCGACAGCGGCCGATGGGATGTGGGTGAGACCGTGCGCTTCGGCTACTACAGCCAGGACGGCATAGCCTTCGACGACAGCAAGAAAGTGATCGATGCCGTTACCGAAATCGCCGAAGATATTTTTCTGGGCGAAGGCATGCGCATAGCCCCGATGCAATACCTTCAGCGCTTCCTGTTCTCGCCTGCCGACCAGCAGAAATACATCCATACTCTCAGCGGCGGCGAGCGCTGCCGCCTGCATCTGGCCACGGTGCTCATGCGCCAGCCGAACTTCCTGATTCTCGACGAACCTACCAACGACCTCGATATAATAACCCTCGGCATACTCGAGGAATATCTGGCCGAGTTCAAGGGCTGTGTGATAGTGGTGAGCCACGACCGTTTCTTCCTCGACAACATCGCCGACCATCTCTTTGTGATGGAAGGCAACGGCGTGGTTAAGGATTTCCCCGGCAGCTACTCGGAATACCGGGCATATATGCAGACGCTTGAGAAAGAGAAAGCCCCGGCGCAGGCTCCGGCCGACACGCGCCCGAAACGTACGCGCCCCGACAATAAAATGACGTTCAAGGAACGGCGCGAGTTCGAGGCTCTCGAGACCGAAATCGGAGCTTTGGAGGAGGAGAAAACAGCCCTGGAAAGCTTCTTCAGCTCGGCAGCCTCGCCCGACCCCGATGAATTCGCCGCAAAATCGCGCCGCTACGACGAAGTGAAGAATCTGCTCGACGAGAAGGAACTCCGTTGGCTCGAACTCTCTGAAAAATCATGAGATACATACCTGTCATACTGGCTATGACGGCGGTATGCGGCATGTCGGCCACAGAGACTCCCGACAGCGCCGCACGGCGTCCGCACGAACTGAAGGGCGTGGAGGTGCTGGGCGTAAAGCGCGCTCCCGACGGCACCAATTCGGCCGAGGCCGTAACCCGCATCAATACAGCCGATGTGCGCCGCCTCGGCATCGACGCCGTGAAAGACGTAAGCGCCATAGCGCCGAACTTCTATATGCCCGACTACGGCTCGCGCATGACCTCGTCGATCTACGTCCGCGGCCTCGGAGCCCGCATGGATCAGCCTGTTATCGGCCTCAGCGTCGACAATATACCATATCTCAACAAGGATGCCTACGACTTCGATATCGCCGATATCGAGAGCATTGAGATACTTCGCGGCGCGCAGACCGTGCTCAACGGCCGCAACACCATGGGCGGCCAGATAAATGTGCGCACCCTCTCGCCCTTGACTACCAAGGGACTGCGGGCATCGGCCCGATACGGTTCGCACAACACTGCCTCTGTCGCCGCGGCTTACTACGGCACATTGAAGCCCGGGCTGGGCATGAGTCTGTCGGGCCAGTACGGCCATACCGACGGTTTTTTCCGTAACGCATACGACGGGCGCCGTCTCGACACCGAAAACTCGGGCTCGCTGCGCTGGAAGACTGCGTGGCGCCCATCGGCCGCCCTTTCGGTGACCAATGTGGCTGCTTTCGGCATAAACAGGCAGGGCGGTTACCCCTACGCCTCAGACACCGACGGCGCCATAGCCTACAACGATACATGCGCCTACCGCCGCACCTCATTCGCCGACGGCATTACCGTGGCATGGGCCGGCAAGAGGGTCGTGGTGACCTCGCTCACCTCGGTGCAGTACCACAACGACCGCATGGACCTCGACCAGGATTTCACTACCTTGCCTTATTTCACTCTTACCCAGGCGCGCCGCGAATGGACTGTGACCCAGGACCTCTTTACGCGCGGTGTGCGCGGCCGCTACAGCTGGCTCGGCGGTGTGTTCGCTTTCTATAAATCGACCCGCATGGAGGCGCCGGTGACATTCAAGGACACCGGTATCGCCGAGCTCATCGAGGCCCACCGCAATGAGATAAATCCCTCGTACCCTATTGAGTGGGATACACGCCGCTTCACCCTCGGCAGCAATTTCCGGCCTACCAACGTGTCGGTGGCGCTATACCACGAAAGCACCTGGCGCGCCGGCCGCTGGCGCTTCGAAGCCGGCCTGCGCCTCGACGTGGAGCGGGCCTCGCTCAGTTACCGCAGCTTCTGCGACACAGGCTACAAGACATACCACATACTCCCCGACGGAAGCCGCGAGCTCTATTCGCAGACTCCGGTCGATATCGACGACTCCGATGTGCTGCACCGCACATTCGTGGAGTTCATACCCAAGCTGACGGTCGCATACGAAATGCCGCGCCTCACGGCATATGTCAATCTCTCCAAAGGCTACAAGGCCGGCGGATACAACACCCAGATGTTCAGCGATGTGCTTCAGCAGCGTATAATGAACATAATGGGCATGAGCGCCCAGTATACTCTCGACCAGATAGTAGGCTACGAGCCCGAACGCAGTTTCAACTATGAGCTCGGTGCCGACTGGAAAGCCGCCGACGGACTGGACGCAGGGCTTGTCCTCTTCCTGATCGACTGCCGCAACCAGCAGCTCACCGTGTTCCCTCCCGGCACAACTACCGGCCGCATAATGACCAATGCGGGCCGTACGCGCAGCTATGGCGCCGAGCTGACCGCCCGATGGAATCCGTGCGCCGATTTTTCGGCGCGCCTGAGCTATGGCTATACGAATGCCACATTCCGCAACTACAACGACGGCCGAAACGATTACCGCGGCAAGCATGTGCCCTACGCGCCTTCGAACACACTGTTCGCCGAGGCCACCTGGCAGCCTGCGGCTCTGTCGTTCGGCGGCATACAGCCATCTCTTACTGTCAACGCCAACTGTGCCGGCCGCATCTACTGGAACGAGGCCAACACCCGCTCTCAGGATTTCTACTGTCTGGTCGGGGCTTCGCTCGCCTTTACCGCGCAGAGATGGAGTGTGCGTCTTTGGGGCGAGAATATCACCGGCACGCGCTACGATACGTTCTATTTTCTGTCGATGGGACGCTCGTTCACACAGCGCGGGCTGCCGGCACGATGCGGCGCCACCTTACGTCTGTCGATATAATCTAACTCTATAACTGGCTATGTATAACAACAATGTAGATTTCACGCCCCGCATCATCAAGGGGGCTATCTGGGCTGTGGCAGGAATAATACTCCTTGTCGTGGCTCTCGCTTTTATCCGTCCGTGGTACAATGTATGGTCGCAGGAAATGGAAGGCAAAGCCGAATTCGCCAAAGCCGAACAGAACCGCAAAATCAAGATCGAAGAGGCCAAGGCCAATCTCGAAGCCGAAAAGCTCAACGCTCAGGCCGAAATAGAGCGCGCCAAGGGTGCTGCCGAGGCCATCCGCATAGAAAACGGCAGCATTACGCCGACCTATATCCAGTATCTGTGGGTGCGTCAGCAGTCCGATCTGAGCAATAAGACCGTTATCTACGTTCCCACCGAGACAAATCTTCCTATCCTCGAATCCACACGGGCCATCGGCCTGCAGAATCAGGAATAATCAAAGCATAAAAAAAACTGTGGCGCGAGGAGCTGATCTGTCGCGCCACAGTCTTTTTGTTTCTATCAGCCGACTATAGAGGCGACTTCGGCGCCCGGGACGGTCTGCTGTTCGCCGGTACTCATGTTCTTTACGGTGACAGTGCCGTCGGCCAGCTCGCTTTCGCCGATTATGGCGAAGAAAGGCACACCCAGAGCGTTGGCATAGCCTATCTGCTTTTTCATCTTGGCGCTGTCGGGGTATACCTCGGCGGCGATGCCTGCGGCGCGAAGACTCTTGACGAGCTTCATGGATGCGGCGCTTTCGGCAGCTCCGAAGTTGGCGAAGAGTACGCGGGTGGAGCGGCCTGCATCGGCGGGGTAGAGGTCGAGACCGTTGAGTACATCGTAGATGCGGTCGGCACCGAACGATACGCCTACACCCGATATTCCGCCCATGCCGAATACGCCGGTGAGGTTGTCGTAGCGTCCGCCGCCCGATATGCTGCCGATGGCATAGTCGAGGGCCTTGACTTCGATGATGGTGCCGGTGTAGTAGTTTAGACCTCGTGCGAGCGACACGTCGAGTTCGAGATCGGCCTCGAGTCCGAGAGCTTCGGAGCAGCCTATGACGGTGCGCAGCTCTTCCACACCCCTGGTGCCTGTCTCGCTTCCGGCGAGCAGGGTGGCAAGTTTGTCGAGACGTTCGGCTGTGGTGCCCGATATTTCGAGAATGGGGCGGAGCGCCTCGATGGCGGAGGGTGCGAGTCCGCGTTCGGCGAGTCCTTCGTTGACCTTGTCGATGCCTATTTTGTCGATTTTGTCGATGGCTACCGTTATGTCGATGAGTTTGTCGGGTTCGCCCACGATTTCGGCGATGCCTGCGAGCACCTTGCGGTTGTTGAGCTTGATTGCTACGCGGATATGGAGGCGGCGGAAGACTTCGTCGATCATCTGGAGGAGTTCGACCTCGTTCAGCAGCGAGTCGGAGCCTACGACATCGGCATCGCACTGGTAGAATTCGCGGTAACGGCCTTTCTGCGGACGGTCGGCGCGCCACACCGGCTGTATCTGGAAGCGCTTGAACGGCAGCTGTATTTCTTCGCGGTGCTGCACCACGAAGCGGGCGAAAGGCACGGTGAGATCGTAGCGCAGGCCGCGGTCGCATATCCTGGCGGCAGTGCGCAGCGAATCGCGCGATGCGAGGAGGCTTTCGTCGACGTCTTTGAGATAGTCGCCCGAATTGAGGACCTTGAAAAGGAGTTTGTCGCCTTCTTCGCCGTATTTGCCCATGAGAGTCGATAGATTTTCCAGGGCCGGGGTTTCGATCTGCCTGTAACCGTAGAGGCGGAATACCTCGCGGATAGTGTCGAATATATAGTTTCTGCGCGCCATTTCCAGTGTGGAGAAGTCGCGTGTTCCTTTGGGCGTAGAAGGTTTCATAATTATATAGGAGTGCATTTTAAGTTTATGAGTGCAAAATTAATCATTATTGGTGAAAACTGTCGTTTTTGTTTTCGAAACTTATGCCGTAGAAAGTGTGTCGATTTGCTAAAACGGTGAAAATGGCAAACAAAAATTTCTGAAAGCTCATTCCGGCTTTATTATTCCGACTAATGCGATAGAATTGCTTGATTACTGTTAAAATTAACATTTTTGAAAGTCTGGTATGTTAAAAGCGTTACAAAAGGTTAAAATTAAGACACAAGTTAAAAAGGATTAAAAACAATAGTATATATTTGCAGCAGTCAATCCAGATTTTAGAAAACTTACTATTCCAGTTTTTACAGAAACAAACTATTCCAGTCTGTGGCGAAATGCCATATTTTTTATTTATTTATTTTCTAAGGTATGAAAAAACTAATTGCCTTGATCGTAACATTGATGGTATTCGTTGCCGCATCGGCACAGAGTACCCGTACGGTAACCGGTAAGGTAGTGTTCGCCGCCGATGACGAACCCCTTCCCGGAGCTACTGTAATCCCGGCCGACGGCACAACGGGAGTGATAACCGACGTCGACGGAAATTTCCACATCTCCGTGGCATCGACAGTGAAAAAAACTGAGGGTTTCCTATGTGGGCATGCTCACCCGCGAAGTTGAAATTACCGGACATCCTCTTCTTGTGAAGCTCAGCAGCGCCGACAACCAGCTCGAGGAAGTGGTTGTGACCGCCCTCGGCATGAAGCGCGAGCGCAAAGGCCTCGGCTACGCCGTGCAGGACCTCAGCGCCGAAGACCTCAACACCGACGGTACTACCTCCATAGCCAGTGCCATGCAGGGCAAGCTTACCGGTGTGGACATCCGTCCGTCGTCGGGCGCTCCCGGCGCATCGGCACAGATCGTTATCCGCGGTGCCCGTTCGTTCGACGGCAACAACCAGCCTCTCTATGTGGTCGACGGCATGCCTGTGGAATCGACTCCCGACTACAGCACCGGCAACTCCGTGACCGGCGCCAACATGGCCGACCGCTCCATCGATATCAACCCCGACGACATCGAGTCGATAAACGTGCTCAAAGGCCAGGCCGCATCGGCGCTCTACGGTATCCGCGCATCGAACGGTGTGATCGTCATAACCACCAAGCGCGGTAAATTCAACTCGAACAAGCCCACCGTCACCGTATCGACCAATCTTTCGGCCGAGGTGGTGTCGCGAAAATTCAACCGCCAGACAGTATATGCTCAGGGCAACTATATCGAAGGCGGCTACGCTCCCACCAGCAGCATGAGCTGGGGCCCGAAGATCGTCGATCTGCCCAACGATCCTCGCTACGGCGGCAACGGTAACGGCCACGAAGGCATGTACTTCAATCCCAAGCGTGAACTCGCCGGTCTCGACGGCTGGACAACTCCGACCATCTACGACAACGTGGGCGACTTCTTCAACACCGGCTTTACCGAAAACACCAATTTCAACATCAGCCAGCGCACCGAGCGCGCAAGCTACTCGTTCGGTATCAACAACTCCTATCAGAAAGGCATCGTGCCCTCGACCGGCATGAACCGCTGGGGTGCCCGCGGTCTTGTCGACTGGACCATCGACAGCCAGTGGAAAACCGGTTTCTCCGGCAACTACAGCTCTACAAAGATTACCTCGGCGCCGGGCGCCAACGACGGTATCATGAATGTGGTGTACTCCGCTCCCTCCGAGTACGATCTCCGCGGCATTCCCTATAATGTGCCCGGCGATCCCACCACACAGACTTCTTTCCGCTCCACTTCGTTCAACAACCCATACTGGTGGGCTCACAACAACGAGTATCTCCAGCACACCAACCGCTTCTTCGGCAACGCCTATGTGGAATTCACTCCTTCGCTTGGCTCCGACAACATGAGACTGTGGTTCCGCGAGCAGGCCGGTATCGACGCCTATACCTCGAACTACAGCGACGTCAAGGAGTACGGCTCGGCCGGACAGGCCCAGGGCGGTATCGAGAACTACGGTGTGTCGCGCAACGTGTTCAACAACCTCTTCACCGCCAACTTCACCGCCGAATGGGGCGAATATAACTTCGACGCCATGCTCGGCAATGAAATCAACCAGGACAACTCGCGTCTGTGGGACTATATCGGCAATAACTTCAACTTCTACGGCATGCCTGTAATGGGCAACGCCACAAGCTTCTCCAGCAGCGAGTACAACCGCCAGTCGCGTACCGTAGGTTTCTTCGGCAGCCTTGGCCTGTCGTGGCGCTCCATGCTTTTCCTCACCGTCACCGGCCGTAACGACTACGTGTCGACCATGCCGCGCAACAACCGCTCGTTCTTCTATCCCTCCGTATCGCTCGGATGGGTATTCACCGAACTTCCGGCGCTCAAGGGTAACAAGATCCTCACCTTCGGTAAGCTGCGCGCCAGCTACGCTCAGGTAGGCCAGGCAGGTACTTTCTACCAGAACTACTACTATGTGCCCGCTTACGGCAGCGGCATGTATCTGTATAACCCCGTGACCTATCCTGTGAAAGGTGTGTCGAGCTATGTGCCCTATTATGTGGTCTACGACAGCAACCTCAAGCCCCAGAACACCGAGAACGTCGAAGTCGGCGCCGATCTCCGTCTCTTCAGCGACCGTCTGCGCCTCGAGTACACCCTCTCGTACCAGAATGTCACCGACCAGATATTCTCCGTGCCTACCGCCGGTTCGTCGGGCTACCAGTACAAAATGACCAACGCCGGCAAGATGCAGACATGGGCCCACGAACTCGGCATCAATGTCACCATTCTCGAACACCGCGACTACGACCTCAACCTCGGCATCAATTTCACCAAGGTCAACAACAAGGTCGTCGAACTGGCCGAAGGTGTCGAATCGATTATGCTCGGCGGTTTCGTGGAGCCTCAGATACGCGCACAGGCCGGCAACACCTATCCTAATATATATGGTACCGCCTTCAAGCGCGACGAGGCCACCGGTCAGCTTCTGCTTCTCGAGGGTCTGCCCCAGGCTACTTCCGACAGCCAGGATCTCGGCAACTGCTCGCCCGACTTCGTAACCGGTTTCAGTCTTGGCGGACGTTATCGCCGCGTGAACCTCAGCACCACATGGAGCTGGCAGAAAGGCGGCCGCATGTACCACGGCACCAACCTTACCCTCAACTACTTCGGCGCCACCAAAGAATCGCTGCCCTTCCACGAAGGCACTATGGTGGCCGAAGGCATCGACGAAGCCACCGGACAGCCCAACACCATAGAGGTGAGCAAGCAGGACTACTACATGCTCTACAACGACGTCACCGAAGCCGGCGTGTACGACATGAGCTTCCTCAAACTCCGCGACGTGACTCTGACCTACAAGCTGCCTTCGTTTGGCAAGTTCGACATCGAGGTATTCGGCTTCGCACGCAACGTGCTGCTGTGGGCCAAGATGCCTAACTTCGACCCCGAGGCATCGCAGGGCAACGGCAACATGGGCGGCTACTTCGAGCGCTTCTCTATCCCCAACACCTCTTCCTACGGCGCAGGTCTCAAATTCACGTTCTGATAAACTCTCTCTACGAACTTCCAAACAGACTATAATATGTTCAAGAAATTATTATATATAGCATTTCTCGGCATGGCAGTGGCTTCCTGCACCGAGGACACGATGGACAACATCAACAAAGACGAGGCCAATCCGCCGGCAAGCGCCGTAAACGCCAAGTTCCAGGTCACCGACGCTATAGTGGCCACCGGATTCACCGGCTGGGGCGGAGCATACGCCTGGTATGTAAGCTCCTACACCGAGCAGACCTTCGGCACAGGCAACAATCAGCTCATGAAGGCCGAGCTGCGTCAGCGCGGCGAGACCGCCGCAAGCTCCACCTTCAACAACGAATGGAACGGCATCTATGCCAATCTTATGAATATCAAGCAGATTATCGAGAAATGTGCCGAAGGCGGCCTCAACGCCGGCCAGAAGGACATCGAAGGAATGGCACAGGTGCTCTGGGTGCTCAACTACGAGCTGCTGACCGACGTGCACGGCGACATCCCCTACAGCGAGGCTCTGGTCACCGACCAGCCCAAGCTCGACAAGCAGGAGGACATATATACCGACCTCCTCGGCCGTATAAGCACCGCTGAGACTCTTCTGGCCGAGGCTGTGGCCGAAGGAATGAACAATACCGGTGCACAGGATCTGCTCTATGGCGGCGACCCGGGCAAATGGCTTGCTCTGGCACACGCCGTGAAGGCCCGTCTGCTGCTGAACACCTCGTTCCGCGACAACGGTGCAATGGCCAAGGTTATCACCGCCGGTGAGGCCGCTCTGTCGGCCGGATTCGACGGTGCCGAACTCTCCATCTTCAACGGTGTGGACTGCGACAATCCCTGGACTGCGTACTCCTGGAGCCGCTATTACACCGGCGCAAACGGTACTGTGGTAGATATGATGAATGAGCGCAACGACCCCCGCGTGGATCTCTATGCCTGGGATCGTTTCGAAACAGGCGAAGCCTACGCTCCCGCCGGCGACGGTACTCTGGCCCATGCCACCGAGACTGTCGGTCTGCCAATGTGGCTCGAACGAGGCGAAACACCTCTCCATATCTTCAGTGTAAGCGAAATAAACTTTATTCTTGCCGAAGCCAAGGCGCGTACCGGCGCTGACGCCACTGCCAATTTTGTTGCCGGCATCACGGCTTCGTTCGAGGATTATGCCTTCGCTTGCGATGAGGAGTTGCCCGATCCGGCCGATTATATCGACGCGCTTGGCGCTCCGACCTTAAAGGAGATTATGGTGCAGAAATATCTTGCCCAGACCCGCGACGAACAGATCCAGACCTACAACGACATCCGCCGCTGCAAGGCTATGGGTACGGAATATATAGTACTTAAAAATCCAAATAATGTTCAGGGCGGCCAGAACCAGTGGCCCGTCCGCCTTCCCTATGGAAACAGCGATGTAGTATCCAACCCCAATGTCAGCGAGGCTTTCGGCTCGGGCAACAATGCGGGTAACTACATTTTCACCGACGATATATGGCTGTTCGGAGGAACCCGCTGATATAGTCGGCCATCTTCATACTGAAGAGTTAGACGAAGCTCCGCTGCGTGATGCAGCGGAGCTTTTGTGTGAAATAGTGGTCGTTTTGTCCTTTTTTTGTGTCTCGGAACGGACGGCCTGTTCCGTTATTGCTGAAAAAGATGTAATTTTGCAGTCGATGTCGCGTAGGATTCCTGTCATACTGTTGGTTCTGATGTCGCTTCTGTCGTGTACGGGAGCGCGCGCCCTGTCGTTCAATCTCGATTCGATAGCCGAATGGGGCCGTTTTCCGCGCTTTGTTGTGAATACATACCGTTGGGGCGACCATTTTTTCAACGGGTATGATACCACCTACGTCAAGTCGACAGGCTATAAATTCAATGCCAAGATAACCACCGAAACATGGCTCGACGGCTACCGGTTTGTGCTGCCCAACGACAAGTATATCTATATGCAGTCCGACCCGTCGACCTCTGTCGGTCTGTATCTCACCTATCTGGCGTTATCGGCCGGCTACGACGTGAACATCAGCAGGCTTATGGGCGGAGTGGACCGTTCGCGCCAGCGATTCCGCTTCGGGTTCAACTGCATGCTTTTCGCGGCAGAGCTTTATGTGATAAAAAACGATGTCGGCACCACCATAAAGCGTTTCGGCGACATACACCATCCGTTGCGGCTCAATCTTGGTTTCAATGCCATCAACAACTATACCTGGGGCGTCGACGCATATTATTTTTTCAACCACAAGCGCTATTCCGAGGCCGCCTCGTTCAATTTCAGCCGGGTGCAGCGAAAGAGTCAGGGAGCTTTCTACACCGGTTTTTCCATATATACACAGAAACTCGCCTTCGATTTCCGTGGTTTGCCCGAAGAACTCCGCTCCCATCTGCCGGCCGAATGGCCTGACTACAAGTATACTGTCAATACACATAACTATGCTGTCCGTTTCGGGTACGGATACAACTGGGTTTTCGCGCGTAACTGGGTACTTGGCGTGAGCGAATCGCCCACGGTGGGCATACGCAAGGGCTTTGTGAATTCCGACATCGAGAAGGTGTCGTTTTCGCTCTACAACCGCATGAAGCTGTCGGTGGTGTGGAACAGTCCCGACAAACGCTTCTTTTTCGGAGCGTTAGGCAAATTCGACCTTGCTATCGTCAACGACAAATCCACTACCTATGCCGGAGGAGTCCTGAGTGGCGAAGCTGTGTTCGGGGTTCGTTTCAATATATGGTAATTTGTGGGTTTTAATGCTTGTAGCGACTGCATCGGAAGATCGTCGGCTATGCGGACGCACAAAATAATAATGTTTTTTTTCATAAATCTGAACAAACTTTAAAATAGGCTTGTTAGTATTTCAAACCGACGGAAAAAAGCATTCCTCACACTATCCATCGGAGGGTGATTAAAAACGTCTCAACATTGAAATTCATTAAAGTCTAACAAAACATTCAATCCAAAATGAAAAAGAACATTCTCTTAACCGCCGCATTGTCGTGCGCATGCCTGGTGCCAGCTTTAAATGCCAGCGCACAGGATGAAACCGTGGTAGTTGAGGAAGAGACCATCGTTGCCTCGGAGGTTCCCTGCAAGACTCATTACTACGTAGACAAGAAAAATAACTGGTTTATTCAGTTCGGTGCTGGTATCGCCACTCCGATTGTGGAAGGCGTCACTGTAAAGGGCGAACGCTCCCGCGACCTTAGCGTTAACTATAATTTCGGCTTTGGCAAATGGTTTTCGCCGTATATGGGATGGCGACTTGTCTTCAACGGCGGTCCGCTCCATTGGGAAGACCATGGCATGAACAAGGCCAAATATGTGGGCGCCAATGTCGACTTCATGTGGGATATGTTCAACTCCCTTGGAGGCGTCAACTCCAAACGCGTGTTCTCTATCGTGCCTTTCATCGGCCTTGGCGGAACCTATCTGTTCGATCAGAAGCCTGCCGGCGATATCATAGGCCGCGACGGCAACCACAAGGACAGCTCCTGGACACTCCCCGTATCGGGTGGTCTGCAGTTCCGCTTCCGTCTGTGCAAATATGTCGATTTCTTTGCTGAAGCACGCGCATCGTTCTACGGCGACAACTTCAACAATATTGCCTACGGCTATCCTGTGGATATCAACGTAACCGCCAATGCCGGTTTCACAATCACTTTCGGCGGCCGCGACTACCAGTCGTACAATCCCTGCGATTACCTGGGCTATATAAACAATCTTAACGGTCAGGTCAACGACCTTCGCGGCGCCCTTGCCACTACTGCCGCCGCTCTCGCCGCTGCCGAAGCACAGCTCCCGTGCCCCGAAGTCGTTGAAGCCGAGACCACCGTTGTCGAAGCCGCTCCTCTGATGGCAACCGTCCGCTTCTCGCTCAATTCGTCGAAGATCACCGACACCGAAATGGTCAATGTCTACAACATCGCCGAATGGATGAAGGCTAATCCCGAACAGAACGTCGCCATCGTAGGCTACGCTGACAAGGATACCGGCACAAGCGCATACAACATGGGTCTGTCCAAGCGCCGCGCTCAGGCCGTCTACGACACTCTGGTCAATAAATACGGCATCAATCCCGACCGTCTCGCCATCCAGGCCGAAGGTTCCGATGTTCAGCCCTACGACGTCAACAACTGGAACCGTATCGTAATCTTCAACGTAGCTCAATAAACAGCAATCCCACTATAATCTGTCCGCTCCGTGGCTTCCGGCTCCGGGGCGGATTTTTTTTGTGCAAGGCTTTCATAAGGCTTTTGTGAGGCTTTTGACCCTCTATATTTGTCTGTTTGGGCAAAAATGCCTACTTTTGCAATCCCATACTCACTCAGGAATTTCAGCTATTCAATTTATTGAATCATGAAGAAGAAAATCATCAATGCTCTGGCACATTCATCCCTGATAAGGGCATTTGTCGCCAAGCCATCGCCAAAATGGATGGTTCTGCTTGCCGACCTTGTTCTGATTGCTTTCAGCTGCGGCCTTACACTTGCTTTCGGTTATCACTACACTTACGGCGATTCGTTTTTCTATTCACCTCTCGCGCGTGCAATCTTTGAATTCGTCACTTATGCCGTTCTTGCAATATGTTTCGGCACAAGCCGGTATATTATCCGTCTGTCGGTAATCGAAGACACATACAGGCTTGTGCTGCTGGTGATTTCGGCATCTTTGCTTCTTACGGCTGCGTCGCTGGTAAGCTATATGGCGGCCGGTTTTTTCTATTTCAGCATATGGAATATATTTATTGTGGGCGTGATGTCGTTCACACTGATGCTTCTGATGCGTCTGGCCATAAAGTATATGTATATACAGGTGTCGAGCGTGGATACAAGCAAGAAGCGTGTCATAGTGCTCGGTTCGGCTATCAATTCGTTCTTTCTGGCTTCGGCGCTCAAGAGCGAGTTCGAAGGCCGCTTTGATCCGGTAGCGCTGCTCAGTCTCGCTCCCAAGCATATCGACAGTACTGTCAACGGTATTCCCATCGTGCCTTTCGACCCCGAGACGGTAGGCGAGGTATTCGCGTTCTACAAGTGCGATACGCTGCTCTTCCTGTCGACACAGCTCGAACTGATGCGTTCGGGTACGGCCGATGTCTTCCTCCGCAACCATATAAAACTGCTGATGCTCAACCAGGTCGAGGAATTCGATCTCAACAGCAAGACAATGCCCGCTCTCTCGACCCATATCCACGACATACGCATCGAGGATCTTCTCGGCCGTGAGACCATACACACCGACAATCCGAAGATACGCAGCGTGATCAAGAACCAGGTAGTGATGATTACAGGTGCGGCCGGTTCTATCGGCAGCGAGATCGTGCGCCAGGTGGCAGCCATGGAGGCCAAGGAGATTGTGCTCCTCGACCAGGCCGAGACTCCTATGCACGACATGCAGCTCGAGCTCGAGTCCACCTTCCCCGACATGCGCATCCATCTCTTTATCGGCGACGTGGCAAACCGCGAGCGCATCGAGCGTGCTTTCGTCAAGTATCATCCGCGCTATGTGTTCCATGCGGCCGCCTACAAGCATGTGCCCATGATGGAGCGCAATCCGTCGGAGGCTGTGCTCACCAATATATTCGGTACCAAGAACGTAGCCGACCTGTCGGTGAAGTACGGTGTCGAGAAATTCGTGATGATATCGACCGACAAGGCTGTAAACCCCACCAATATCATGGGCGCATCGAAGCGTATCGCCGAGATATATGTGCAGTCGCTCTTCTACCACCTGCGCAATACCAGCGACGAGCCTTCCACCCGATTCATTACCACCCGCTTCGGCAATGTGCTCGGCTCCAACGGTTCGGTGATACCCCTCTTCCGCCGTCAGATAGAGCAGGGCGGTCCTGTCACCATCACTCACCGCGACATTATCCGCTACTTCATGACCATCCCCGAGGCATGCTCGCTGGTGCTCGAGGCCGGTATCATGGGTAACGGAGGCGAAATTTTCGTGTTCGACATGGGTCAGCCTGTCAAGATATGGGATCTGGCGGAGCGCATGATATCGCTGTCGGGTCTGCAGGTTGGCAAGGACATCGAAATCGTCGAGACCGGTCTCCGTCCGGGCGAAAAACTCTACGAGGAGCTGCTCAACGAAAAGGAACATACCATAGCCACACATCACAAGAAGATAATGATAGCGCGTGTGCGCACCTACAGCTTCAAGGATGTGACCGAGCATCTGGAGCGCCTCGAGAAATGCCTGCACCGCGGTCCGAGCCACGACATCGTGGCCGAGATGAAGCACATGGTGCCGGAATTCAAGTCGAACAACTCTATCTATCAGGAAATTGACTCGGAGCTGTCTACCGAAGACGGCAGCGAGAACATGACCGAAATACAGGTAACCAACGCATGAAACGTACTCTTATAATTTTCTGTATGGCAGCGGCATTGTCGCTGTCATCTTTTAATGTCCGGGCCCAGAGCCTCAAGGACATTCTTGGCAACCTCGCAGGGTCGGTGGCTTCCGGCGATTCCACATCGTCGTCGAATCCGCTGGGCAAGCTTGGTTCCATACTTGGCAATGTAGTGGCAAACGACAAGTTTACCATCGACGATCTCGTAGGGAAGTGGGACTATGTTTCGCCTGCCGTATCGTTCCAGTCGGACAATGCCCTTAAGAAAATCGGCGGAGCCGGTGCGGCCACTGCCGTGGAAGACAAGCTGGCGCCGTACTACAAGACTCTCGGTCTTACCAGAACGTCGCTTACTGTCGATGCCGAACACAATTTTACGATGAAACTCGGTGTGGCGCAGCTCAAGGGTACCATCGAAAAAGATGATGAGTCGGGCGATCTGATATTTGCCTTCAATGCTTTCGGCAAGGTGAGTCTGGGCAAGGTGAGCGCGCATGCCACCAAGGCAGGCTCCACTCTCAACCTCACATTCGATGCCACACGGCTGGTGCAGATATTGACAAAAGTTGCCGGTGTGCTCAACAACGCCACGCTGAAAGCCGTTACCGATCTGGTGAATTCCTACGACGGTATATATATGGGTTTCAAGCTTAAGGAAAGCGTAACAAAGCTCTGACAGGGACACGATAATAACACGAGGCTGCGGCTTACCGGCGACTACCGGAAGTGCCGCAGCCTCGCCGTTTATATGTTGTTAGCCCGCTTTTATATAGCGGCAAGTTTCTGCGAGGGGGTGCCTTTGTCGGCGGCAGCGCGGTTGAGCACTTCTATGGCGAACTCGAGTATGGTGTCGATGCCGTCGGCTTCCCGCTCGGGATCCATGTCGATTTCGCCTCCGGGGCTTGGTTCCACTCCTTGCTCGGTGAGGTGCATTTCGGCATCGTAGACCGGAGAGGCCGAGAACCGCACGGCCCATCCGCACGGTATTTCCGACGAGAATGGCATGCCGCTGCCTCCGCCGGTGATGTCGCCTATTACTGCTACGTGGGGCAGCGATTTCATCACCGATACAAAGTTGTTGGCAGCGCTGAAGGTGCTCCGGTTAGTGAGCACGATCACCGGCTTGAGCCAGCGCACGTGGTTTTGTGCCGGGTCGTAGTAGTAGGCGTAGGGCTTGGAGAAGTCGCTGTGTCCCGGGCCGGTCTTGTGGCTGATATAGCCCGCGCAGATGCGCTTGTCGAGGAAGCGCGACACCAGGCGCTCCACATTGGTCATGTCGCCGCCGCCGTTGTCGCGCACGTCGATTATGAGACCGTCGGTCTCGCGCATGGAGTAGAGCATCTCGTCGATAAATGAATCGCCGAACGACTGCGAGAACGAGCCGTAGTACATGTAGCCTACGTTGCGGTCTTCGAGAATCTTGTATATTACGCCGTTGCCCGAATAGTAGTCGAAGTCGAGGTAGTGTTCCTGTATGAGGCGCAGATTGAAATTCTGCGGGTAGTCGCTCCACCATTTCCGGTAGTACGACACATTGAACCACGATATAAGGTTGGTATGGCCGTCGCGCAGCTCATCGAGCATGGCGGCGAGGTGGAAAAAGTATGTCTTGTTGTCCCACTCGGTGTCGATTTCGGCCCGGTAGCGCTGTCCGATGGCGTTCCAGTCGATGTCTTTGCTTTCGAAGAAGCAATAGTGCTCGTCGAGAATAGTCCATAGCGCGTCGAAATTGCCGTAATAGTCGTTGTCCCAGGATTCGATGGAGTGGCAGCCCCCCAGTCCGGCAGCAATGGCCGTTGCGGTGGCCGCTGCCGCGATGTTGCGGTATATAGTCTTGAAGTTCATGTCAGTAGAGGGCGTTAACTATTTTTACATCGCCGGGTACGGTGGTTTTCGGTCCGATCGACAGCCATTCGCACACGATACCGATTACGGCACTGTGTTCTATCCGGCGGGTGACTATATGCGAGGCTTTTGTCGAGAGTATGTTGCAGCGGTAACCGAGCCGCATGGTAGTGCGTCCGAAGCGAAGATCGGCGGTGAGCAGATTGTTGAGCCCGAAATAGTTGCCGGGCCAAGCTCCGCGCACAAGGTTCTTGTGGTTGCCGAGATATATCTCGTAGTATAGCTCGCCGTAGGCCGGTGAGAAGAAAATGCCAGTGAGGGGCAGCTCGGCCTGATATCGGAGGCATACCGGCAGCGAGGCAAGACGGGTGTTCCACGACAGCGAGCCGAGGGCGTTGACGGTCCATGCGGCTTTGGCGGCCACTGGATTGTTGCTGTTGCGAGGATTGTAGAATGCACCCAGGTCTATGCCGGTGCTTCCTCCGGCGCTTACGGTCCAGCCGTCGGCCAGACGCCAGCGGTGGGCCATGCCCCATCGAATATCGAGGTCGATATTCCACATGCGCGCATTACGGGCCGGATTATTGGTGCGCTGCAGGGCCAGGCGCCCCTGGAGCTGCATTACCCATCGTTCGGGCGAGAAGCGCATGGCCTGCATGCGTTCATAGCCCAGGGCTATGTTCCAGCCGGAGTGTTTGAGGGGAGACAGATATGTTTCGGCCAGATGCGCCGAGCCGGCCTCAAGCGTGTAGGCCGAGAGAACCGGGCGTTCGACGGTCTGGGCGCCAAGAGGCATTGCCGCCATCGCAGCGATGGCAGCCAGTGCGATATTAAGAATTTTCATTGTCGAAATCGGAGAAGAGACGTTCCTGGCCCACGATGCTGTCGCGGATCTGCTCGTCGGACATATCGGGCTCGGTTTCGACCGGTTCAGTCGGCGCGGATTCCTCGGGGTCGGACTCTGTGGCGTCGGGGCGTTTGGGTTCGAGTTCGATTATGTCGTCGAGCGTCCATGTGGTGAGGCGTTTGCCTCGGGCCTTGAACGATTTGACGCCTATGAATTCTTCGGCATCGATTGTCATGGGAGGCCGGGCCGCATCGTCGCCGCCGAAGCGGAGCTCGAACATGGGAGCGTCGTGGTCGGAGAGTTTCAGCAGGCGCGAGCGGGCGTCGTCGCCGATGAAGCGCTGGTGCCGGGCCGAATCCTCGAATGTGAAGCGTTTGAGATATGGATAGCCCTGCTCTGCATCGAAGAGAGCGGCTGTCCACACCTGTTTGGGCCGGAATTTCTCGATGAGCAGTATCTGGTCCTCGTAGTGGTTGGTGACGTCGAAGTTCGTGGTGTAGAATTCGCCCGAGGGCAGCAGAACCAGTATGCGGTCGTTGCCGGCAAATTCGCCCAGGAAGTTTCCGCGGCCGTCGTAGTTGAGTCGCATCACATCGGGGTCGAACCACACTTCACGGCCGCCGAGAGTCGATGCTCCGCGTTCTTTGAGCGAGAAGCGGTGTACTTCGTTCTTGGTCACCAGATTGCCTCGGGCTGCGCGGCCTTTGATGTCGAGTTTGCCGAAATCGACATCGAACGTCAGGTTCTTGAGGCGCAGCTTGGGCTTGAGTGTCACCTTTACGACCTCGGCCTCGCCGTTGGGGTTGGCCGTGAACCATGCCACACGCGAGCCTGATGTGCCCTGGGTGAGGTCGTACTCTTTGTCGCGTGTGAGGCCGGTGGCGGCGAAGCGCTTCATATAGTAGACGCCTCCGCGGCCGTTCTGATATATTACATTGTAGATGGTGCGTGTGTCGTTTCGCTTGAATACGTTGATATACAGCACGTTTTTACCCACAGACAATTTTTCCTGCACGCGCACTATCTTATACCGTCCGTCGCGGTAGAATATGATGATATCGTCGATCGTGGAACAGTTGCACACGAATTCGTCTTTTTTGAGCGACGTTCCGATGAAGCCTTCCTCGCGGTTGATATACAGCTTTTCGTTGGCTTCGGCCACTGTGGCGGCCTGTATGTTGTCGAAGCTTCGTATGGCTGTGCGGCGCGGGTAGGCGGCTCCGTATTTGTTTTTGAGGTAGGTGTACCACTCGATGGTCACATCGTCGATATGCTCGAGGCGGTCGAGGGTCTGCGATATTTTGGCGCGGAGGTCGAGCAGCACTTTCTCCGCTTCGTCGGAGTTGAAGCGGAGTATGCGTTTCATTTTTATTTCGAGAAGTTTGAGGATGTCGTCGCGGGTCACCTCGCGGGTGAGCGACGGCTTGTAGGGCTCGAGGCGGCTGTCGACATGGGCTATGGCGGCGTCGAGGTCGGGGGCCTCTTCGTACTGGCGGTCCTTGTAGATGCGTTCTTCGATAAATATCTTTTCGAGCGATGCGTCGAGCAG
This sequence comes from uncultured Porphyromonadaceae bacterium, assembly GCA_900548975.1. Classification (GTDB taxonomy): domain Bacteria; phylum Bacteroidota; class Bacteroidia; order Bacteroidales; family Muribaculaceae; genus CAG-873. The sequence goes on from URMS01000028.1 coordinate 31,158, forward strand.
TTTTTCGCGAGTCTCGGCCAACACGACCTCGAGCTCCGAGCGAATGATGTTGCGGGTGGTGTCGACGCTGTGCCGGAGGACATCGCTCACGCCGAGGAAACATGGTTTTTTATCGCGTATCACGCAGCAGTTCGGCGATATGTTTACCTCGCAGTCGGTGAATGCATAGAGGGCGTCGATAGTCTTGTCGCTCGAAGTGCCGGGAATAAGATGTACGAGAATCGATGCCTCGGAAGCGGTGTTGTCTTCTACTTTTCGGATTTTGATCTGTCCGCGTTCGAAAGCCTTCAGAATCGATTCGATAAGAGCCGCCGAAGTCTTGCCGAAAGGCAGCTCGGTGATATTGAGTGTTTTGGAATCGATTTTTTCGATTTTTGCGCGTACTTTCAGCGCGCCTCCGCGGCGGCCGTCGTTGTAGCGGCCTACGTCGATAGTGCCGCCGGTGGCGAAGTCGGGGTAAAGCTCGAAGTCCTCGCCGCGTACGCATGCTATCGAGGCGTCGAGCAGTTCGTTGAAGTTATGAGGCAGAATCTTCGACGACAGGCCCACTGCTATGCCCTCGGCACCCTGTGCCAGCAGCAGGGGGAATTTGGCGGGGAGAGTCACCGGTTCGCGCTTGCGTCCGTCGTAGCTCAGGGTCCATTCCGTAACTTTGGGATTGAACAGGACTTCGGATGCGAAGAGGCTCAGTCGCGCCTCGATGTATCGGGCGGCGGCTGCAGCGGTGCCGGTGAGTATGTTGCCCCAGTTACCCTGGGTCTCTACCAGAAGATCTTTCTGACCGAGCTGCACCAGGGCATCTTTGATGGATGCGTCGCCGTGAGGGTGGTACTGCATGGTGGTGCCCACGATGTTGGCCACTTTGTTGAAGCGTCCGTCGTCGATGGTCTTCATGGCATGCAGTATGCGTCGCTGCACCGGTTTGAGACCGTCTTCTATTTCGGGCACGGCACGCTCCAGAATCACATACGAGGCATATTCCAGAAACCACGTCTGGTACATGCCGCGCAGATGATGGCGGATAACATCGTTTGCCGCGGTGTATGGCCGCGTCGGGGTGCGCGATTCTGTTTCGTCGGTTTCCTCGGATTCTTCGGCTTCTTCGCCGGTCTCTTCGCCGGGTTCAACGTAGGAATCGGTGTCGTCTAAGGGAGTTTCAGGGAGATTTTCAGGGTATATATCGTCGTTTTCTTCACTCATTGCAGGCGTAAATTGGCTTTATCCTACAAAAATAGCAAAAAAAATCGAAAATACATTATCAGAGTCCGCACATTTGGCTTACATTTGGCGGCTAAAAAGGTGAACCGGCGGGAAATGTGAGGGTGCCGTTGTCTACGGCACGGTCGTAGAGGTCTTTTAGCAGGCGTGCGTCGTAGGTCATGCGGTTGCGGGTGAGCAGGCGCTCGCGTATCATTGGCTCGGCGGCCTCGAATGGCAGCGGGGCACCTGCCGGCAGATAGTCCGACACGTGGAGAAGGTATGTGAAGCCGTCCTGCGACACATCGAGAGGACGCCCTGCCCGCAGGAAGGCGTCGGGCGACGGTATGTCGGCGGGTATGCGTTTCTCTATCTGTTCCCAGTCGATCCAGCGCTCGCGGAAATAATCGTAGTGGAGGGCCGTTTTGGGCGCTTCCTTTTCGAGACGGTCCATATCGGCCGCTTTCACCGAGGTGTATAGGCGTTTGAGCAGGCGAAGATTTGATGCATCGTCGGGGACCTTGAGGTATACGCCCCTCACGAGCGGTCGTTCCAGCCGGAATTCGCTCTTATGGCTGTCGTAGTAGGCCAGCAGAGTATCTTCCGAGAAGAAACCGTCGGCCTGAGTGGCCATGGCGCGACGATACTGGCTCATGATGAGGTTCTGGCGGTATTCCGCCGTGAGCCTGTCGATTTCAGCGATGTCGAGAGCGTCGGTGGCGACCCGCTCGATTAGCCGGGAGTCGATCCACCGGCGTATGTAGGCGCGTGCGAATGCCGTGCTGTCGTCGGCCGACAGGCCTCCGGGCAGAGCCTTGCGCAGATCGGAGCGTGTGAGCGCGGTTTTGCCCACGGCGGCAATTATGTCGCCGTTTTTATTTGCCCGGTCGGTGTCGGAGCATGCCGACAGAATCGACAGGGCAAATATGAGCAGAGCGCACTTTTTCACTTTTTGGTTTTTAGGCTTTTGAAGACTTTGTTGTTGACCTTAACCTTATATTTTTTGTGGAGGTCTTTTATCCACTCCTTGTCGAGGGCGGCCTGATAGTCGGTGAGGGCGCTTCCGCGGACATCGGCAGCTTCTTCGGGCGCGTCGATGATGCGGCCCTGATAGGCGGCATAGCATTTCCAACGCGAATTCTGTGTGTCGGCGGGACGTGAGGCACCGAAGCCCAGGTAGTCGGTAATGGCATTTTCGCCTTTGGCCGCAACTACGCGTTCGATCTTGATGTCGCGTCTGAAGTGGTCGCGCATCTGACGCACGAATTCGGTCGGTATGTCGGTCGATAGTGTAGCCGCATAGTCGAGTGCGCTGCGGAGCGTGGAGTCGTTGGCGGCGAAGATAACGTAGCTTTTGAACTTGGGAGTGTCCCACTTATAGTCGGCGGTGTGGGCGCGGAAGAATTCTTCGAGGCCTTCGGTGTCCTTGGCTGCCTTGTCCCATACCTTGCGGTTGGAAACCTCGTAGAGCAGGATGCCGTCGTGGTATTCGTTGAGCAGATTGCGGAAATCGGGATTCTCGGCGGCCAGACGGGCACGCTCCTTTTCGATGAGCATGTCGTCGAGAAGGTCGGAGGTGGCGTCGGCGATAGCTTTGGCCGGGTTGGCGGGCATCTGTATGTCGGGCACGCGGCCGATGGCGTCGATGGCAGTGATTTGGCCGCCGTCGAATGTTGCGACAACGGGATTGATCTGCGAAATGCGGCTTATGGCAGCCGAATCGCATACGCCGTTGTTTTCGCTGATGATGACGTTGACACGGTCGAGAGCGGCCTGCGAGATGTTGGCTTTGTAGGCCTTGCGTAGACGGGCCAGAACGGCTTTTTCGGGAAGTGTGCCGCGCTCGTCGGAGGCTATCTTGGCTTCGATGCCCTCGCGGAGCTGTTCGAGCGGAGCTATGCCGCGGTGGTTGATGCGGTGTATGATGTGCCAGCCGAAGGCTGTGCGCACGGGTTCGGAAACGGCACCGTCGGCGAGCGCAAACGATGCGCTGTCGAATTCGGCAACCATGGCTCCGCGGCCGAACCATCCGAGTTTGCCGCCTTTGGATGCCGAACCGGGATCTTCGGAGAACCGGCGTGCAAGATCGCCGAAGTCGGCGCCATTCTTTATAAGTGTGTATATGGAGTCGGCGGTCGCTTTTTTTGCCTCTGCGGCAGCCTCATCGAGGCCGCGAGTGAGCAGCAGTATATGCTCGGCTTCGACTTCACCCTGTGCGGGTGTGCGTTTTTCCACGCGTATAAGATGATATCCCATTCCCGAGTTGACCACGCCCGAGACTGCTCCGGGTGCAGTGGCGTAGGCAGCTTCCTCGAATGCCCACGGGAAACGTCCGGGCACCACATATCCCATCAGGCCGCCCTGCTGAGCGGAGTAACGGTCGACCGACATCGAGCGGGCCGCATCCTCGAAGGTGGTTGTGCCTGCCGCGATGGCAGCCCGAACCGAGTCGAGACGGGCAATATTGCCGGGCTGGAGCGGGAGCATGATATGGCTGGCCAGTACATCGTCGGCGTAGTGCGCGTAGGCCTGCTGTACCAGACTTTCGGCAACGGAATCGTCGCGGAAGTACGGCTTGGCAAGATCTTTTATGAAGCTGTCGTACTCCGACTGGAATTCGGGAGTGTTGTCGAGGCCTTCGTGGAGGGCGTCGGCTACTTTCAGCTTGTAGTTGATGAACATACCCAGATACTCGTCGAGGCTCTGTGGCTGCATCTGCTGGGTGTTGTTCTTGTTGTAAAGATATTCGAATTCGCTTACGTGCACGTCCTTGCCGTCGACAGTCATGAGTACCGGATCGTTGCCTGCGGCGTGGACTGCGGCGGCAACACATATGGCGGCAAAGCCAAGGATTTGTCGTTTAGTCATCTTAGAAAAATTAAAAATGCGGCGCGCCGCCTGGATTAGGAACGGCGCCCCACATTATAGATAACGCGTGTGCGCGGGCTTTATTGTCTGGATGCGCTGTAGTTCGGCGCTTCGCTTGTTATGGCCACGTCGTGGGGGTGGCTTTCGGCCACACCGGCGTTGGTGATACGGGTGAAGCTTGCATGGTGGAGAGCCTCGATGTTGGGCGCGCCGCAGTAGCCCATGCCGGAGCGGAGTCCGCCGAGCATCTGGTATACCACTTCGTAGAGCGAGCCTTTGTAGGGCACGCGGGCTGCGATGCCTTCGGGCACGAGCTTCTTGACGTCGGTTTCGCCGGCCTGGAAGTAGCGGTCCTTGGAGCCGCGCTCCATGGCTTCGAGAGAGCCCATGCCGCGGTATGTCTTGTATTTACGTCCGTTGTAGATGATGGTGTCGCCTGGGCTTTCTTCGACACCGGCGAGCATGCCGCCGAGCATCACTGCATGGGCACCTGCTGCAAGAGCCTTGACGATATCGCCCGAGTAGCGGATGCCGCCGTCGGCGATCAGGGGAACGCCGGTCCCTTCGAGGGCCTTGGCTACGTCGTAGACAGCGGAGAGCTGGGGCACACCCACGCCGGCTATGACGCGTGTAGTGCAGATGGAGCCCGGACCGATGCCAACCTTGACGCCGTCGGCGCCGTTCTCGACCAGATAGCGGGCAGCGTCGCCGGTGGCGATATTACCTACCACGACGTCGATATCGGGGTATTTGGCTTTGACGGCCTTGAGTACGCCAATCACGCCGCGCGAGTGGCCGTGGGCCGTGTCGATGACAATGGCGTCGACACCGGCTGCGACGAGAGCGTCGACGCGTTCCATGGAGTCGTTGGTGACGCCTACACCGGCGGCGACACGCAGACGGCCCAGAGAGTCCTTGCAGGCGTTGGGTTTGTCTTTGGCTTTGGTGATATCTTTATAGGTGACAAGACCGATGAGTTTTCCTTTGCTGTCGACCACGGGAAGCTTCTCGATTTTGTGCGACTGAAGGATTTCGGCGGCTTCTTCGAGCGATGTTGCCTGAGAGGTGGTGACGAGATTTTCGCTTGTCATGACCTCGTCGATGGTACGCATGGGATTCTTCTCGAATCGGAGGTCGCGGTTGGTGACTATGCCTACCAACAGGCCTTCGTCGTCGACAACGGGTATGCCGCCGATGTGGTATTCGGCCATCATGCGCAGGGCGTCGGCCACTGTGGAGCCGCGGCGTATGGTCACGGGGTCGTAGATCATACCGTTTTCGGCGCGTTTTACGGCGTGTACCTGGCGTGCCTGCTCCTCGATGGTCATATTTTTGTGTATGACACCCAGACCGCCTTCGCGGGCGATGGCGATAGCAAGCTGTGCCTCGGTGACGGTATCCATGGCCGCCGACACAATCGGAACGTTAAGGGTGATGTTGCGGGAAAAACGTGTAGCCAGCGATACTTCGCGCGGCAGTACTTCGGAATAAGCCGGAATCAGAAGGACGTCGTCGAAAGTAAGACCGTCCATCTTCACTCTATCTGCAATAAACGACATATTGATATCGGTGTTTTTTATTGCATGCAAAGGTAAGGATTTTTCGGCGTTCTGCAAAATCAAACTTTTCTGCATTTCGATAATATCCGCGAATTGCCCTCCGGGGAGCAGCCCTTCTGTTCAATCGGGCATGTAATAGAACGTTTTTTTGACCGTATGAGAAAAATGAGCTATCTTTGCCGCGCGGTAAGCAACGCAGAGGTGTTCCAACTTGCCATACATATTATTTTGAGAGGCTTTATCTCTCAAAGGTGTTATTGAAACTTTCCTCAAGTCCAAATCTCGCAAATTTGTAAACTATAGCACAGGAAAGTAGAGATAGCACCTGCATCGATTATAGTATACAGAGCTGCCGCACGGCAGCCAGTATGTATATACATAATCGGTGTGGGGCTTTCTTCTTATCTGTGCTTAAGGCAATGCGAGAGCCTGGACTTTGATAAGACGATAAATCCTCACACCTTTTTTGTTTATAATGAATTTTTGGCCGGCGTGCGAGGATTGGCCTGCTATCCGGACAATAGCGATGCGATATGTGAATTTTCGTTTTTTGTTGACGGCTCTGGCCGCGGTACTGATAGTCCTTGGCTCATTTTGGCCGGGGCATGCCGTGGCGGAGTATATCGCGGCAGCGGTGCTGATGGCATCGGCCATGTGGTGGCGTGGCGGACTGCGCGAGATCCGCACCGGAACTATGGATTTCTATGGCTCGATGCTGCTGAAATCGGCATTTGTGGTGTGGTGTCTGGCCCAGGGATGGTATGCAGGTGCTCTTGCGGCTTTTCTGGGGCTGAATCTGACGGTAGATATACAGTTCGGTGTGGTAGGGCTTCATCTGTATTCGACCGACATAAGGCTTAGCATGCCTGAAATCATTGCTGTCAGAGTGTCGGTGCCTCTGGCTGTGTCTGCTACCGGGTTGCTTGCGGCCTGCGGTTATGACGCCGCGGCCAAATGGATCCTGACGGCGGCTTTGACGGCCGATTGTGCGGCGCGCTATTTCCTTTTGCGACGAATAAGGAAAAGAATCTGATATAAGAGAGTGTTTGAATTTAACTTTATGAAATCTTTAGAGGTCTTTCCGGCCTG
>URMS01000029.1 GCA_900548975.1 uncultured Porphyromonadaceae bacterium
GCCTCCGCCAGGAGGCCGATTTCGAATAGCCCGGCATGCCAACGCGCATGCCGGGTCAAAAAAACGCCCAATGATATCAAGGCCTCCGGCGGAGGCCGATTAACGGGCCGGCCTCCCCAAGAAAATAATCAGCCTCTTCCAGAGGCTTTTCCTAATGATAACCCAATGACCCGGCATGCACGTTGGCATGCCGGACTATTCATAATCAACCTCCTGCGGAGGTTTCGATTGCTGACATAACCACTACATGGTGTCCCGGCTTAGCAGCCTGTCAGCCCGTCAGCCTGTCCGCCTGATAGCTTTTCGGACAGGTATTGGCCGGTGATGCTGGCGGGATTTGCGGCTATCTGCTCGGGGGTACCGGTGGCTACGACGTTGCCGCCGTTTTCGCCGCCTTCGGGGCCCATGTCGATAATGTGGTCGGCACATTTTATCACATCGAGATTGTGCTCCACCACAATTATGGTGTGTCCCATGGCTATAAGACGGTCGAAGGCCTTCAGTAGCAGGCGTATGTCGTGGAAATGCAGACCTGTGGTCGGTTCGTCGAAAATGAATACCGTCGGGCCTGCGTGGTCCTGGCTGAGGAAGTAGGCGAGTTTCACGCGCTGATTTTCGCCGCCCGAGAGCGTGCTGCTCGACTGGCCGAGTTTGATGTAGCCCAGACCCACTTCCTGCAGCGGCAGTAGACGGCGCACTATCCGCGGCTCTTCGGCGAAAAACTCGATGGCCTCGTCGACGGTGAGGTCGAGGATATCGGCGATGTTGCGCCCCTTGTACTTCACCTCGAGCACGTCGGGTTTGAACCTTTGGCCGTGGCACTGCTCGCACTCTATGGTTACATCGGCGAGGAACTGCATCTCGATGGTGATGAAGCCTTCGCCCTTGCATGCCTCGCAGCGGCCGCCCTCGGTGTTGAACGAGAAGGATGCCGGCGTAAGGTCGAGCTGCCGCGCGGCCTGCTGCGACGCCATGAGCTGGCGTATCTCGTCGTAGGCTTTGAGGTAGGTTGCCGGATTGGAGCGGGTGGAACGGCCTATGGGGTTCTGGTCGACGAATGTGATGTCGGAAATGCGGCGTATGTCGCCTCCGAGGCGCTTGAAGTGGCCGGGAGCGTCGCCCTCGTCGAAGAGAGTGCGTGCTACGGCGCGGTAGAAAATGTCGCGTACGAGGGTCGATTTCCCCGAACCGCTGACACCGGTGACGGCGGTCATGACACCGAGCGGGAACTGCACGTCGACGTTCTTGAGATTGTGCTCGGTCGCGCCGGTGATCTCTATCTTGTCGCGCCATTTGCGGCGTGTGGTCGGCACCGGTATGCTCATGCGGCCGCTGAGATACTGCATGGTATAGCTCTTTTCTACTTTCCCGAGGTCTTCGGGTGTGCCCTGGAACACTATCTCGCCGCCGAGGCGCCCGGCAGCCGGCCCCACGTCGATTATCCAGTCGGCGGCGCGCATTATGTCCTCGTCGTGCTCCACCACCACCACGGTATTGCCGAGGCGCTGCAGGCTTCGGAGCACACCGATAAGGCGTTCGGTATCGCGCGAGTGGAGGCCGATCGAGGGTTCGTCGAGAATGTAGATGGAGCCTACGAGGCTGCTGCCGAGCGATGTGGCGAGGTTAATGCGCTGGCTTTCGCCGCCCGAGAGGCTATTGCTGAGGCGGTCGAGTGTCAGATAGCCCAGACCGACTTCGCAGAGGAATCCGAGGCGCTTGTTGATTTCTACCAGCAGACGCTCGGCTATGCGGGCATCGCGCTCGTCGAGGCTGAGGTCGGCGAACCACCGGCGCAGCTTCTCCACGGGCATGCGCACCAGGTCGGCGACCGTTGCGGCGCCTACGCGCACATAGGCCGCTTCGGGGCGCAGACGCGAGCCACGGCAGGCATGGCATGTGGTCTTGCCGCGGTATCGGGCCAGAATCATGCGGTATTCGATGGCCTGTCGCTGACTGCTCACCCAGTCGAAATAGTTCATGATGCCTCTGACAGTGCTTCCGTCGCCGTGCCACAGCAGTTTTTTCTCGTCGTCGCTGAGCTGCCAATAAGGCTTATGGATAGGATAGCCCGAGGCGCTCACGGCGTGTATGAATTCATTCTTCCACAACTTCGATTTGGGGCCGCGCCATGGGGCCACGGCATTGTCGAAGATAGTGAGCGACGGGTCGGGTATAACCAGTTCCTCGCTGATGTCCAGAGTCTTGCCGAAACCTTCGCACACGGGGCAAGCGCCCATGGGGTTGTTGAAGTTGAACATTTGGTCGGTCGGCTCCGGGAATGTCATGCCGTCGGCCTCGAAGCGTACCGAGAAATCGTGGGTGTCGACAGTCCCTTCGGGCGTCCACACCAGTAGCTTGCAACGGCCGTGGCCTTCGAAGAATGCCGTCTCGGCCGATTCGGCCAGGCGCGACAGCTCGTCGCCCTCGCGTCGCAGGGCCAGGCGGTCGATGAGAAGGTCGGGGACGGCATCGTCGTGGTAGTCGGCTATGTCGACGAACTGTGCGTCGGCTGTCACTACACGTGTAAAGCCTTCTTTCACATATATCTCGAGCTGCTGGGCAAGCGTTCGGCCCTCGGGCAACCCGATAGGCGCCACTATGGCTGCGCGGCTGCCCTCGGGGTAGCGGGCGGCAGCGGCGAGGATGTCTTCGACCGAATGCTTTTTGACCTCAGTGCCCGATACGGGCGAGAAAGTGTGGCCCACACGCCCGAACAGCATGCGGATATAGTCGTAGATTTCGGTTGATGTGCCGACGGTGGAGCGGGGATTGCGGGTATTGACTTTCTGCTCTATGGCTATGGCCGGCGGAAGCCCTTTGATGCTGTCGCATTCGGGCTTGTTGAGGCGCCCGAGGAACTGACGCGCATAGGCCGAGAGGCTTTCCACATAGCGGCGCCGACCCTCGGCATAGAGGGTGTCGAAAGCGAGCGACGATTTGCCCGAGCCCGACAGGCCGGTAATAACCACGAGTTTGTTGCGGGGTATCTCCACGTCGACGTTCTTGAGGTTGTTGACGCGGGCACCTTTGATTGTAATATTGGAAACGGACATATGTATCTTAACGGAAATACAGTGCCACTTGTTGCCCTGATTTCAGAGAGTGTTTGAAATTGACTTATCATGTAGTTAAATTCAAACACTCTCTCAGGGATTGTAAAGGTCTTTGTTGTAGAAATCCATGATGCTGCGGGCCTGCTCGAGCGCCGTGGCCGCTTCCGAGTCGGGGTCGAGACCGGCAGCCTCGGCATAGAAGCTCATGGCGCGGCTTTTCAGCCCGCGTTTCCATGCAATGCGGCCTTTCATGTACAGGGCCCATGCGCGGTCGGGAGTGTCGGCAAGATTGTCGAGGGCGGTGTCGGCCTCGTCGAGGCGGTTGTCGTCGAACATTGCCGCAATCGCTTCTTTCGACGGTTTTTCGGCTTCGATGGTGGAGACAAGGTCGGTGAGCACCGTGGCCGATGCGCGGTCTATCACCGCACGTCGGTCGCCCATCAGTGTCAGCAGACGCGTATGGGTGCCCTGCGGCCCGGCGATGGCTGTCCACACGGTGCCGACAGGTTTTTCGGGCGTGCCTCCGCCGGGACCGGCTATGCCGCTGGTAGCCACGGCGTAGTCGGCGCCAAGCCGTGCGCGTGCGCCTTCGGCCATCTCGGCGACTGTTTCGGCGCTCACGGCGCCATGGGCGGCGAGAGTGTTTTCGTCTACGCCGAGACACGACATCTTCACCGCATTGGAGTAGGACACGATGCCGCCTGCAAACACATCGGATGCGCCTGCAACCGATGTGATCAGGGCCGCTATGTTGCCTCCGGTGCAGCTTTCGGCCGTGGCCATGGTGAGCCCACGGCGGCGCAGAGTGGCTATGGCAAGCTCGGCGGGTGTGAATTTGCCATAGCCGGCGAAATTATCGCCAATGAGGTTTACAAGGCTTTCGGCCTGCGCTTCGAAGGTTTCGGGCGAGCCCTCGAGCCGAAGCACTATCTCGCCCGGGGAAGGTAGGTATGCCAGTTTGTAGCCTGCCGGCATGGCGTCTTCGAAGTCCGCCAGGCGCTGGGCCAGTGCCGACTCCGAGATGCCGGTGACGGTGAATTCGCGGCGTATGGTATCGGGTGCGATATTGAAGTGATTCCGAATTTCCTGTGCAACCTCGGGTAGCATGGTGCGCGTCTCGGCCGGTACGCCAGGCATGGCCACAAGCACATGGCTGTCTTTCTCGAACCACATGATGGGCGCGGTGCCCACGCGGTTCTGAATCACACGGCAGCTTGTCGGCACCATGGCCTGCAGGCGGGTAAGCTCGTTGAGGCGTATGCCGCGCCGCTCGAATATCACTTCGATGTTTTCGGCAACCGATTCGTCGTGGCGCAGTTCTCCGCCGAAATAATCCATGAGTACGGTTTTGGTAACATCGTCGCGGGTGGGCCCGAGGCCGCCGGTGGTAATCACGAGCTCGCTTTCGGCCAAGGCAGCCGCAACAGCGCCGCCGATGGCTTCGGCTGTGTCGCCGACGGTGTGTATCGTTTCGATGTGCCAGCCCTGTTCGGCCAGCGTGCGGGCTATCAGGCCCGAATTGGTGTCGGTGACGCGTCCAAGCAGAATCTCGTCGCCAATAATGACTATAGACAGTTTCATGCCACAAAATTAGCGCTTTTTCCACAAAAAATAGATTACTTAGAGAGTCGGTTTGAAAATATATGCGGCCCTCCGGCTGAGGCCGGTTAATGGTCCGCCTCGGGAAAAGGTAATCAGCCTCTTGCAGAGGCTTTTTCTGATGGCGATGATTGACCGGGCATGCACGTTGGCATGCCCGGCTATCCATAATCAACCTACTGCGGAGGTTTTCCGGCCTGGACTCTGTTGCCGCCAATTGTTGATAGTCAGCGAATTTGTGTGAATGGGAAATATATGCTAATTTTGCGGTGATATGAAAATTCGCGATATTTTGATAGCAGTGTCGGCTCTTGCCGGAACCATGACAGCGAGTGCCGACAGCATAGCGTCGCTCGACTATCGCGCGTCGGTGATAGCCAACGTGTCGACAGGCGATTTCGCCCCCTATATGCTCGGGTCGTGGAACTATGGCAAGGTTACCGAAAAATCGGGAGTGTGGCAGAACGGCTATATCGGCAAGCGGCTCGACCGCAGCAGCCGGTTTAGCTGGAGCGCCGGATTCGAGTATATGCTCGGCTACGGCACGGCTGCGCACTACGATGATTACCGTGCCATGGAAGGCGGCCATCCCTCCACCCGCGCATCGCGCCAGGCTCCCGCCAGGGTGCAGCAGCTCTTCGGCGAACTCAAATACCGGGGAGCGTATCTGCTCGCAGGCATGAAAGAGCGCCGCTCGGGTATCGTCGACGACCGTCTGTCGTCGGGCGACCTCGTGCGCAGCAACAATGCACGCCCCATACCCGGCATTGCGGCCGGATTTGTCGATTTCCAGGACATTCCATTTACAAACCGCTGGGTGCAGATCGACGGCGAAATAATGTATGGCCGCTTCTGCGACACCCGCTTCGAGGAGAAGCGCTTCAACTACTACAGCGGCTATCTCGACGGCGATCTCTGCTACACCTACAAGCGGTGTTACTTCCGCACACGGCCCGACATGCCGCTGAGTGTAACCGTGGGCATGCAGGCGGCCGGTGAGTTCGGCGGCTACACCCATCTGTATCGCGACGGCAAACTGGTGCTGACACAGGACCGCGGGTTCCATTTCAAGGATATATTCGATATGTTCTTTCCCACCGAAGGCAACGGCGAGGACTACTATAAAGGCAACTCGCTCGGATCGTGGGACTTCAAGGCCCGCTATGCTCTCCGGAACGGCGCCCGCATAAGCGCTTACTTCCAGTGGCCGTGGGAGGACGGCTCCGGCATCGGCCGGCAGAACGGTTGGGACGGCCTATGGGGTGTGCAGTACGATTTCGCGCCCGGCTCGCCGGTAAGTTCTGTAGTGCTGGAATATCTCGATTTCACCAACCAGAGCGGCCCTATACACTGGGCCACCGGCGACAATCCGGGCACCGATGTCACCGAGGAAATAACCGGCGGCGACAATTACTACAACAATAACTACTACGGCGCCTACGCCAACTACGGCATGGCCATAGGCTCGCCTTTCCTGGTGTCGCCGCTCTACAATCTCAACGGTTTTCTGGAGTTCCTGCATAACCGCGCCCGCGGCTTCCATGCGGCGGTGGCGGGAGCTTTCGGCACGGTGGAATACCGCGCCATGCTCAGCTATCAGAAAGCCGGCGGAATGGGGCGCATACCGGCTCCGCAGCGCCTGCACGACACCTCGGCAATGCTCGAGGCCGCATGGCGCCCGGCGCGAGCTCTGCCCGGGCTGCAGCTCAAGGCTGCAGTCGCCGTTGATGCCGGCAACCTGCGCGGCAATAATTTCGGAGCACTGGTGGCAGTATCCTATACCGGTTCGTTCAAATTCAGGAAAAAGTGAAGACGCTAAGATACATATTGATACTTTTAGCCGCCGTGCTCATGCCGGCGTGCACGCAGAACGGCGGCGACATCGGTCCGCTCTTCGGTTCGTGGCATCTCGAAAGCATGACCTGCGACGGCGAACCTTTTGCCCAGCCTGCCGGCACCGATACTTTCTGGAATTTCCAGGGTCGTGTGGTGATCGCCATACTGAGCAAGGGTATGTACGAGACGCTCGATTTCACCGGCACATGGGAACGGCGCGACGGTCTGCTGGTGCTCGACTATACCCACAGCAGCGACAATGTCGCACCGGGCACCCAGCACTACCGTGCTCCGTACTGGATGGGATTTCCCGAAAACGAAGTGCTCGACCTCACTATAATACGACTCGACAATTCGACAATGATGCTTTCCTGGACCTCGGCCCAAGGAAATAAATACAACTATAATTTCAAGAAGACATGGTAGACAAACTGGCTCTCGTCACCGGAGCCGACGGTTTCATAGGTTCGCACCTTACCGAGGCCCTTCTGGCCCGCGGATATCGTGTGCGTGCTCTTTCGCAATATAATTCGTTCAACAACTGGGGATGGCTCGAGGATGTGGCACCCTCCGACCGCCTCGAGATAGTGTGCGGCGATGTCCGCGACCCCGATTTCTGCCGCCATATATGCCGCGGCACCGATGTGGTGTTCCATCTGGCGGCGCTCATAGCCATACCCTACAGCTACGTGGCCCCCGACAGCTATGTCGACACCAATATAAAGGGCACTCTCAACATGTGCCAGGCCGCACGCGACTGCGGGGTCGAGCGCATCGTGGTCACATCGACCAGCGAGGTCTATGGCACGGCGCAGTATGTGCCTATCGACGAGAAACATCCGCGTCAGCCGCAGTCGCCGTATTCGGCCACTAAAATCGGTGCTGACGCCATTGCCGAAAGCTTCTACCGGGCATTCGATCTGCCTGTGGTGATAGCCCGGCCTTTCAACGCCTACGGACCGCGCCAGAGCGCCCGTGCCATAATCCCGACAATCATAAGCCAGATTGCCACCGGAAAAGGACGGCTCAAACTCGGCGACCTGTCGCCCACACGCGACTTCAACTATGTCACCGACACCGCCGCCGGCTTTATAGCCCTCGCCGAGGCTCCCGGTATCGAAGGCCGCAGCATCAACATAGCCACAGGCACCGAGGTGACCATGGCCGATACTCTTGCGGCCATAGCCGACATCATGGGTGCCGATGTAGAGACTGTGGTCGACCCCGAACGGCTTCGCCCCGCCAAGAGCGAGGTCAACCGCCTCTGCGGCGACAACACCCTCATTACCACCCTCACCGACTGGCGCCCGGCCCATACTCTCGAGCAGGGTCTGCGCAAGACTGTCGAATGGTTCCTGCAGCCCGGAAATCTGGCCAAATATAAACCCGACATTTACAATCAATGAAAAAGCTGACCGTACTTTTTCTCGGAGGCGCCAAGCGTGTGCGTATGGCCCGGCTATTCAAAGAGGCCGGACGCGCTATTGGCTACGATGTGGATATAATAGGCTACGAACTCGATACGGCATGCCCGCTGGCAGCTGTAGCCGGTAAGATTGCCGTCGGGAAGCGATGGTCGGACCCTGATATTTTCGAGGATATCGATTCGGTGGTTACCGAGCATGATATAAATGCTATCGTGCCCTTTGTTGACGGCGCCGTCGGCATCGCCGCAGAGTATGCCGCCCGCTACAGCCACCGCGGCGTATTTGTGCCCGCTTCGGCGCGCGCGCTCGTCGACACGATGTTCGACAAAGTGGCGGCCGCCGAGCTTTTCGAGCGCAAGGGACTGCCGATACCCGCGACATATCGCGCCGGCGATCCGTGCCTGCGTCTTATTGCCAAGCCGCGGTTCGGTTCGGCCTCGAAAGGTATAGTGGAAATCAACAGTCTGCAGAAGCTCTACGAATTCCAGGGCCGCGAGGACAAATATCTGATTCAGGAGCGTATCGACAACCGCGAGGAGCTTACGGTGGACTGCTACGTGTCGGTGCGCACCGGCAGGATCGAATGCGTGAGTCCGCGCCTGCGGCTCGAGACATCGGGCGGCGAGGTAGTGCGTACCATGACCGTCGACTGCCCCGAAGCGTCCGACCTCGCGCGCCGCGCCCTCGAGGCGACAGGGCTTCGCGGAGCCGTGACCGTGCAGATGATCCACGACCTCGATACCGGCCGGTATATGATAATGGAAATCAACCCGCGCCTTGGCGGCGGAGCAGTCGGCACGGTGTACTCCGGCTTCAATCTGCCCATGGCTATAATAGAGGAAGCTGCCGGGGAACCGGTAGCCGCCGGAGAACCGCATGCCGGCATACTGACAGTGCGCTATCTTGAAGACGTAGTATTCAGACCCAATGACTGACAATAAGATAATAATCATAGCCGAGGCCGGTGTGAACCACAACGGCGACCTCGACATGGCGCGCCGCATGGTGTATGCCGCCAAGGAAGCGGGCGCCGACTATGTGAAATTCCAGACGGCCGTACCCGAACTGGTGATATCTACTTTCGCTCCCAAGGCCGAGTATCAGAAAAACACTACCGGCGAGGCCGAGAGTCAGCTCGAGATGTGCAAGGCCATCCATCTGCCTCTGTCGGACTACGCCGGCCTCAAAGAGCTTTGCGACAGTGTCGGCATAGGCTTCATGAGCACGCCTTTCGACCTCGTTTCCATCGATTGCCTGGCGCCTCTGGGCATGGACTACTGGAAGATACCCTCGGGAGAGATAACCAACCTGCCGTATCTGCAGAAGATCGGCGCCCGCGGCGAGAAGATAATACTGTCGACCGGCATGGCCACACTCGCCGAGGTCGAGACCGCTCTGCAGGTGCTCGAGAAAGCGGGCACGCCGCGCTCGAATGTGTATGTGCTGCACTGCACCACGCAGTATCCGGCACCGCTGGAGTCGGTGAATCTCCGCGCCATGGACGCCCTCGCCACCCTCGGCTGTGCCGGTGTGGGCTACAGCGACCATACCGAAGGCATCGATGTGTCGGTGGCCGCGGCCGCACGCGGCGCAGTGGTGATAGAGAAGCATTTTACCCTCGACCGCAATCTGCCCGGACCCGACCACAAGGCATCGCTCGAACCTGCCGAATTGAAGCACCTGGTCGACGCCGTGCGCCGTGTGTCGGTGATGCTGGGTTCGGAGGAAAAGATTGCCGCCGATGCCGAACGCCCCAATATGGAGGTTGCCCGCAAGAGCATAGTGGCCTCGCGCGCCATAGCTGCCGGCGAAGTCTTCTCGGAGGAGAATATCTGTGTAAAGCGCCCCGGCAACGGCATCTCGCCCATGCGCTGGTACGATGTGCTGGGCTGCAAGGCTCCGCGCGATTTCGCGCCCGACGAGCTTATCGAACTGTAATTGAGTGACAGAGCAGTTTCCGGCGTATTCAGGGTATGAAAAAGATTATTCTTGCCCTTGTAATGGCCGGGAGCGCGGCAGCGGTCGCCGGACAGTCGATTTATCCGGGCAGCGCCGACGGCCGTACTGGCGTTGCCGATGTCTGCGAGGTAAAGGCCAAGGCTTTTCCTCTGAGTGATGTGCGTCTTTTGCCGGGCCGTCTGCGCGACAATCTGGAGCGTGACTCGGCGTGGATGGCGAACATCGACGCGCGGCGCATGCTGCATTCGTTCCGCAACAACGCCGGTGTATATGCCGGTGTGGAAGGCGGATATGAGAGTGTGCGCAAATATGGCGGCTGGGAGTCGCTCGACTGCGATCTGCGCGGCCATACCACCGGGCATCTCATGTCGGCCTACGGACTGATGTACAACGCCACCGGCGCCGAAATTTTCAAGATCAAAGGCGACAGTCTGGTCGCCGGTCTCGCCGAAGTGCAGGACGCTCTCGGCAACGGATATCTGAGCGCTTTCCCCGAAGAGCTTATCAACCGAAACATGCGCGGGAAGTCGGTATGGGCGCCGTGGTATACCCTTCACAAGATACTTTCGGGGCTTATCGACCAGTATGTGCTTGCCGGCAACGAACAGGCTTTGGCCGTAGCGCGCCGCATGGCCGACTGGGCCTGTGCCAAGCTCGACAGCGTACCCGAGGAGACGCGTCGGCTGATGCTGCGCAATGAATTCGGCGGCGTGAACGAGGCTTTCTACAACCTCTATGCCGTCACCGCCGACGAGCGCTACCGTACGCTCGCCCGCTTTTTCTACCACAACGATGTGATAGATCCTCTGAAAGAGGGAAATACCGATTTCGGCACCAAACATACCAATACATTTATACCCAAGGTGATTGCCGAGGCGCGCAACTACGAGCTGAGCGGCGACACCGTGTCGCGCGGTATTGCCGAACTGTTCTGGCACTCTATGACCGGCCACCACTGCTTCGCTACCGGTTCGCTGAGTCAGAAAGAGCATTTCTTCGCACCCGAAAAGATGGCCGATTTCATCAACGGCTACACCGGCGAGACATGCTGCACCTACAATATGCTCAAACTTTCGCGCCATCTATTCTGCTGGAATGCCGACCCGGCGGTGGCCGACTATTATGAGCGTTCGCTCTACAATCATATCCTCGCGCAGCAGGACACGGAGTCGGGTATGGTGTGCTATTTCCTGCCGCTTCTCAGCGGCGCCTACAAGGTGTACAGCACACCCGAGCAGTCGTTCTGGTGCTGTGTGGGCAGCGGCTTCGAAAGCCATGCCAAGTATGCCGAGGCTATCTACTATCATGCGCCGGGCCGTCTGTTTGTGAATCTTTTCGCTCCGTCGCGGCTCAACTGGCGCGACGCCGGCATGAAGCTGACGCAGACCACCGGCTTCCCGGTGTCGCAGCGCACGTGCATCACTGTCGACGAGGCCGACGGCCGACGTGCCGTGATATCGCTGCGCTATCCGTGGTGGAGCGGATGCCCCGTGGTGAAGGTCAACGGTAAGGCCGTGAAGGTGAGCACCGGTCCGTCGTCGTATATCGACATAGAGCGCCGCTGGCGTGCCGGCGACCGCATAGAGGCCGAGTTCCCGATGTCGCTGCATATGGAGTATGCCGACAGCGCGCACACACGCGGTGCGGTGCTGTACGGACCTGTGGTATTGGCGGCCGATATGGGCACCGAGGGTATGGAAGGCCCGGCGCCGTTCTCCGATCCTACGGTGCGAAACGATTATTATACATATAATTATCATGTGCCGGCCGAACTCGACAACACCCTTAAGCTCGATAATGGTGTGCCTGCGCTCGAGCGTATTCCCGGTACCTTGCGTTTCAAGGCGCCCGACGGTAAGGAGCTACAGCCTCTCTACGACATGCACCGCCGCCGCTACACTGTCTACTTCGATACAAAAGATTGACGGGCGCCTTTGATATTCAACCGCTGGCCGCGGTTGGATGTTCCGCGGGGCACGTGACCTGGTGTATGGCCGCCTGCGGCGTCCAAACCCCAGGCTGTGTGAATATTCAAGCGCTCCGCGCTTGCTATGGGTTGAATATCCGTAGGGTGGGAAACCTCCGCAGGAGGTTGATTATGAATAGCCCGGCATGCCGATGTGCATGCCGGGTCTTTGGGTTTTTATTAGGAAAAAGCCTCTGGAGGAGGCTGATTATTTTTTGCGTAGGCGGACCGTTAAGCGGCCTCCGCCGGAGGTCTTGATGTCGTTGGGCGTTTTTTTGACCCGGCATGCGCGTTGGCATGCAGGCTATTCGAAATCAGCCTCCTGCGGAGGCGTAGGGCGGCCACCACGGAGTGGTGAAAGAGGTTAGGCCCGGGTTAAGGGTCGCCGCCAGACGCCCGCAACCCGGGTTTATTATGATAGCAATATAATGATACGACTCTGTAGGAGTCGCACAATATCATCAACGCGATTGTGCGACTCCTACAGAGTCGGTTTTTCTGAAAAAAATTACATGAAAAACCCGGGTTGCGGGCGCCTGGCGGCGACCCTTAACCCGGGTCTAATTTCTTTTACCACTACGTGGTAGCCTGTCGCTTTTTATGCGTTGGCCAGGGGGGAGGGAACGTTGAATACGCGGGTGGCGAGTTCCTGGTCGAGCATGTAGAGGGCGAGGCCGTTGTCGCCGATGAGTTTGAGGCGGTCGATGAGGCTCTGTGCGGTTTCTTCTTCCTCTACCTGTTCGGAAACGAACCAGTCGAGTTTGCCGCGGGTGGCGTAGTCGTGTTCGGCTTCGGCAAGGGCGTAGAGGTTGTTGATAAGAGCGGTCACTTTTTCTTCGTGTGCAAGAGTTGCCTCGAAGGCTGCGAGCGGGCTGTCCCATGTGGCGGGCACGGCGTCGATGGGTTTGAGTTCTACGCGACCGCCGCGGCTATTGAGATAGTTCATGAAGATTTCGGCGTGAGCCTGCTCTTCCTTGAACTGGATTTTGAACCAGTTTGCGATACCGGCTTTGCCTTCGGCTTCGAAGTGCATACCCATGGCAAGATAGAGATATGCCGACCAGAATTCGGCATTGATCTGGGCGTTGATAGCGTCCTGGATTTTAGGGCTGATCATAGCTTGATTAGTTAGTTGGTTAATGTGGTTTTATTTTCTGACAGCCAGTCCGATGGGCTCGCGATGGTCGCAGGAGCGCTTCAGCAGCGGCTCGTAGTCGAAATTGCGCCAGAGGCCGGTAGTGTCGGCGCGTTCCGATACCAGCAGCAGGGTTCCGGAGGGGTATTGAGCGGCTTCGTCGAGGGTTTTGACTGTCCGTATTTTATCGTCGAGATAGTAGTTGAGAGTAAACAGGCGGTGATTATAGAAGTATTCGAGCGACAGCACCTGTGCCTGCGGATCGGAGGTGAGACGGTCGAGAACCTGCTTGTCGCTGCGGGGGTTGAGCACGGCGGGCGCCACTACTGCAATGTAGCACAGCAGCATGGACCATACTATGGCCAAGCAGTGACCTACGGCGCTGTGGCGGTTGACCATCCAGGCGATGCCTGCGGCCATGGGTACCGCCAGTATTATATAGTTCCACCATTTCAGCGGGTCGAGCACGAGCGATGGTATGGGCCATATGCCGGCAGCCACTACCGCAATGGGTGCCAGGACAGCCAGAACGGCCATGAACCAGGTGAAAACTCTCACGGGCTTGGCAGCGGCGCCGCTGTAGAGTATAGATGCCACGGCATAGGCCATGAAGGGATATGCCGGCAGCAGATACACGCTGCGTTTGCTCTCGGGAATGCAGTAGAACACTATCACAGTCACCGCTACGGTGAGGCTGAACAGACCGGCAGGGGTGAGGGCCGAGCGAGTGCGGTGTCGCCATGCGAAGGCGGCCATGAGCACCGCGAGTGTCCACGGCAGCATGCCGGCCAGGATGGTCAGGAAGTTGTAATAGATGGGCTGTACGTGGCTGTCGTAGGACATGGTGCCGAGGAGTCGTCCGATATTCTCTTCCATCATGAGGTCGACGAAATGCTGTCCGCCTCGGGCGGCAGCCACGTAGAACCACCATGCCAGCGGCAGCAGTGCCGCCAGTGCCAGACCGAGCATTTTGCCGAGAGTGGGGAAGAAGCGGTCGCCGCGAAGCAGGGCGTAGATACCCATGGCGAAGCAAGGAAGCATGGAGCCGACGGGCCCCTTGGTGAGTGCCGCACAGCTGAAAAGCGCCCATGCCGCCAGCCAGCGCAGTGCCTTGAAGCGGCAGTCGGTGCGCCGTAGGCTGTAGAGCATATATAGTCCGCCGACCATGCATGCGGTGAGCACCATGTCGAGACGGCATGCTATGCCGGCACGGAACACCTCGACACATGTGACGGTGACGAAGCCGAATATCAGGGCGAAGCGTGTGCCGCGCTCGCGGCGCGCCCAGACGTAGCCGCCCATGACCATGGCGATGAGGGCGAGCGCCGATGGCAGGCGCGAGATATACTCGTTGACAGTACCTCCGTTGAATACAAGAGCGAAGATGCTCATGAGCCACGCCAGGAACGGCGGCTTGAAAGGGATGTCGCCGCCGTAGTTGGTGGGCAGAATCCAGTCGCCGCTTTCGAGTATCGACACGGCGACAATGGCCTCGCGGGGCTCGCCTTTGGAGTTGAACAGAATTTCGCCGAGCCAGGGCAGCAGCAATATTGCCATGGCCGAAAGCAGCAGCAGTGCTGCGCCGGGCATGTGGGGGTCGAGCCTTGCTTTCATATTTTGGTCGATGTCAGTTGGCACTTGCGTTGTCGAGCTCCGACGGGTGCTTTATGAAATACTGCCGGAGCATTTCGGCTATGTCGAAGTAGTAGCCATCCTGATTGTTGCGGGCGTTTTTCTCCACGGCGATGAAGTCGAAGTGCGGAGGCTCGAAGCGCTGGCTCTGAGCCATTTTGCCCGAAAGATTGAGGAAGTCGTATTCGTGCTGGGGATATACCACTACAAAGGCGTTTTCGGGGTTGGTTCCGTTTCCAGAGGCCGCGATTACCAGAAGCAGATGGTTGAGCTTGTACTGCCATATCTTGGCGAGGTCGAACTTGCCGTTCTGCTCGTAGACGAATATACGGTTGGTGAGCTGACGCAGATCCACAGGGTTGTCATCGAGCACCTGGAGGGCATAGTCGAGTATCTTGGTGCGGTCGGCGCGGGTGCGTTTCTCCTTGGCGTAGATGGGCTGGAGTTCCTGCAGGAGGGTGGGGTTTGGCGCCTCGCGGTAGGGGTCGTAGTCCTCCTGGAAGAAAGTGCCGTAGTAGAAATACTGGAATTCCTCGGCTGTCATGGTGGTGTCGTTGGCGTTGAAGGCCTTGAGCAGCCGGGGATAGTAGAATTTCGAGTTTTCGTCGGTCGACTCGCGCGCGATGGCGTCGAGGTCGGGTCGGCCAAGGTCGGCGCGGGCGCTGCCCTTGGCTGCGGCGGTGAGAGAAACCGCTATGGCGATGGCTGATATGATGGTTCTGAATTTCATAGCAAGGTGGCGACTGTGATGCCGCAGATTGAACATGCCACCACGGCCCTGAGGCCCATGGAGCACAGGAAATTGATGAAAACGGGAGCAAACAGCGGCAGCGAGTGCGGGCAGCGCGGTGTGCTGCGGAATGCCAGTGCTCCGAGAGCGGCCCCTATGGCGCTGCCGGTGATGACGGCCGCTACGGTGGGTGCCGCAACGAAGCCTACGAGCGTGCCGGCGATGGCGCCGACCACGATATAGGGATTGCCCCGGCGGGTAAGGGCTTTCTCGCGCGGAGCGAAAACGCCTATGCCGATCACGAGCGCGGCGGTAATGCCCCAAAAAAGGATTGTGGCGCCGTCGAAATGGCCTGCGAACCAGGCGCACGACAGCCCCGCAAAGGAAGCGAGAACAGCCGGGAAACGGGGCACAAAACAGGCGAGCACCCCGATGGCGCACAGTACGATGGCGATGATGGCGAGTACGGACATAGACAGATTGATGTTGCGCGGCAGCGGGCCGCAGATTGCGTTTTGTAACTTACAAAGATAGCGATTTCGCCCAAGTCCGCGCAGCTTTTAACTAAAATTAAATTTTATATCTGCGGTTCTGCGACAACCGGCGAAAAGTGGCTGTCGGCAGCCGACATTTTTGTGGCGGTGAACAGATTTTTTTTGAGTTGATGAAACTTTTATGTACTTTTGTGCGTCTAATCAACTGAAAACAGTCTATCCACGTTAATTCAACGTACGTTCAAGTTATTGAAATATTTTAATCCCCCTAAACAAAGTCCTTTCAATCAAAAAATCTACACTGTAATCCTTACCGCGAGGTAATACAATAAGCAAGACAATTATGGAATCGAATTCGAACGAAAAGAAACCCAAACGCCCGCGCATCGGGCAGGCCTTCCGCGTATCGGAAAGCCAGGGAGCGGAGGAACGTCCCCGCTATCAGCGTCCCGAGGGAAGTGAAGATGGCGATTTCCGCCCCAAACGACCGTATCAGCCCCGTCAGCAGGGCGGCTATAACAACGGTTATCAGCAGCGAAACAATTACAACAATAACAACAACGGCTATCAGCCGCGTCCCTACCAGCCGCGTCCTCTGCGACCCGACTTAGAGAACGGTGAGGAGCGAGCCGAGGGCAGCGAGGAGCGTCAGGCATATCAGCCCCGCCCCTACCAGCCGCGTCCGTATCAGCCGCGTCAGAATAACTATCAGCAGCGTCAGCAGGGCGGATATAACAACAACCGCCAGGGCGGCTATCAGAACAACCGCCAGGGCCAGCAGCGTCAGCAGGGCGGCTACAATAACCGCCAGGGAGGCTATCAGAACAATCGCCAGGGCGGATATAACAACAACCGTCAGGGAGGCTATCAGAACAATAACCGACAGGGCGGCTTCCAGAATAACCGTCAGGGCGGATATAACAACAACCGCCAGGGCGGCTATCAGAACCGTCAGCAGGGAGGTTTCCCTGCACGCGGCAAGAGCTTTACGCCGCGTCCCAAGCCCGTGGAATACGAAATGCCCATTCCGGATCCCAACGAGCAGATGCGCCTCAACAAGTATATGAGCAACGCGGGCATATGCTCGCGCCGCGAGGCCGACGAATTTATCCAGCAGGGCCTGGTGAAGGTCAACGGCGTTGTCGTGACCGAACTCGGCACCAAGATCACCCACAGCGACGTGGTGGAATACGATGAGAAGGTAGTGACAATGGAGCGTAAATGCTACATCCTGCTCAACAAACCCAAGGACTGTGTCACCACCAGCGACGACCCCAACGGACGCCTTACGGTGATGGACCTCGTGAAGGGCGCCTGCAACGAGCGCATCTACCCGGTAGGCCGCCTCGACCGCAATACCACCGGCGTGCTCCTGCTCACCAACGACGGCGATCTCGCATCGAAGCTCACGCATCCGAAATTCATCAAGAAGAAGATATACCACGTGTGGTGCGACCGCGACATATCGGAAGACGATATGCAGCGCATAGCCGACGGCATAGAGCTCGACGACGGACCCATCCACGCCGACGCCATCAGCTACGCCACCGAAACCGACCGCAACCAGGCCGGCATCGAGATCCACTCGGGCCGCAACCGCATTGTACGCCGCATTTTCGAGAGCCTGGGCTACCATGTGACCAAGCTCGACCGTGTGTACTTTGCCGGTCTCACCAAGAAAAACCTGCCGCGGGGTCGCTGGCGCTACCTCACACAGGAGGAAGTGAACTACCTCAAGATGGGTTCATTCGAATGATTCATCAATCGCATTATGAAACGCACTAAAATATCCGATATTTTCGATCCGGCCCTTGTAGGCACGCGAGTGAGCGTGAAGGGCTGGGTCCGTACGCGCCGCGGCAACAAGCACGTTCAGTTCGTGGCGCTCAACGATGGCTCGACCGTTGCCAACCTTCAGATAGTATTCGATCTGGAGAAGTTCTCCGACGAAGACCTCAAGGCTGTCACCACCGGTTCGTCGATACATGTGGAAGGTCTCCTTGTGGAGAGCATGGGTAAGGGACAGAGCGTGGAGGTGCAGGCCGACACCCTCGAAATCTACGGCACGGCCGACCCCGAGACCTATCCCCTGCAGAAGAAAGGCCACACTCTCGAGTTCCTGCGCGAGAAGGCCCATCTGCGCCCCCGCACAGCCACTTTCGGTGCCATCCTGCGTGTGCGCAGCGCTCTGGCATTCGCTATCCACAAGTTCTTCAACGAGAAGGGTTTCTTCTATCTCAATACTCCTCTTATCACCGCCAGCGACTGCGAGGGTGCAGGCGCTATGTTCCAGGTGACGACATTGCCTCTGGATAAGCTGCCCAAGACCGAAGACGGCAAGGTGGACTATTCGAAGGACTTCTTCGGCAAGCCTACTGCCCTCACCGTGAGCGGCCAGCTCGAGGGTGAGCTCGGTGCCACCGCACTCGGTGCCATCTACACTTTCGGTCCGACATTCCGCGCCGAGAACAGCAACACGCCCCGCCACCTGTCGGAATTCTGGATGATAGAGCCCGAAATGGCCTTCTACGACATCACCGACAACATGGACCTCGCCGAGGAATTCGTGAAATACTGCATAGGCTATGCCCTGGAGCACTGCCGCGCCGATATCGAATTCCTGGCCGAGCACTTCGACAAGGAACTGATAGAACGCCTCGAATTTGTGTTCCACAACGATTTCGTACGCCTGTCGTACACCGAGGGCGTGGAAATCCTCAAGGCTTCGGGCCGCAAGTTCGAGTTTCCCGTCGACTGGGGTACCGACCTGCAGAGCGAACACGAGCGCTACCTTGTAGAGGAGCACTTCAAGAAGCCGGTGATACTTACCGACTATCCCAAGGAAATCAAGGCCTTCTATATGAAGCAGAACGAGGACGGCAAAACTGTCCGCGCCATGGATGTGCTTTTCCCGAAAATCGGCGAAATCATCGGCGGCAGCGAGCGCGAGGCCGACTACGACAAGCTTCTGACCCGCATCGAGGAACTCAACATACCGATGAAGGATATGTGGTGGTATCTCGACACCCGCCGCTACGGCACTGTGCCCCACAGCGGCTTCGGTCTCGGATTCGAGCGTCTTGTCCTGTTTGTGACAGGCATGACCAACATCCGCGATGTCATTGCCTTCCCGAGGACGCCGGGCAATGCCGAATTCTGATATAGTTACAAATTAGGAGTTAGGAGTGAGAAGGTTTTCTGCCTCTGCTCCTAACTTTTCTTTTGTCCGATGGTTCTAATTTGTAACTTGTAACTTCTAATTTCTAACTGCACTCTCATGCCAAAAGTATCGAAGCGAGGGCACGAAATGCCCGCATCTCCGATACGCCGACTGGTCCCTCTGGCCGACAGCGCCAAGGCACGCGGCGTAAAAGTATATCATCTCAACATCGGGCAGCCCGATGTCCCCACACCTCCCGAGGCTTTCGAGGCCCTGAAACATATCGACCGCAAGGTGCTCGAATACAGCCCGTCGGCAGGTCTTCTGTCCCTGCGTAAGAAACTTCGTCAGTACTATAAGCGGTTCAATATCGATGTCGATACCGAAGATATCATCGTTACCTCTGGCGGCTCTGAGGCCGTGCTGTTCGCCTTCATGGCCTGTCTCGACCCCGGCGATGAGATAATAGTGCCGGAGCCGGCCTATGCCAACTATATGGCCTTCGCCATATCGGCCGGCGCAAAGATTGTGACGGTGCCTTCGAGCATCGACAACGGCTTCGAGCTGCCTCCGGTCGAGGAATTCGAGAAACTGATTACTCCGCGCACCAAGGGCATACTCATCTGCAATCCCAACAATCCCACGGGCTATCTCTATACTATGAAAGAGATGCTGCAGATCCGCGACCTGGTGCTGAAATACGATCTTTTCCTCTTTTCCGACGAGGTGTACCGCGAGTTCTGCTACACGGGAGCGCCATATATCTCGGCCTTCCATCTGCCCGGCATCGAGGACAAGGTGGTGCTCATCGACTCGGTATCGAAGCGCTACAACGAGTGTGGCATCCGCATAGGCGCCCTTATTACCAAACACAAGGAGCTGAAGACGAATGTGATGAAATTCTGCCAGGCGCGCCTGAGCCCGCCGCTGCTGGGACAGCTCGTGGCCGAGGCATCGATAGATACGTCGCCGGAATATATGCTTGCAACCTATAATGAATATGTGGAGCGGCGGAAATTCCTTGTCGACCGCATCAATAAAATACCGGGTTGCTACACGCCGATTCCGATGGGAGCGTTCTACACGGTGGTGCGTCTGCCGGTCGATGACGCCGACCGCTTCTGCCGGTGGTGTCTGGAGAAATTCGAGTACGAGGGCGCCACGGTGTTCATGGCTCCGGCCTCGGGATTCTATACCACTCCCGGACGCGGTACCGATGAAGTGCGAATGGCCTATGTGCTCGACAAAGCCGATCTCGACCGTGCTCTGACGGTGCTTGAGGAGGCTCTGAAGGTTTATCCGGGGCGAAAATAATGTTATGCGGCATTTTTTGCAAAAAATGCCGCATAAACTTTGTAGAGGCCAAAAAAAAGGCGTATATTCGCCGATGATACCATATTCAGGGGCCTCAGGGGTCCGGATTTTTGAAAAACTGATAATAAAACACAACTAATATACCTAACCATCATTAACCAATATGAGTTATCTTAAATTCGATAAGAATCTACTCATAAACTTGGACCAGTCGCTACCTAAGGAAATGCTTCGTACCAATCAGGCCGGAGCCTACCACTGCACCACGCTGACGGGCTGCAATACCCGCAAACAGCATGGTCTGCTGGTGATTCCTATCGAAAGCATGGGCGACAAGCCTCACGTGCTGCTTTCGACCCTCGACGAAACCGTCATACAGCATGGCGCGCCCTTCAATCTGGGCCTCCACCGCTACCGTGGCGGCGTCTATAGCCCTGCCGGCCACAAGTATATACGAGAGTTCGACTGCGAGGGCGTGCCCCGCATGACCTACCGCGTGGGTGGCGTCATTCTGACCAAAGAAAAAATCTTCATCAGCCAGGAAAACAGAATCCTTATCCGCTACACTCTTGTAGAGGCGCATTCGGAGACTACTCTGCGCTTCAAGCCCTTCCTTGCTTTCCGCGAGGTGAACAGCCTGTGCATGGAGAACAATGCCATCAACCGCGCCATCGAGCCGGTGGAAAACGGTGTGGCCACATGTCTCTACGAAGGTTTCCCCACGCTCTACATGCAGTTCAGCCATAAAGTACAGTGGGTGGATCAGCCCAACTGGTACAAGGACATCGAATATGTGAAGGATCTCGAGCGGGGCGTGCCCTACTGCGAGGATCTTTGGGTGCCCGGCTATTTCGAGATGCCTATCAAAAAAGGCGAGAGCATCATTTTTTCGGCCGGTGTGAGCCCGGTCAATCCCCGCAGTCTCAAGAAGATGTACGAAATGGAAATCGCCAGCCGCACTCCCCGTACATCGTTCTTCAACTGCCTTAAGAACAGCGCCAAGCAGTTCTATATCCGCAAGGGCGACTCGATGTATCTGATATCGGGCTTCCCCTGGGGCATAGTGCTTGCCCGCAATACTTTCATGGCTCTGCCCGGCCTTACCCTCGCCATTGACCACCGCGCCGACTACGAGGCCATAATGGGCACGGCCCTCAAGGCCCTGCTGCGCTATGCCGACACCGGCGAGACTTCCGAACGCATACACGGCATCGATCTGCCCGACATACCCCTGTGGGCCATGTGGGCTATACAGCAGTATGCCAAGACCGTAGGCACCGACCGCGCCCGGGAGCTCTACATGCAACCGGTGACATCGCTTGTGGACTACATACTCCGCGGCGGCCATCCCAATCTTTTCGTCGACGCCGAAAGCGGCCTGCTGTCGACCGACGGACATCTAACCCCCGTGTCGTGGATGAACTCCACTCTCGGCGGTGCGCCGGTGGTGCACCGTACGGGCCGTCTGGTAGAATTCAACGCACTCTGGTACAACGCACTGATGTTTGCCGCAGCTCTTGCCGAAAACAATGAGGAGCTTGCCGGCCGCCGCGAGGCATGGCTTGCCGAGGCCGAGAAGATGAAGAAACCCTTCGTCGATACCTTCCTCAACGAGGGCGGTTATCTCTACGACTATGTCGACGGTACCTACGCCGAACCGAGCGTGCGCCCCAACATGGCCATCGCCATCGGTCTGGACTATTCGCCGCTCGACCGCCGTCAGCGCAAGAGCGTGCTCGATGTCGTCACCCGCGAGCTTCTCACTCCCAAGGGTCTGCGCACCCTTTCGCCCAAGAGCTACGGCTATCGCCCCAGCTATGTGGGCTCGCCCGAAGAGCGCGATTTCGCCATGCACAACGGCCCCGCCCGTCCGTGGCTCATCGGCTTCTATGCCGACGCCTACCTGCGGGTGTTCGGCATGAGCGGTGTGGGCTATATCGACCGCATGCTCATCGGATTCGAGGACGAGATGAGCCAGGGCTGCATCGGTTCGCTGAGTCAGCTCTACGACGGCAATCCGCCCTATACGGGCCGCGGCGCCGTCAGCCACGCCACCAATGTGGCCGAAGTGCTCCGCGCCTACCGCTCGGTAAAACGTTTTGAACAGTAAAAATCCCGACTAAATATACTATTTATGAAAGCTTTAATGTTCGGTTGGGAATTTCCCCCTCATATCCTGGGCGGCCTCGGCACCGCCAGCTATGGCCTCACCCGCGGCATGTGGGAGTGCGGAGATATGGATATAACATTTGTCATCCCCAAGCCTTTCGGCGATGAAGACCGCAGTTTCGCCCGGATTATCGGCGCCTCGCAGGTGCCGGTGGCATGGCGCGACGTGAGCCGCGACTATGTGGAGTCGCGCATAGGCAAGGTGATGGACCCCGACTTCTATTTCCGTCTGCGCGACCATATCTATGCCGATTTCAACTATATGCGCACCAACGACCTGGGATGCATCGAGTTCTCAGGTAAATATCCGTCGAACCTTCTGGAGGAAATCAACAACTACTCCATAATGGCCGGCGTGCTGGCCCGCACCCTCGATTTCGATATCATCCACAGCCACGACTGGCTCACATACCCCGCCGGCATCCACGCCAAGCAGGTGACAGGCAAGCCCCTGGTGATACACGTGCACGCCACCGAGTACGACCGCTCGCGCGGCAAGCCCAACCCCACGGTCTACGGCATAGAGCGCGACGGCATGACCCACGCCGACCACATTATCACCGTGAGCAACCTCACGCGCCAGACCGTTATCGACCACTACGGCGTCGACCCCGCCAAGGTGACCACCGTGCACAATGCCGTGGTGCCTCTGAGCCAGGATCTTCTCGATATCGAGATGCCGCGTGCCACCAAGGAGAAGGTGGTTACTTTCCTCGGCCGCATAACCATGCAGAAAGGCCCCGAGTACTTCGTGGAGGCTGCCGCCAAGGTGCTCCGCAACTGCTCGAATGTGCGCTTCGTCATGGCCGGCTCGGGCGACATGATGGATAAGATGATACAGCTCGCCGCCGAGCGCGGCATAGCCGACCGCTTCCATTTCCCCGGCTTCCAGAAAGGACGCCAGGTGTACGAAATGCTCAAGGCCAGCGACGTGTACATGATGCCGTCTGTATCGGAGCCCTTCGGCATATCGCCTCTGGAGGCCATGCAGATGGGCGTGCCCTCCATCATATCCAAGCAGAGCGGCTGCGCCGAGATTCTCGACAATGTCATAAAGACCGACTACTGGGATATCGACGCCATGGCCGACGCCATCCATGCCATCATCACCTATCCGGCCCTCTACAAGCAACTGCGCGAGGACGGTCTGGCCGAAGTGGCACAGATTACCTGGGACAAGGCCGGCCAGAAAGTTATCAACATTTATAATAAAGTACTGGGTCGCAGCTGATAACCGGCGGACCACCAAAATATTCAACACAAGATGAAAGCCATCTGTTTTAATTTCGAAATCCATCAGCCGTTCCGTCTGAAGCGCTATCGTTTCTTCGACATCGGCCGCGACCACTACTACTTCGACGATTTCCTCAACGATGATATCGTTACCCGCATAGCCCACAACTCCTATATCCCCGCAGCCGAGACTCTCCTGCGCATGATAGAGCAGAGCGAGGGCCGCTTCCGCTGCTCCATCGCTATCTCCGGTGTGGCTCTGGAACAGTTCGAGCGCTATGTGCCCGAATTTATCGACGTGCTCAAGCGTCTGGCCGATACCGGCGCCGTGGAGTTCGTGGCTCAGCCGTTCGCCTATTCGCTGGCCTGCCTTGCCGACCCCGAAGAGTTTGCGGCTCAGATTTCCGACACATGCTCGATACTTCGCAGCCGTCTGGGCGTGAAGCCCAAGGTGGTGCGCAACACCGAGCTTATCTACGACGATGACCTCGCACCCCAGCTGGTGCATCTGGGCTTCAACGGTGTCCTCACCGAAGGTGCCAAGCACATCCTGGGCTGGAAATCGCCCGACTATATCTACACTGCCGCTTCCGCACCCAAGCTCAAGCTGTTGCTGCGCAACTCCAAACTCAGCGACGATATCGCATTCCGTTTCTCCGACAGCTCGTGGCCTGAATTCCCCCTCACTGCCGACAAGTATATCGACTGGATCGCGTCTACCCCGGCCGAAGAGCAGATTGTGAATATATTCCTGAACATGGAGACCTTCGGCGACCTGCATCCGGCAACTACCGGTATCTTCCAGTTCCTGGAAGCTCTGCCGCGCTTTGCTGCCGAACGCGGCATCGAGTTCGTGACACCCTCCGAGGCCATCGCCAAAATCAAGCCGGTGGGCGAACTCAGCGTCATGCACCCCATATCGAGCGCCGACGAGGCCCGCGATACCTCGGCATGGCTCGGCAACCGCCTGCAGAACGAGGCTTTCGAGAAACTCTACTCGGTGTCGGAGCGTGTGCGCCAGTGCAGCAACCGTCAGCTCAAGAAAGACTGGGAATATCTTCAGACTTGCGACCATTTCTACTACATGAATACCCGTCAGCGTGGCGGATTCAGTCCCTACGAGACACCGTTCCAGGCATTTACCAACTATATGAATGTTCTGGCCGACTTCCTGATGCGTGTAGAGGAAGAATTCCCCTCGCAGGTCGACAACGAGGAACTCAACTCTCTGCTCCTCACCATCTCCAACCAGGGAGCCGAAATCGAGGCCCTCAACAAGGAGCTTGCTTCCATGCGCAAGAATGTGGAGCAGTACAACATCGAGCACCGTCTGCGCGAAGAGCCCAAGGCCGAGCCAAAACCCCGCAAGGCAGCCAAAGTAAAAGCCGAACCCAAGGCCAAGGCTGAGCCCAAAGCCAAAAAGGCGCCGGCAAAGCGCACCAAAAAGGCTGAATAATCTTTAGACATTCCGACCTCATCGCCCCGGAAAGTTGCCCGGCCCCCCCGAGCGCCTTTCCGGGGCTTGCTTTTTGCGGCTCGTTTCGCGGTGTGTCAAACGCTTTGTACTTCTTTTGGTCGGATGGAGGAGGAACAAGCGCTTTGCGCTTCGGAGGCCCGTCAGTCGGTGGCGCGGCCGCGGAGATAGGCGAAGATCTGCTGCTGGATGCGGCTGCGGAGGGCATGGTTGACGGCGACGTAGAGCACGGCGCCGATGGCGGCTTCTACGGCTACTTTGAGTATGGGAGCGTCGACAGCGCCGGCGCCAAGGTACATCACCGGTACTATGGCCGAGGTAAGGGCGAAGTAGGGCAGCAGGTCGTAGAGATATGAGCCTGCGGTGGAGCCGGTGGCGCGTACGGTGTAGATGAGGGTGAGTACCCAGGTGAGCACCGAGGCCGCGAGCTGTCCCCATAGCATTATGCCGATGCCGTACACCGGTTCGCCCGGCAGCGAGAGAGCCAGGAAAGGCAGTGTGGCCACGAGGGCGGCCAGAGCTGTGGCGTCGCGCACGATCTCGAGGCGCATTATTATGCGGGCATGCCCCAGGGCGAGAAGATAGTTGTTGTAGAGCGATATGAGCACTGTGAAAATGCCGCGCAGAAGCAAAAGCTGGAACAGGAATATCGAGGGATCCCATTTGTCGCCGAAAAGCGTGTGGAAAATTGGGCGCGCCATGACCATGAGGCCTATCATGGCCGGGAAAAGGATGTAGGCCGTGAAGCGGTTCATCTTCGAGCAGATGAGACGGAAGCGCGCAGGCTGGTCCTGCACGGCCGACAGCGTGGGCACGAAAGTGGAGGTGAGAATCTGCGACAGCGACGCTATTCCCATCTTGCTCCATTTGTCGGCCTGGGTGTAGTAGCCTAACGGAGCCATGCCGAGCCTGTTGCCGATGATGAAAGAGTAGATGTTGAGAAACAGAGTGTTGAGAAACGATGTGAACATCATCTTCGAGCCTATGCCGAAGAAAGAGCGGATGGCGCTCCACGACATACGCATCATCGGGCGCCAACGCGATGATGTCCACAGCACCAGCGACTTGCATGCGCCCATGACCAGTGTCTGCCATACGATGGCCCATGCGCCAGCGCCGTCGAGGGCCAGATAAATACCTGTGATGCCGCCGGCCACGAGACCTATGAAATTCGACGCGGCGACCATGCGAACGTCCATAGCTTTCATCAGGCGGTTTGTCTGCACAATTACCGAGGCGTTCAGTATAAGCGACAGGAACATCACTCTCGACAGGGGGATAAGGCGCGGATCGCCGCCGAAGCATGCAGCCACCAGGGGTGCGCCTGCACAGAGGATGATGTAGAGCAGGGCCGAGCAGCCGAGATTGAACCACAGCACGCTCGAGTAGTCGAGGCGTGTGGGGCGCTGTTTTTGCAGGAGGGCGAAGGAAAAGCCGCTGTCTACAAGGAGCGAGGCGAAGGCCTGGAATACGAGTACGGCGCCTACCAGACCGAAATCTTCTTCGCTGAGCAGACGGGCCAGCACTATGCCGGTGACCGCATAAAGCACCTGGGTCGACAGGCGGTCGACCATATTCCACTTCAGCGACCCGGCGGTGCGGGCTTTAAGGTTTCTGTTCACCGGGATTCTCGGCCTTGATGCCTATGGAGCGGTTGACGTTTTTGGCGGCCGTGGCATGGTTGATTACTTTGCCCGACCCGGCGCCGGTGAGTTTGAGCTGACCTGTGGCATGGACGTGTACCGTGCCCGGACCGAGGACGAAACACGACACATCGTCGCCGGCAAGGGTCGAGGCATCGATGATGCCGGTGCCGACATTGCGCAGCTTCACTTTGTCGGCTTTTCCGTCGATGGACAGGCGGCCGTGGCCTGCGGCCGCATCGCCGTCG
The DNA here is from genome assembly GCA_900548975.1 of uncultured Porphyromonadaceae bacterium. Classification (GTDB taxonomy): domain Bacteria; phylum Bacteroidota; class Bacteroidia; order Bacteroidales; family Muribaculaceae; genus CAG-873. The sequence continues at coordinate 27,073 of URMS01000029.1, forward strand.
AGTTTATCGGCTGCAACGCCGCGTATGTCGAGCACTCCGTTGCCTATCTGCTTGGCTGTGAATTTCTGCACCTGGACGGTGGGATAGACCACCACGGTGGAATCGCCCGAATTTTCGACGTAGCGCAGCGAGGCGGAGTACACTGTCACTGTCGGCAGGTCTTTGAGAGGCTGCTCGTCGGCGAGGGTCTGTACGCGCAGATGTTCCTTGTTGTTGGTAAATGAAATCTTCGAGGCAAGTTCGGGTTCGGCTGAGAATATTACCCATCCGGCGGAGTCGGCGTTGCAGCGATATACCACGTTGATGCCGTCGACCACGGTGAGCGAATTGAAATTAGCCACGTTGAGGGTGTAGCGGGCCTCTTCGGCGTGTGCTATACCGATATTGTAGAATATGGCGATAAGCAGTGTCAGAAAGATAGTTCGCAGTTTCATTGTAGGATTGTAGAATTTGGCAATATGTTTTTTTCAATGTGGTCGAGTATGGCTTCGAGGGTGTCGAGGGTGTCGGCCTTGAGCATGGCTATGCGCGTGGGCCTGAAGTCGGGTATGCTTTTGAACAGTGGCGATGCCGCCAGGTGTCGGCGTATGTGGAGTATGCCGCGGTATTCGTCGATGCGCTCCACGCTTTCGCGTATCTGGCGGCGTATGAGGGCGAATTTCTCGGCTGTGCTCACTTCGGCTTCTGTGCCGGTGCGCAGATAGGACGACATGCGGCGGAAAATCCACGGAGCGCCTATCGATGCGCGGCCCACCATTACGCCGTCGACGCCATAGCGGTCGAAGGCTTCGACCACTGCCTGCGGAGTGGTGATGTCGCCGTTGCCGATGAGGGGTATGGTGAAGCGCGGGTTTTCCTTGATGCGCGCTATCTCGGTCCAGTCGGCCTGGCCGGTATACATCTGCGACCGTGTGCGGCCGTGCACGGTGAGGGCGCGTATGCCGCAGTCCTGCAGCTGCTCGGCGAGCGTGGTGATTATTTTGGAATTGCAGTCCCAGCCCAGACGCGTCTTCACTGTCACCGGAAGATCGACGGCGCGCACCACCGCACGCGTAATTTCGAGCATTTTGGGGATGTCGCGCAGCATGCCGGCGCCGGCGCCTTTGCCTGCCACTTTTTTTACGGGGCAGCCGAAATTTATATCGATGATGTCAGGCAGTGCTTCGGCAACAATGCGGGCCGCCTCGACCATGGGCTCTACCTCGCGGCCATAGATCTGTATGGCGGTGGGGCGCTCGCCCGGCGCTATGTGCAGCTTGCGCGTGGTGGCGGCGATATTGCGCACCAGTGCGTCGGCCGACACAAATTCAGAGTAGGTCATGTCGGCACCCTGTTCCTTGCAGATAAGGCGGAAGGAAGCGTCGGTGACATCTTCCATCGGTGCGAGTACAATAGGGCGCTCCCCTAAATCAACAGTTCCTATCTTCATATCTCAGATATTATTCAGTACCTTCTTCTTTATTGGAATCAGGTGCAAAAATACGAATAAGTCGAGCGCAATACCAAATTTATTTGGGATTGCCGAGCGTCGGTCGGTAACGCAGGGTCAAAAATACGAAAAAATTGAGTGTCTGAGAACTTTTGAGGTCATATCATCCAATTTCTTGGAACTTCGTCGTAATAATATTATATTTGTACACCTTATTCTACTGATTTTATGAAAAATCTGCGGACATATCTGCTGGCGCTTTTCAGCACCGTCGTATTCGCGCTCCCGGTGTTCGGGTCGGACAGCATTGTTGCCGATACGGCACGCTTCAGGCCTCTTAAACGCCCGTTCATCATGAGTCTGACGCTTGGCAAACAGTTCCACACCGGCGGTAGACCCGATGCGCTGATATTCGGCGACCGTAAATCGGTAAATACCGAGATGTCGCTTCGCATGGCCGGATTTTTTAACCATTTCGTAGGAGCATACGGTCAGATAGATGTCTGCGGCGATCCGTGGAAACGCGACTGGCAACCGGTGCCGGGCCTCGATTTTGTGGAAAGTGATTTAAAGTGTGGAATCGGCTTTTTGTTCTCATGGGCTATCTCAGCCGGTGCTATTTTCAGGTATGAGGTACAGCGATGGCAGTTTTTCGGCCGTGTCGGTATAGGAACACGCTCCCTCGCCTACGATGATAAATATGCATATCCGGCCATGGATGTCGATAATACTTTAGTGGCGGCCACAGAGTACTATAGAGCAGAGCGATATTTGGGGAGATTTATTATAGATGGTGGACTCACATTCGGGTACCGCACCTCGAAATATGTCAGCATAATTATGGATGTCAATTACCGGCATCGCATCGGTGGTGCCGACGAGGTTGTACTGTCAAAAATGTGCGTAGCCGACGGAAACGACTGGTACAGCGATACCGACCCTGTGCTTGAAAGACGGTCATTTAAGACCAAAGCTTTTGGCAATGAACTTGTCGTGCTCATCGGAGCACAGCTCCAGTGCGACCTTAGCGGCCGGAAGAAGGCTAAGAAACAGGCTCAAAAACCTGTGAAAAAATGATACTTTTTTTCAGTCGACTGTATAGTTGAGTTTTTTGCTTGCGTGGCGCAGTCTCGAGCGGTTTATTTTTAATATTGCATTTGCCAAAAGACGGCGCGCTGTGTGCTGCCGCTTGTGATAGCTCTCATAGGTGTCGTTATCCAGGTCAAATTGAGGTGAATAGCATGAATTGGGATCGATATAGCAATACGAGATGTCTTCTATCAGGGCCGAAAATGAGTCCTGATCGTTGTTTACGGCGTCGATCTGCTGTAGAGAGGGCGCGATGCATGTTATGTTGCGATGGCGGCATTCGGCTATTATCGGCGCGATTGTTTCATTGTATTTGTCTTTCAGCGGCTGAAGATTGAAGTCTGACCATTCGGTATTTCCCATATTTTGGACAGGGCGAAGCTGTATTATGTCGGGGAATGCGCCGTTTTCAAACAGAGCCCAGAAATTGTCGCCCTTGAGATTGTCGACATTAAGCGAATTGATAGTATAGTTGATACGGAATACGAAGCCTGGGAACCTGCTCTTTACCTGACCGATTATGCGTATCAGCGAGATCAGTCGGTCGAATCTGGCACCGGGCATCAGAAATTCATATGTTTCCTTTTCGGTGCCATGCATTGAAAGCGTTATTTCGTTTAGTCCGCATTCGGCAAGGCGCATCAGGCTGTCGCTATTGTCAGCGAGAAGCTGTCCGTTGGTTGTCAGGGAAATGTAGGGGATTCCCGCTTTTTTACCGCTGCTGATTATGTCCGGTAGCTTTTTGGATAATGTCGGTTCGGCACCGCAGCCTATCTGTAGTTTCAATGCGCGGTGAAACAGGGCTTTCTCGATTTTGCCGAGGCGCTCGTCGGTCATGATACCGTGCATTTCCTTGCGCTTGCCGGGATCGCTGAAATAACACATCCTGCACCGCAGATTGCAACTCATGACCGGGTCGAGGAATATGCCTATCATGCGGCGCCGGGTGACGTGCATGCCCCATAGTCCGAGAAGCTTTATCCATGCCGGCATCTTTTTGCCGGTGACGAGTTTTAGCGCTTTGTATATATTCATGTTGATATGAAAAATGATACCGGTCGGTCAGTTATCGCAAAATTAATAATAAAAACCGAATCAATATCCCGTAGCCGGCATAATAACGGCAGCAGGTGCGAAAAACAACAATGCGGCACAATACTGATGGAAAAGCTTGGGAAACAGGCACAAAAAAAGCCCGCTTAGGGGCATAAATAAAAAAATTACCCGTCATCACGACGAATAATCTTTTCACCTTAAATCTAATACCATGAAAAACTGATGCAAAGTTATAAAGAATTATGTTATACAACATGTTTTCGCAAGAAAAAATGCATTGGATTAACCTTATTTAAGGAACGCGAGGGAATTGTTAAAGCCGGCGCACAAAAATTAACATAAAATATGCTTGAGTGGCTTTCGTCCATCAAAGGTGGTGTTTTGATTGCATAAGATCAATTACGTCGGTTCTGCATATTCGACTGTCTGGCCGGTATGCTTTCAGTTGTCGTAGAGTTTGCTGTGATGGCGCGCCCAGCCGGCTATAGTATCGCGAATCCACTTAGGCGAAATCACCTCGAGCGAAGAGCCGTAGCGGTAGAGTTCCATCAGGAAGTCGGGCGTAGGCCGTAGACTCCACTCAAATGTGACATCATAAGAACCGTCGTCATAGTGCACACGACCCTCTTGCTGCGATGGATGCAGGGGTACATTACGCAAATGGGGTGCGAAGTCCTCGTCGATGGAGATTGTCACCTTTTCCAATTTCACATTCCTATCGATGATAACGCCCATGAAATCGGCAAAAAAAGCCTCGGCATCAAAGTTCTCGGGCAGAACAAAATTTTCCTTGTTCACCTGCAGCGACATTATTCGGTCGAGCCCGAAAGTGGCGAGAGTATCGTCGGTACGGCTGTGGGCCAGGAGGTACCAACGTCGCCCATAGCTTTTAAGGCAGTATGGCTCGGCATTTTCGAGTATACTTACCTGTCCGTGGAATGAACAGTATTCCATCGTTATACAGCGGTTTTCTGCCATGGCGCACGCAATGGCAGCCAGCCACTGCTCGCCGCCGGGAACATTGTCGGAGAGGATACGGGATCGTAGGCCGGGGCTGCGCCGCAAGTGGTCTTCGATAAGGAGGGAATTTACCATGCGGGCCAGGGTACTCCCTTGTTCCAGATCTTCACGGTCGGCGATATAGTAGGTATTTGTAGATTTGTCGCAGCGGATGTCGACTCCCAGGAGCACGGCGATTTCGCCTCTGTGGCGCACGAAAGTACGGCGGGGAAGGGCTGCACCGGAGTGGTTGTTAAGCGGAGACAGACTCCAGGCTGCCGATATCTCATCAAAAGACAGGCGTCGGTGACGGTATATGAGATCGACAAGCCATATGTATCTGCGTAGCAAATCGGTGCTTTGTGCCATAGAGCAAAAATACGAATTAGTCGAGTGCAAAGCCAAATTTATTTGGGTTTGCCGAGCGTGAGTATTTAAGACTATTAAAGTTTCGCAAGTTTTCAACTTGCTCAACGTGAAGGGTGAATGGTGAAAGGTGAAGATAATAGTTATGTATAAGTAAGTATTATCTTCACTCAGGCGAAGCCTGAATTTCACTTTACACTTTATTCACTTCAACTTGAGCTTGCGAAAGTTGAGTAAGACTACTGTCAAAAATAGCAAATATTTCTGTGCTCTGCAAAGGTTGCGCCGCGAAGTGGCGCAACAATGCCGTAATTTTGCAGCGAGAACATTGAAAAGAGGCATTATATTTTGCTGTGTCGCATTGATATATTATCTTTGTACCAGTAAAACCGGCCATAAAAAGGCCGGTACTGCAAGAAGGCGTAGACAGCATGCCAAGTCTCGTTTGAAAAAACCGGCCAAGTTTAGAAAACGCAGAAGACGGAAGCACCAGACTATCGCCCTCCTTCGGATTGTAGGCTAATACTCTGCATGTATGCCATATTGTGGCTTATGAGCAGGAGTATCGGCATATTGTCTGAGGCGTGGGGATAATGTCTCTTCAATGTTCCATTCTGCATAAGGTTCCTTGGCCGGAATTGCCGGCAAGAAGAGAGGAACCCTGTTTCTCCAATCAAGTCGGCATTACCTTCAAACGATGGACGCGAGGCGGCAAACGCCCCACGTCTTTCTTGCTTTATGCCTTTTTCTAATTCCGAACAACCTTAAAAATAAACGAATGGAAAAACAAAAAAAGAAGAAAAAGCCCGACGCTGATGTCTATACATCCTCGGAGGAGATCTTCGGGCGTGAACTCGGACCATTGATGCGCACAGGCAGAGATCTCATCAAAAGCATGGAAGAAGCTGAAACGGCTATGAAAAAGTCAGCTGAGATTCCTTCACCGGGAGAGCGGCCTTCTCTCAAAGACTATATCGGCCGTCCTTTACAGACAATCCTTATAAGTTTTATAGTCATTCTTGTACTATTTGGCGCCGGATGGCTCATCTTGTTGGCGTACTACAATGGATGGACACGCTTCTGCGATCTTGTCTTTACCGAAGGTCTTGTTCTTATCGGTATTTCGGCATTAATCGGTGGTATCGGTTTTTATCTTTACAATTCGTGCAACAAAGAATGGGAAGTAGAAAATGACATGTATATGTCCTCTGCTTATAGAAAATGGACCATCGAGCTTTCCAGAAGTCGGGAGGCGTTTGTTGCAAACAAAGTCGAAGTGGCAAAATTGCTAAAAAAGAGGACGACTGAATTGCTGGCGCTATCCGACAATATTTTGGAAGGGCATCTCGCATCCGGAGATATGATTTTCCAACGGGAGATCAAGCTTGCAATAAACCTGACAGATTGGGCCGACGAGGAAAGCAAAAAGGCCCAAACGGAAGCCGCTGATATAAAAATCGACAAGTCATATGACCGCCCCGATATCTCTGCTATATATGTTCCGGCTGCTGTGTACGCGGTTATTGTTGTTGTCCTTATTGCGTTTCACTGCATAATATGGGTGCTTAAACTCATCTTTAATATTCCGTGGGACACCTGGAACTGGGCATCGACAGCCCTTGTCTGGGCGGCACCGATTGCACTCGCTGTAATGATTGTTATAGGGCTTATATGGTCTGCGAAAAAGAAAAAGTGGGGGGCAATAGAGACTAATAAAAAACAGCAGAAAAATATGCAAGAAAAGCTGACAGCCCAAGGCGAAAGCCTTGAAAAGTTGTCAGGCGATATATATGAAGATACTATATATCCTCTCATAAATAAGAGGAAGGAACTTTGGAAAAAGCTCTTCGCCCGTAATCTGGCATTTCCAATCAGAGATTTTGATGGGTGGAATCACTATGATATTTTTGATACGTATTTCTCAATGACGAACCGGTTGAGATATATTCAGACTCTGCCTGCCGAAAGACGCACTGATGCTGCTATAGACTTCTATAATAAAAAACTCGGACTCTTTTTCAAGTATTCTATTAGGAGTGAAGCGGGAGAGGATGAAAGCCTTTATAAGCCTTTCGAATGGGCTCTGTCGAATAAGACATTAAAAGAATTGCGAGCCAACGACACTCCCGATGCTGCGACAAAGTCTCGTTTGAAACGCCTTGACGATAAAAACCGTAACTTCATCGATATCGACGGCGTTATTGAAGACTTTCAGGGCTTTCTCGATATCGACACTTCGGGAACCTTTTTTGAACACGACAGTAAGAAAGTAGAGAGAAAGACCAAGCAACTGCAACAGTGTTACAATGATTTCTCTGATCAGGTGAACAGCTTCGGCAAACTCGTGGCGCAGATTAACGCATCGCTCGGTATGTCCCGTATGATCGCCTATCGGAATCTTTATCTTGGCGCAGAGCTTGTCAACATCATCCACGAGACAGCCAACGGGGGTATGCTCACTCGTATCGACGATAACCTGTCAGGCCTTTCGGCAGACTCCGTTGATGTCAGTGGCCTCGAAGCTGTGGGTGTAAAACAGACAGCCATCAACATTCTCGATTCCTCACTCGGGGCAGTGGCAGTTGCCGTCGACAATGTGCTGAACAACAAGGCTGCAAAGAAATACTATAAAAAGAATCCTAAGGAAGCCCTCGCAACAGCTGCCGTTGTCGCTGTAGGAGCGGCTATAGACAGCGTTATCGATGCCTGGAAAGAGCGCAACGCCCTCATTACGCGCTGCTTGGAGACACAGCAAGAGTTAGCTGCTAACATGGAAAGCCTTGTAGAGCAGTTCCTCGATAGTCAGGCTAAGGCTTCGCGTGCAATCGAGCTTATCGGCGCTATCATAAAGGTGAACGACGGATTCATGGCTATTTACGAGCCCTTGCGCGATAAAGTTTTCGTCGACCGCAAACCCGAATCGGTGAGCCTGCAGGAGCTGCAGCAGCTCGTTCTCGCCATCAAAGAATATAAATCTATCTCAGACTCAAAAATATGAAACACGACAATCAGATGCCTGCAACCCGGCAACCGGATGCACTTGATCGCACACAGAATATCCTCACATTAGTTAAGGCTAACGAGCAGGTGATTAGGCAGGGAATGGACCTCGTTGCGCAAGTTACCGACGTATATGCCGAAAGTCAGCGGCTCAACGCTCAGATAGCGATGTGCGAGCAATGGAGCCGCATAGAAATGGCAAAGACCGCTGCCAAATTTTATGCCACCAAGGAGCTGATAGAGCGCACCTTTGGGGAGCGTCACCAGGCTCTTTCGGCGCACTACCGGGCCCTTGACCACGCCCTCGCCTGTGGTGACCGCGATCTCATTGTTGCCGCAATGCATCAGATAAGTTCTATCGTGACAAGTTCTCCTTTAGCCGACTTTCAGACCTTTGTGGAGCGCTTTAACGACAAATCACAACCCTTGTTAGATTTTTAGCCTATGAGAACCTTTATGTCCTGGCTTATCGCCAACATCGAAATTGCCACAGTTGTAATCCTGATACCGTTCATCTTAATGGCTCTACACGTCCATCCCGAAGCGGCTCTGGTAAAAGACAGCGACCACCCTCTGCTTATGAACGTGATCGCAATATCTCTGCTGATTGCAGTAACTGCCCCTCCCACCAAAAATTTAATAAGCGATATAATATCGTTGATACTAAGTGGCTTCGGAGCTTTAATCGTGATGGGCGCTCTGATGGATTCAATATCGGACACCGAGTTAATAATGTTTGCTGTAGTATCGCTTGTCGCAGGGATCGCTATCGCTGTATTTGCGGTGTCGAACTTCTATGATATTGTGTCGCTGCGGTGGCTCTATTCCAATAGTGACGCTACAAAATTCGAGGTATCGGCTTCCTATGGAATAAGTCGTTTCTGCATGGGTACACGTCTGGCGGCCTATATTTTCGCTTTCATATTGGGTTGCCTTTGAATCGGCTGCATTTCTAATTCGCACACATAACCGGACGCTTTCTCTCGAAGGTGTCCGGTTGCTTTGGTATGACGGGCATGTCATACATCTGTGGTGAAAGTCCACGCGGGGCGTAGTTGCCGACGAACCCCAGAGCGACTTGCAAGTTTCGAGTGGCGACGCTCGGGAGAGAAGAAGCAATAGCGAAATCGTGGCCTGACGGACAGAAATCCGATATGAAGGCGTATCAAGCGGACAAGCTGGCCAAAGACAGCAAAGTTCCCAAAGGCAACCGTAACCTTGATGCGTAAATCGGGCAGGTAAACGAGGAAAGATGTATGGCTTATCCCGCGAGGTCTGGGCAGTCCGCAAGGATAGTAACAACCAATGTCGAGAAGTCAGCAGAGGCCGAAGTAGCCGACCGCGAGCCGGTCAAGGCGAAGGGCCGAATCGCGCATTGTCTGAGAGGTAGAATCGTGTAGAAAGCGGGATTGGTAGTCAGATGTCCGAAGAGGAACTCTCCTTTCAAGAAGATAGGGTGTATCCCGACAATAGAGAGGAAGTGACGATAGCCTTTATGCGAAGCTAATGACAGAGGGCAAACTAAGCGCGAAACCGCCGTATGCCGAACGGCTCGTACGGTGGTGTGAGAGGAAAGGAAACGAAAGTAGGTCAGAAAACTTTCGTTTCCCGACCTACTCGATTAAGAGGGTGTTTCATAATATCTGTTAAACTCCAGGCCAAAAAGTCGGAGATG
>URMS01000030.1 GCA_900548975.1 uncultured Porphyromonadaceae bacterium
TGTTAAGCCTGTCGCTAGCGTTCATCCTGAGCCAGGATCAAACTCTTCGTTGTTGCTTATCTTGTTTTCTTTTTTTCAAAAAAATTCAAGGCAAGTATTTGTAATTTTGTTGCCTTTCACAAGCGCTCACGATTCCGTTCACTGTTTCCCGGTCAAGCTCCGCTTTCCTTTATTGAGTATCTGCTGTGCAGAATTGACTTGAGACTTGCGCCCGACCGACCGTAGCCGGTCTGCGAATTGCTCTTGTACTACTCTTAGTCTATTGTAATCGTTTCAATGTTCTCTTTCGTTACATCGGGTCATTTCCCGATTGCGGGTGCAAAGTTACGCCATCTTTTCTCCGCCACCAAATATTTTCGGGAAAAAGTTCACGAAAACCCCGATTTTTAACTTTTGTTAATGGTTCGAATTCGGACCAAAATTGCTAATTATCTGTACTGATTGAAATTAAAGAAATCTGGCATTTTCCGCCCTTTCCATGCATTTTCATCAAAAAAGGCACAAAAAAAATTTCCACCGCAAAAACATGCATTCCGCAGTCCCTATATATACGCTATATATTAATGTACGCATTTCATAGTGATAATTGCAGTATGGAGTTTTTTTTGTAATTTTGGGCTGATTTTCTCTCAATATTATGTCATCATTCGTACATCTACACGTCCACTCCCACTATTCACTCCTCGACGGCTTGTCGAGCCTGCCCGACCTTATCAAGAAGGCGGTGGCCGACGGCATGCCAGCCCTGGCGTTGACGGACCATGGTAATATGTTCGGCATCAAGGAATTCACCAACAGCATAAAGAAGCATAACAAGAAGGTGAAGGAAAGTGTCGGAGCCGCCCAGAAAGCCCTCGAAGAGGCTCAGCTGGCTGGCGACGCCGAGGCTATAGCCGCTGCGGAAGCCGAACTGGCCAAGGCGAAAGCCAAGCATCTGAAGCCTATAATAGGATGTGAGATGTATGTGGCGAACAATTCCCTCAAAGACCGTGGCGACAAAAGCGACAAAGGCCGCCATCTGGTAGTTCTCGCAAAGAATCTGACCGGATACAAAAACCTTATCAAACTTGTCTCCCAGGCATGGACCGAGGGTTTCTATCACCATCCCCGCACCGATAAGGCGGCTCTCGCAGCTCACCACGAGGGACTTATAGTATGCTCCGCCTGTCTGGGCGGCGAAATACCCCGTCTGCTGCAGGCCCACGACTACGAGGCGGCCGATGCGAGCGTGGCATGGTTCAAGCAGACTTTCGGCGACGACTACTATATCGAACTGCAACGCCACAAGGCCACGGCCGTCCGCGCCAGCCGCGATGTGTACGAGCGCCAGATGGAGATCGAGCCGCATCTCATTGCCCTTGCTCGCAAATACAATATAAAACTGGTGGCTACCAACGACGCCCACTTCGTAAACGAATCGGACGCCGAAGCCCACGACCGTCTTATCTGCCTGGCTACCAACCACTATCTCAGCGACGAGAACCGCATGGTCTACACCAAGCAGGAATGGCTGAAGACATCGAGCGAAATGGGAGCCCTGTTCGCCGACATACCCGAAGCAATCGCATCAACACTCGAAATAGCCGACAAGATAGAGGAATACAGCATCGACCATGCCCCTATCATGCCCTTTTTCGCCATACCGCCCGAATTCGGCTCGGAAGAAGAATACCGCTCGCGCATAACCGAGCAGGATCTCTTCGACGAGTTCACGCGCAACGAACACGGCGAAGTAGTGATGGATGAGGCTGCCGGAAAGAAAGTGATAGAGCGTCTCGGAGGCTATGACAAGCTGTACCGCATAAAATTCGAGGCCGACTATCTTAAAAAGATAACCTACGAAGGCGCGGCCCGGCGCTACGGCACTCCTCTCGACGAAGAAATCAACAACCGCATACTCTTCGAGCTCCATGTGATGAAGACCATGGGCTTCCCCGGGTACTTCCTTATCGTGCAGGACTTTATCCGTGCAGGCCGCGAACTCGGCGTGAGCATCGGACCGGGCCGTGGTTCGGCCGCCGGCTCTGTGGTTGCCTACTGCCTGGGCATTACCCAGATCGACCCTCTGAAATACGACCTCCTTTTCGAACGCTTCCTCAACCCCGACCGTATATCGCTGCCCGATATCGACGTCGACTTCGACGATGACGGCCGCGAGACCGTGCTCAACTATGTGACACAGCGCTATGGCGCGCCAAACGTAGCCCATATCATCACCTACGGCACCATGGCGGCCAAGACAGCCATCAAGGACGTCGCCCGCGTGATGAAATATCCCGTGGCCACGGCAAACGCCCTGACCAAGATGATACCGGCTCACATGCCCATCGACCCGCGCGACCCCAATCACGAGAAAGAACTCAAGCCCACGGTATCCAACTGCGTGAACTACCTCAGCGAGTTCCAGAGCGAAATGGAGAAGAACAGCGACGTGCGCGACATACTCCACTACGCCGACAAGCTCGAAGGCACCGTCCGCAACACCGGCGTGCATGCCTGCGGCGTAATCATATGCCGCGACGACGTAACCGACTGGGTGCCGGTGAGCACTGCCGCCGACAAAAACGGCGACCGCATCCTCGTGACCCAGTATGAAGGCTCCGTAATCGAAGATACCGGCCTGATAAAGATGGACTTCCTGGGTCTGAAGACCCTGTCGATCATACGCGACGCCGTGACCAACATAAAGCGCTCGCGAGGCATCGACGTAGACATCGACAACATACCCATCGACGATCCCAAGACCTACGAACTATACAGCCGCGGCGCCACCGTGGGAACATTCCAGTTCGAGTCGCCGGGCATGCAGCGCTATCTCCGCGAACTCAGACCAAGCGTGTTCGAGGACCTTATAGCCATGAACGCCCTCTACCGTCCGGGCCCTATGGAAAAAATTCCCGACTTCATCGCCCGCAAGCACGGTCAGGAACCCATAGTGTACGATATACCTGAGATGGAGATGTATCTCAAAGATACTTACGGCATTACGGTATACCAGGAACAGGTGATGCTTCTGTCGCGTCTTTTGGCCAACTTTACCCGAGGCCAGAGCGACACCCTGCGCAAGGCCATGGGTAAGAAGATGATAGAGAAGATGAACGAGCTCAAAGGCCTATTCCTCGAAGGCGGACAGAAAAACGGCCATTCGCCCGAAGTGCTGTCAAAGATATGGAGCGAGTGGGAGAAATTCGCTTCCTACGCCTTCAACAAGAGCCATGCCACCTGCTACAGCTGGGTAGCGTTCCAGACAGGCTATCTCAAGGCCAACTATCCCGCCGAATACATGGCGGCCGTGCTTAGCCGAAACCTGTCGGATATTGCCAAGCTGAGCTTCTACATGGACGAATGCAAGGCCATGGGCATCAGCGTGAAAGGCCCGGACATCAACGAATCGTACGCTACATTCAGCGTATCGGGCAACGATGTGATCCGTTTTGGCCTGTCGGCCATCAAGGGCGTGGGCAACGACGTGGTGCGTAATATCGTGGAAACCCGCGAAAACGGCGGTCCGTTCAAGGACATCTACGACTTCGTGGAGCGCGTACCGGCCGGCACGCTCAACCGGCGTGTATTCGATAACCTCGTGATAGCCGGCGCCTTCGATTGCTTCGAAGGCATAAAGCGCGAAGACCTCGTGGCCGAAGTAGGCAAACGCGGCGAGACCGTGGCCGAACAGCTGCTCCGCTACGGCGCCCAGCGCCAGAACGAGGCTAAAATGCAGGCAACGTCGCTCTTCGGATTCGACGACGACATCGTGGCCCAGAGCCGCCCGGCAATCCCCGGATCGCCGTCGTGGGACAACCTGACGCGCCTCAACAAAGAGCGCGAGCTCGTCGGCATGTATCTGTCGGCACATCCCCTCGACCCCTACTGGCTCGACGTGAACTACGGCGTGCCGTTCACTGCCGTCGAGAAAAACGAGATAAGCCAGCCCACCACGGCTCCGGTAGCCTTCGCCGGCATGGTGACCGGCCTCGAGGAAAAACAGACCTTCAACGGCGGCAGCATGCTCATAGTGAAGGTCGAAGACTACTCGGGCGTCACGGACTTCACCATGTTCGAGAAGCAACGCGCCGAGTTCGGACACCTGTGCACACCGGGGTCGGCGATATACGTCGTGGGCCAGTTCCGCGCCGTCCGCAACAAAACCACCGGCGTCACCAACGTTCGCTTCGGTGTCGACAAAATCATACCGCTCGACAATCTGCACGGCAAACTGGTGACCGGAATGGACATATCGACCACCACCGGACAGCTCCGGCAGCTCGACGAACTTCTGGAAGAAATAGCAAAAAGCCAGAATGCCGACGCCGTGCCTCTCAACCTTACAATATTCGACCCCGAGATCGGCCGCAAGCTGCACTTCAGCACCGGCCTCACCATAAAACCCGATAAAGCGCTCCTCGACACCCTGCAAAGCCTCGACTTCGAGTTCCGCCTCGAACGCAAGAGCCTTGCCTGACAATAAGATAACCGAAACAAACAATCAATAACGATAAAAATCCCACAATCATGAGCATGACTTTCACTGACGAAAACATACACGATATCATAGCCACCGGACAGCCCGTGGTAGTAGACTTCTGGGCAACCTGGTGCGGCCCATGCAAGGCCCTCGCCCCCACCATCGACGCCCTTGCCGAAGAATACGAAGGCCGCGTGGCCATCGGCAAATACAACACCGAGGACAACACCGAATTCTGCACCGAAAACCGCGTTATGGGCATTCCCCTGCTGCTCTTCTTCAAAGACGGCAAAAAAGCCCCGTTCCGCCTCGCCGGCGCGGTAAAAGCCGACGCTATACGCGAAAAAATAGAGGAACTCCTTAAAATGTGAAAACGGTATATTCACCGGCTGAAATAGTACGGATTCTCGAGGCCACCATCGGACCGGCCCGCGAACCCGACGATCTCGACGCCCCCGCACGGCAGGAGCGCCAGCGGTGCCGCGCGCGTTTCATAAGCCAGGTGGGCGAGCAGGCGGCAGCCGAAGTAGCCGCCATGCACGGCGACCGCACCGGCGGAATTGTGGTTTTCGCCGGCGATGACATGTGCGGCGCCTATGCACTTGCCACAGCCACGGCACTGCATTCCGGCGGTGTGCGGGCACGGGTGTGCCTGTTCAACATCGGGGGCCATATGCTCAGCGACGACTGCCGGGCGCAGCGCGATATATTCGTGCAGTTTGCCGGCCATGAGTGGCTCAACGAGGTTGTCGACCCCGGCGCAAGCTTCACCATGCCCGACCTCGACGCAAGCATGACGGTGGTCGACGGTCTTTTCGGCACCGACTACCAAAAACCTCTGCGCGGCGGCTATCAGGCCGTAGCACGATACATCAACGAAAGCCCCTCGACACCGAAGGTGGTATCGCTCGACATCCCTTCGGGCATGAATCTCAACCTCGGGGTCGGCATGGTGAACCGCAATATCATCCACGCCGACCTTACTCTGGCCATCGTCGGGCCTACCCCGGCATTCTTCATGCCGGAAAACGCCCAGCTCATAGGCCGGTGGAAGACCCTGCGCCTGCCTTTGGACAAGAGCGTGGTCAAACATCCGGCCTGCCGCATTGTCGACGCCAAGGCCATACGCTCGGTACTGCCGCCGCGCGATCCCTTCGCCGATAAAAACGACCTCGGCTGCGCGCTGCTCTACGCCGGTTCCTACGGCATGCTCGGAGCCGCCGTGCTTGCCACTCGCTCGGCCACACGCTCGGGCTGCGGCAAGGTGATCTGCCACGGTCCGCGCTGCGGTTTCTACGTGCTGCAGAGCTCCGTGCCGTCGGCTATGTACGAGACCGACGGCGCCGACTTCGACATACAGCGCTTCGAAAGCCAGCATCAGGCCGACGCCATAGCCATCGGCCCGGGCCTTGGAATTTCCGACGCCATCATCTACGGCCTCGAGCGCTTCCTGAAGAACTGCCAGGCGCAGAACCGCAGTCTGGTCCTCGACGCCGACGCGCTCAACTGCATGGCTCGCCGCCCGAGCATGCTCGATTTCATGCCCGCAGGCTCCATCCTCACGCCGCACGCACGCGAATTCGACCGCCTCTTCGGCCCGCAGAGCAGCCACTCCACCCGGCTTCTCAAGGCCATCGAGATGGCCGGCCGATACAAGGTGGTGATAGTGCTCAAGGGACACTACACCTTCACCGTATGGCCCGACGGCGAAATTCTCATCAACGCATCGGGCACCGACGCTCTTGCCACGGCAGGCAGCGGCGATGTCCTCACCGGACTTATAGCTGGCCTTGTGGCCCAGCATCTTGCCCCCGAGATCGCCGCCGTAGCCGCCGTCTACATCCACGGCGTGGCCGGCAAGCTCGCCGCCCTGCGCAACGGCGTACGCGGCACTACGGCCGAGGATATCGCCGACAACGTCGGCCTGGCCATAGAAAGCATCTGCAATCCATCGAATAAATGACATATACAATACTATGAAACGAAACCTGACCATACTGGCGGCCGCGGCCCTGCTCTGCATTCCCGCAGTGGCTCAGACAAGCCAGAAACTCACCGCCGGAAAGGCCAATGAGTACGGACTCGTCTACACTCTGCCGGTCACGGCACTCGACATATACTTCGAAGCCGAGATTTCCGAAGACCATCCGGGCGAATTTCACAACTACGCACGGCGCCACCTCGGCATAGGCGACGCCGTGACCGCCGACAGCCGCAACGCCGACATCAAGTCGGTAACCATAGTGCCGCGCGGCGTGGCCGACGGCGCCAAGCGCTGGCTGGCACAGTTCAAGGCGGGCACCACTCCGTTCGTTATGCTCTCGCCCGACAATATACCACTGTCGTTCAACACCGAAGAAGTCCTCGAGGTCGAAACTCCGGAGATTCCCGAGGCAAAAGAAGCCGCTCCCACTCCATTGGAAACTCCCGCCGCCGCACAGGCCATAACAGCCGAAATGGCCCGCAGTTCCTCCACATCGAAACGCGCCGAGCTCGCCGCCCAGCGGATATTCGAACTCCGCGAGACCCGCTCCGACATTCTCTCGGGCCAGGCCGACAACCCGCCGGCCGACGGACAGGCCATGCAGCTCGTTCTCGACAATCTGTCGGCTCAGGAAGCGGCCCTTACGGCCATGTTCGCAGGCACGCACAGCTCGCGCACCGAGGTGCGGCGCGTCACAGTCACTCCCGACAGCACCGGTCTGGCCGAGACCACGGTAGCCCGACTGTCGGCAGTCGACGGCATCATCGATGCCGACAACCTTGCCGGCGCACCGGTCACCGTAACGGTCAAGATCCTCGAACAGGGCGTGCTCCCGGTGATGGAAAACGGTGTCACCAAAACATTCCCCAAAGGCGGTGTGGCATATGCCATACCCGGCCGTGCCCTCGTAACCGTGAGCTATGCCGGCAAAAAAATAGCCGAGCAGGAAGTCGCTCTCGCCCAGGCCGGAGTAGTGTTCGGACTCGACCCCAAGCTCTTTGCCGACAAGAAAGCGCCTTCCAAAGCACTCTTCGACCCCACCACCGGCGCCCTTGTAGAATTCGGACCCGCAAACTGACGCCGCCATGACTCCCGACGAAATCGAGGCCCTGATAGCAGAGGCCGACCGCCTGTGTGAACTCGAGCGCTACGACGAAGCATATAAGCTCGACCTCAAGGCAGCCGATGCCGGCGATGCCCGCGCACAGCTACACCTTGGCTGGTACTGCGAGAACGGTCTGGGAACCGCGCGCGACATTGCGGCAGCGATAAAATGGTACTCCGGAGCCGCCGAACAAGGCATGGACGATGCCGTCCGAGCCCTCTATTCGCTGAAAAAAGACGGTGTTGACCTGCACGATTCCCCGGTAATAAGAAAAATCGAGCGAGAGGTAGAATCGGCCCAGATACTTTTTGCAAACGGTAATTACACGGAGGCAATAGCTACGGCTCAGAGTGCTGCCGATACCGGAAATCCAAGAGCCAAATACATAATAGCTCAAAGCCTCGAAAAACTCGGCGACAAAAGCGACCGACGTCTGCGCCTGCTGGAAGAAGCGGCCGACGATGGCTTTACCGCCGCAATGATTTCCTTAGGGAAGTCTCTGCTCGAAAACAATCCCGAACGGTCGGTCGATTATTTCAAAAAAGCGGCCGACAACAATAGCGCTCAGGCATTCTACGAACTGGGACATTGTTACGAGTTAGGTATCGGCGTATCTCCAAATCCGCACGATGCTTTCAGTAATTATACCCGGGCATACGAAAGAGGATATAAACTTGCGTCCGCACGCCTTGCCAGCTTCTATAGGGACGGCACAATCGCCACACCCGACGACAAGAAATACCGCCAGCTTCTGGAAGAAGGCTGCGAGTACGGCGACAGCGACAGTCTCTACGAATATGCCCTGACGTTTTACCGCGATCCTGCCACGACTCCCGGAAAGGAATCGGCCGAGCTATTCAGAAAAGCGGCAGCCACAGGAAACCTGAACGCAAAGGCGCTGTTAGCAAAACATGTTCTTTTCGGCTGGACATCAGCCGGAGACAAATCCCGGTCGAAAAAAGATCTGACCGAGGCCGCAGCCTCCGGAAATGCTCTTGCCTGCTATATTCTCGGAGAATGCTATGCCAGGGGCATCAGGGGAGTTTTCGACATCGACTACAGAAAATCCGGCGATTACTTCATGAAAAGTGTCGGCGACGAAAATACGGCCGACGCATACTACCGTGGAGGCATGTCCTATCTGAATACAGACCGTGCCCTTGCCGAAAAAGCATTCATCAAAGGCATCGGCCAAGGACTCCGAAGTTGTGCCGAAGCATATATCCGGGACATTATTTCCGATTCATGGATGCTCACCGACAAGCGCCATAAAACGGCCGAAGAATTCAAAGCCATCGCACAGTGTGCCGCCTTCGGTATCGAAAGAGCGTATTTTGAAGTCGGTATATGCCATTGCAACGGATGGGGAGCACCCATCGATCAAAAAAAGGCCTTCGAAAATTTCAGTATCGGAGCCGAAAAAGGCGATGTCAACAGCATCTTCATGCTCTCTTGGTGCTACTATTCAGGCATAGGCATAAAATACGACGAGGCCCGGGCCATCAGCCTTCTCAAAAATCAGATCAGCCGACGGCCCGACCCGCTTCTCCTTTGTGCTCTCGCCCGCTTTTCCAGGCCTGATACCATAGAAGACCATAAAAAAGTCATAGAACTCTACCGGCAGGCGCTGGATCTGTTGCCGTCGGCCGACAAGGCGACCACAGCATACGTAGTAATAACCTGGTCCGAAAATCAGTATCGACTCTCCAAGAACATCAACCGCCTCTACCCTTCCTATACACCGGAAGGCCGCAAAGAAATAAGCGAAATGCTGAAAAAGGTTATCGATTCGGGTTGTACCAAGGCTATGGTCGCACTGGCTCAATACTATGATAATTGTTCCGAATACAAATCTGAAGTTCTGCCCCTTTTAAGAAAAGCTGCTGAGGCGGGCGACCGCGAAGGTATGTATATGCTGTGCTCCCGGTCCGACGATCCCCGCGAAAAACGGCACTGGCTTGAGGAATCGGCCAAAAGGGGCTTTCCCGATGCAATAGTAGCCTTAGGACTCGATTATCTCCGGGGTAGGGACTTTTTAGAAAAAGATATCCCGAAGGGTATATTCTGGCTTAACAAAGGAGTGGAATCGGGCAATGTTAGAGCCATGTACCATCTCGGCGACTACTACATGAAAAGTTCGTCGCCAGAAGATGTCTCCAAAGGTCTCGATCTCTGGAAGCGGGCCGCTCCGTACTACAGTTCGGCCCGCGACAATCTCGCTAAGTATTATTATAGAAATCATGCAGAAGACACCGAAGAGGCTATCAGGTGGCTCGAACTGGCCATGAACCACTATCTGAAGAGCGGCTACAATTTTGCTTTGGGCATACACTACCGCAGCTGCATAGCGAAATTGAAGAGAAAGCCCTCGCCACTGAATATCTTCATCGAACTCTACGAGAACGTCCGCGACGAATGCGTCATACTCTGGAAAGACCTAACAGATAAATGAACAACGCAGAAAGAGAATACAGCCCCGACGAAATCGAGGCCCTGATAGCGGAGGCCGACCGCCTGTGTGAACTCGAGCGCTACGACGAAGCCTTCGTGCTCGACCTTCGCGCCGCCAAGGCCGGCGACCCGCGCGCACAGACACACATGGGATGGTACTACAGCGAAGGAATAGGCACCGAAGCCCGGGCCGACCGGGCTTTCGAATGGTACTCGCGTGCAGCCGCCCAAGGCTATCCCGACGCACAGTTCTGCCTCGCGAAGTGCCACGAAGAAGGACTCGGCACGCCCCGCGACACCGACGAGGCCATGCGCCTCTACCGTCTCGCCGCCGATGCCGAGCAGGAGGATGCTCTCGAAGCTCTTATCCGTCTTCGCCGTCAGGAACCGGCCAAACCGGAGTACACGCCCGTGCAGCTGAGCCGCATGGCGGCCGAGGCTCACAGACTGCTCTCGCTCGACAATCACGAGGAAGCCCGAAAACTGGCCGAAGTTCCCGCAATGGCCGGAATCGCCGAGGCCCAGTTCGTGATGGCCGAGTGCTGCGAAGAAAACTCCCCCGAATACCTGCGGTGGATGCGCAGTGCCGCCGAAAACGGATATGCCCCCGCAATGGCCGACTATGGCTATGCCATCGAGGAATCGAATCCGGCAGAAGCCTTCGTATGGTATCTGCGGGCGGCTGACAGGACCTACCCCCGCGGCTACTATTGCCTCGCCTGCGCCTACGACGACGGTATCGGCACCGAAGCCGATCCCACCCGCGCCGCCGAACTATTCCGCAAAGCCTACGAAGGCGGCTGGTATGCCGGCGCTACGCAGCTCGCCTATCACTACCGCGACGGCGAGGGAGTGGCCGAAGACCCCGAAGAGGCCATACGCCTTATGCATCTGGCGGCCGAGCACGGCGAGGCCGATGCGCAGTTCGAATACGGCCTGATGCTCGCCGAGGGCTACGGCAGTCTTGACCCCGATATCGAGGAGGGTGTAAGATGGTATGCGAAGGCTGCCGACGGCGGCGACAGCGACGGCATGAGAGAACTGGCCAGATACACTCTCGACCAGCCCGACAGGAATCAGAGTCACCGCAAGGCTCTCGAATTGCTCCAGACTGCCGTCGATGACGAAAACACCCAAGCCATGATACTATTGGGGACTTGCTATGAAAACGGCGAGTCTGTAAAGAAAAACGCCAAGAAAGCCTTCGAACTCTATCTGCGCGCGGCCGAACTCGAAGACATCGACGCTTATTTTCTGGTCGGTACGTGCTATCAGACGGGAACCGGCACGGGCAAAGACCTCAAAAAAGCAAAATACTGGCTCGAAAAAGGTGTGGATGAGGGCAACGGATTATGCCTCGATGCTCTCGGACACATGTATCTGTACGGCGAAGGCGTGCGCGAAGATGACGAAAAGGCATTCGAACTTCTCAGCAAGGCCTACGATGCCGGTGATACCGGTGTCACCTATACTCTTGCCGGCCTCTACGAAGACGGTACAGGCACTCCGCAGGATATCGAAAAAGCGATCGAACTCTACACCGAAGCAGTCGATCTCGGTGTGCCCGAAGCATATGCCATGCTCGGCTATTATTACGAGACCGGTACTCGCGTGCCCCGCGACACGGACCGTGCCATAGCGCTGTATCGCGCCGGTATCGAGGAGCATGACCCCTACGCCGCCCGGCGGCTCGGAATAATACTTATCTACGACCGGGGGTCGAACCGCGCCAACATCGACGAAGGCCTGCAGCTGCTTCGTTTTGCCGCCGAAAACGACGAGGACACGGCCATGAGTTGCCTCGGCCAGATCTATTACCACGGCGAAATAGTGCCGCAGGATAAGGCTCTGGCAAAAAAGTGGCTCCAGCGCGCAGTCGACGCAGGCAACGAGGACGCCGAAGAATTCCTCGACGAAAATTTCTAAGCACAAAGCCGCCGCACACTTTATGGGAGTGCGGCGCTTCCTTTTTCCCAAGTTATCAACATAGGGTGGATTTTGTTGCGAAAGATATTGCACGGTCGGCGATTTTTGGCGAATTTTGCGGAAAATTCACCGACCATGTCACAAGCGAAAACATACAGCTATGAAGAGGCTTACAATGCCTCTCTCGATTACTTCGGCGGCGACGAACTCGCTGCTCAGGTATGGGTCAACAAATACGCCCTCAAAGACTCCTACGGCAACATCTACGAGCTCACCCCCGACGACATGCACCGCCGCATAGCCCGCGAGCTCGCACGCATAGAAGCAAAATATCCGGCCCCGCTCTCCGAAGACGACATCTACGGCCTTCTGCGCGATTTCCGCTATGCCGTCCCCCAGGGCAGCCCCATGGCCGGCATCGGCAATAATTTCCAGGTCGGCTCGCTGTCGAACTGTTTCGTGATAGGCCTCGACGGCAAACCCGACAGCTACGGCGGCATCATAAGCATCGACCAGGAACAGGTGCAGCTCATGAAGCGCCGCGGCGGCGTAGGCCACGACCTGAGCCATCTGCGCCCCAAAGGCACTCCGGTGAAAAACTCGGCGCTCACATCGACCGGTCTGGTACCCTTCATGGAGCGCTACTCCAATTCCACCCGCGAGGTAGCGCAGGACGGACGCCGCGGCGCCCTGATGATGACCGTATCCATCAAGCACCCCGACTCCGAGGCCTTCATCGACGCCAAAATGACTCCCGGCAAAGTGACCGGCGCCAACGTGAGCGTGCGTATCGACGATGACTTCATGCGCAGTGTCGAAAGCGGCGAGCCCTACCGCCAGCAGTTCCCTGTCGATTCCGACAATCCCGATACCGTAAAGGAAATCGATGCCGCCGCCCTGTGGCAGAAAATCGTTACCAATGCCTGGAAATCGGCCGAGCCCGGCGTCCTTTTCTGGGACACCATTCGCCGCGAATCGGTGCCCGACTGCTATGCCGACCTCGGCTTCGAGACCATCTCGACCAATCCCTGCGGCGAAATTCCCCTCTGCCCCTACGACAGCTGCCGTCTGCTGGCCATCAACCTGTTCTCTTTCGTAGAGAAACCCTTCACTCCCGAAGCCAAATTCAATTTCGATAAACTTGCCGAGGTCACAGCCAAGTCGCAGCGTCTGCTCGACGATATCATAGACCTCGAGATGGAGAAAATCGACACCATTCTTCATAAAATCGATCTCGACCCCGAGCCCGAGGAAGTAAAGGCGCCCGAACGCAATCTGTGGCTCAAGATCAAGGCCAAGACACTGCGCGGACGTCGCACCGGCCTGGGCACTACCGCCGAAGGCGACATGATAGCCGCCATGGGTCTGCGCTACGGCACCCCCGAGGCCACCGACTTCTCCGTGAGCGTGCACCGTGCCGTGGCACTGGCAGCATACGGCGAATCGGTGAAGATGGCAGGCGAACGCGGCGCATTCGAGGTCTACGACGCCGCCTGCGAAGCCTCCAACCCCTACATACAGCGTCTCGCCGAAGCCGACCCCGCTCTCTACGAACGCATGAAAGCCACCGGCCGACGCAACATCGCCTGCCTCACCATAGCCCCCACAGGCACCACCAGCCTCATGACCCGCACATCGAGCGGCATCGAGCCGGTATTCATGCCGGTGTACAAACGCCGCCGCAAGGTCAATGCCGCCGACCCCGCCGCACGCATCGACTATGTCGACGACAGCGGCGACGCATTCGAGGAGTATATAGTATACCACCCCAAATTCCTCGACTGGATGCGCACCAAAGGCATCGAGCCCCGACGCGATTTCACGCAGGCCGAACTCGACGAACTGGTGGCCGCCTCGCCCTATGCCGGCGCCACAGCCAACGAAATCGACTGGCACGAAAAAGTGACCATGCAGGGCAAAATCCAGAAATGGGTCGACCACAGCATATCGGTTACCATCAACCTTCCCGCCGACATTTCGGTCGAGGCCGTCGAAAGCCTTTACCGCCAGGCATGGCATGCCGGCTGCAAGGGCTGCACCGTGTACCGCGACGGCTCGCGCTCGGGCGTGCTCGTATCCATCGAAAAGAAGAAAGAAGAGACGCACGAACACAAGCCCCTGCTGGCCAAGCGCCCCATCGAGCTCGAAGCCGACGTAGTGCGCTTCCAGAACAACAAGGAGAAATGGATTGCCTTCGTCGGACTTGTCGACGGCCGTCCCTACGAAATCTTCACCGGCCTCGCCGATGACGAAGACGGCATATTCATCCCCAAATCGGTGTCACACGGCAAGATAATCAAGGCCACCGACGAAAACGGCAACAAGCGCTACGACTTCCAGTTCCTCAACAAACGCGGCCACAAGACCACCATCGAAGGCCTCAGCGACAAATTCAATCCCGAATTCTGGAACTACGCCAAGCTCATATCGGGCGTGCTGCGCTATGGCATGCCTATCGACCAGGTCCTCAAGCTTGTAGGCGGACTCGAACTCGACTCACAATCGATCAACACATGGAAGATGGGTGTGGAGCGCGCACTCAAGAAATATCTTCCCAACGGCACCACCGCCAAGGGTCAGCGCTGTCCCAACTGCGGCCAGGAAACCCTCGTCTATCAGGAAGGCTGCCTCATCTGCACCGCCTGCGGCACCTCCAAATGCGGCTGATATAGCTCCATCAATACCCCACAGCCCCGGAAACGATTATCTCGGACTTCGTTTACGGGGCTTTCTTATTGTATAGTTAAACAGTGTTAAACCGCAACGTTACACATGCAGTATTTTCATCATAAAGTCCTCTTATAGAAAAGAGAAGATCTGACCTACGCGAAAACTATTCACAATCTCACCTTAAAATAATATGAAAAAGCTGTTTTTTGCTCTTACGGCTGCGTGCACCATATTTGCAGGCTGCTCGAACGATGAACCGGATCTGGAAAACACAGACGAGATTCCTGACAAAACAACAGTGCTGCCTATGCCCGGCATGACACAAGCCGAAACACTTGCAGCCAACGGACAGATAGCTTTCGGCACGGACTTCTTTGCAGCTGTAAGCCGTGAATATCCGCGCAAGAACGTGGTAACGTCGCCGATGAGCGCTTCGATGCTTCTGTCGATGCTTGCCAATGCTGCCGATGCCACCACACGCGCTCAGATATGCACCTTACTGGATTGCACCGACTCCGATGCGTTAAACAGTCTGTACGGGAAATATACCGAGTGGCTGTCAGGTATCGATGAAAACTTAAGCATATCCCTCGCCAACGCCCTGTGGTACAGACAAGAATATACGCTCAATCCTGCATTCAGCAAAATATTGAATAGCTATTACGATTCCGAAACATTCGGGCGCGATTTCAGCAACAAGGCCTCCCTCATCGACGAAATAAACAAGTGGACCGACCTCAAAACCCGCGGCATCATCGACCATATTATCGACGATTTAGACCCCGACACAAAGGCAGTGCTGGCAAATGCCCTATATTTCAAAGGTTCGTGGCGAAATGGGTTCGATGCCGAAAACACCCGCAAAGCGAACTTCCATGGTATCGACGGCGATGCGAAAGTCGATATGATGAATACGACCGAGTATTTCAGTTATGCGTCGGCCTACGCATTCGAAGCCGTAGAAATGGCGTACGGTCTGTATGGCCAGTGCTACATGACGATTATTATGCCGAAAAAAGGCAGCAATCTCGACGAGTTCATCGCATCCGCCGACTTCCGTAGCGCCGCAACCACAGCCATGAAGTCCAGATACATCGATCTGAGCATACCTAAATTCAGCGTCCGCCCCGACGAAAGAATAGCTCTGAATTCTATTCTCGCAACGATGGGTGTAGACAATATCGAATCGGAGAATAACTGGACGTTTTTCACCGACGCCATCGAAACCAGGATAAAAGTATATCAGAAAGCGGGCATAACTGTCGACGAATACGGCACCGAGGCGGCAGCAGTAACATGGACGGAGGGTGAAACTTCTTCAGGCTACGAGGTCGTGCTTCCGACACCGATAGAAGTGCGCATCGACCGCCCGTTCGTTTTCCTTATCAGGGAAAGGAGCACCGGCATGTGCCTGTTCGCCGGAAAAGTCAACAATCTGTGATCTGACAGAGTTTCAAATCTATGCATAAATCACATCGGCCGCATTTTTTCGGTCGATGTGATTTTATTTTGACATTTGTAATGGAAATTTGCCAGTTTTTATATAAAAATCCTTACCTTTGTCCGCAGAACAACTCAACAATCCAACACAACTACCACAATGGTCAGAAAAATTCTTGCAGCAGTATCGATAATGGTATCTGCCGCTGCCACCGAGGCCTATTGTGCCGGGGAGGCACCCCGTCTTTACGGCACGGTAATCTATAGCGCCAACGACGTTGTCGACAATGGCGTCTACTCCTTCAATCTCACCGGCGAACCCGGGCAGTCGGCCATCCCCGAAGGCAAAGACCTCGAGGCCAACGGCGGCGGTTTCTTCGCCAACGGGCGCTACTATTTCAATCAGGAAATGGAACTTTACGGCTCCGTCTACCGCTATCACTATGTCTATGAATTCCCGTCGTGGGAAAGAGGGAGCCGCACTTCTTTCTCCAATAAATACGACATGGCCAACGATATGGCCTACGACCCGATGCTCGGCTGCGCATTCGGTTGCTTCCCCGACGGCACCAACTGCTATTTCGGCTCGGTATCGATACCCGACTTCAAGGTGGTCCGCATAGGCGACGCCCTGCCCAACGAATATTCCGGCATAGCCATCGACAACGAAGGCACAGTCTACGCCATCGACAGCAAGGGCGAACTCTTCACCGTCGAAAAATTCACCGGCAAAGCGACATCCGTAGGCCAGACCGGTCTCGCCGCTGCATATCAGAGCTCGGCAGTATTCGACAACGTATCGAAAAAGATATACTACAGCGTAAACACCGAGACCGGCTCCAAGCTTTATACCATCGACCCGGCGACGGCAAACGCTACTTTCGTCTACGACTTCCCCAACGACGAACAGGTTGTCGGTATTTTCATTCCCTACGAGCTGAATGCCGACGCACCGGCCGCAGTCACCGCTCTGGCTGTAGAACCTGATGGCGGCGAACTCAAGGCGGCTGTATCGTTCACAATGCCGGCGGCAACCAACGGCGGAACGGAGATTAGCGGCAATATCGCCTATGAAGTACGCGTAAACGATGAGATAAAAGCGAGCGGGAACGCAGAATGCGGCAGCACGGCCAAGGCCGACATCACCGTTCCGGCAAAAGGCGAGTATACCGTCACGGTATTCGCTATAAAAGACGATCTGCGCAGCCCCGTAGCCGTAGTAAAGAAGTATATTGGCCCTGACACGCCCGCAGCCGTCAAGAATGCAAAGATCGAGTACTCCGACGAAAATGCAGGTTTCACTGTCAGCTGGGATGCCGTAAGCTCCGAAGGTATCAACGGCGGATATGTCGACCCGGCACAGACTACCTATAAAGTGGTCCGATACCCCGACGAAGTGACTGTAGCTGAAAGTGCCTCCGAAACCACGCTCTTCGACGCAGTCGCCGTTCCGGCCGACGGCATGATACAGTACTACTACACAATCGCTCCCACCTACGCCGGCGAAACCGGCGAATCGGCCAAAACCAACGGCGTATCGCTCGGCATGATAGTGCCACCCTACGAACAGCCGTTCAGCTCAGCCGACGCACTTTCGGGCTACACCATCATTAAAGGCAGCGGCTTCTTCAACAACGAGTGGGTATACCGCAGCGGAGCCGTCAAAGGTCCGAAAGGCTCGTGGCTCATCACTCCGGCCATGAAGCTTCAGGGCGGCTACACCTACGACATATCGTTCGAAATGAAAAGTGAATACGGCTACGTCGAGGAATCGATGTCCATCTATCTCGGCACGGCACCTACCGCCGATGCCATGACTACTCAGGTACTGGAATCGGCATCTGTCAAGTCCACCACTTTCAAACCGTTCAACACCACAATGACGCCCGCCACCGACGGCGTATACTACATCGGATTCGTCTGCGACAGCAAATCCTGGAATTCCGCAGGTGTCTATATGAAGAATCTCACCATCTCGGCCGGCCAGATGTCGGGAGTTGAATCGGTCAGCACCGATGGCGCCCCCGCCATATTTACCCGCGAAGGCACAATATGCATAAACGCCCAGAGCAAGACCGATGTCGGCGTATACGATATCGCCGGCAAGGAAATCGTTGTCATGCAGGTCGACGGCTACGCCGAAATTCCTGTCAGCACAGGCATTTATGTGGTCCGAGCAGCCGGTCGGTCGGCAAAAGTCATGGTAAGATAATATCTGACACAATACCTATAACAATAACTACGGCGCCCGATATCCCCTGCGGATAATCGGCGCCGTTTTTGCTAAATATTCTTAAATACATAGCTTGCCGCACTTTTTTCGCTAAATTTGTTATTCCATTAGGCATTAATGCAACTTCTTGCATCATTGTAGAAAAAAATAATAATATCATACCACCATAACAACCCATGAAACTTATATTCCATATCGACTACCGCGCCAACTGGGGTGAATCGCTTTACGTGAGCGCCGACATTCCCGCGTTCGGTAGCGGCGACCATGCCAAGGCCCTCAAGATGGAAATCGAGGGCGACCGCTCGTGGCACGCCGAAATCGAGCTTCCCGACGGCCTTCAGGCTTTCCGCTACCAGTATGTGGTGCGGAACGACGCCGGAGACGTCAAAAACGAATGGGGCGACAGCCATCTATTCGAGCCTGTACCCGGCGTGCACGAATACGATCTCTACGACCGCTGGCACGATCTCCCCTACGACAAACCGTTTTACTCGCGTGCTTTCACCCACTGCATATTCCGCCACCAATCCGACCGCTTCCCACACGTACTGCCGGCTGCCGGCTCGGTGACATTCCACGTGGCCGCCCCGACCGTTCCCTCTGGATGCGTGCTCGCTATCAGCGGCAATGCCGATGTTTTAGGCAACTGGGATCCGGTCAAGGCCCTGCGCATGAGCGCCGCCGATTTTCCGGTATGGAAGATTACCGTACCCTCCGACGGCCTCGTTCCCAAGACCGAATATAAGTTTCTGATGATAAACACCGCCGACGGCAGCGTCACCCACTGGGAAGAAGGCGCCAACCGCCGTCTGGGCGTCCGTCCGGACAAAGAATCGGCCACAGTTGTTGCCGGCCTGCGCTACCTCGCCGTCGCGAGGCCCTGGAAAGGTGCCGGCACAGCCATACCCGTCTTCGCACTCCGCAGCGATGAAGACTTCGGTGTAGGCGACTTCTACGATCTGCGCCAGATGGTTGACTGGGCTGTCGCCACCGGTCAGACCTTTATCCAGATTCTGCCTATCAACGACACCACCATGACAGGCACATGGACCGATTCGTATCCCTACAACGCCAACTCCACATTTGCGCTGCACCCCATGTATCTGCGGCTCGAAGAACTCGGCACCCTCGCCGACCCCGCACGCCGCGAATACTTCGAAAACCTGCGCAAAGAGCTCAACGCCCTTCCCGAAATCGACTACGAGCGCGTGAACAACGGCAAGATCGAATATTTCAGGGAAATTTTCGCCCAGGAAGGCCGCACCACCCTCGACAGCGACGATTTCAAGGCATTCATGGCCAAAAACGCATCGTGGCTCGAACCCTACGCCGCTTTCTGCACCCTCCGCGACAAGTTCGGCACACCCGACTTCTCCCGCTGGGGCAAATACGCCGTCTACTCGCCCGAGGTACTCGGCGAGGTACGTGCGGAATTCGCCGACAAGATGGACTATGTATACTACCTCCAGTTCCATCTCGACAAGCAGATGCGTCAGGTTCACGAATATGCCAACACCCACGGCATAGCGCTCAAAGGCGACATACCCATCGGCATATCGCGCACCAGTGCCGATGCATGGACCGATACACGCCTCTTCAACATGGACTGCCAGGCCGGGGCGCCGCCCGACGATTTCTCGGTTCTTGGCCAGAACTGGGGCTTCCCCACCTACAACTGGGAGGAGATGAGCAAGGACGGATTCGCATGGTGGAAAGCGCGTTTCCGCAAGATGGCCGAATACTTCGACGCCTACCGCATCGACCATGTACTGGGATTCTTCCGCATCTGGCAGATCCCCATGGATGCCGTCCACGGGCTGCTCGGATACTTCAACCCTGCCCTGCCTTTCTCCGAAAGCGAGCTCCGCTACAGCTACGACTTCTGGTTAGACCCCGATCTGCAGACGCAGCCTTACATCATGGATTATTTCGTCGAGGATTTCTTCGGACCCTATACCAAAGAAGTACTCAAGAAATTCTGCCGCAGCATAGGCGGAGGCCGCTATCAGCTCAAGGAAGACTACGACACCCAGCGCAAGGTGGTGGAATACTTCGCCAACAAGCCCAAGGACGAAAAGAACCGCCGCATATGCGACGGGCTGCTCGGCCTCATCGATCAGGTGCTCTTCATCGAAGACCCCGTAGAAAAAGGCAAATACCATCCCCGCATTTCGGCTCAGTTCACCTACATCTACCGCGCCCTCAACGACTATGAGCGCTGGTGCTTCAACCGTCTCTACAACGATTTCTTCTACCACCGCCACAACGAGTTCTGGTACGACAAAGCTATGTGGAAACTGCCGCCCCTCATCGACTCGACCGACATGCTCGTATGCGCCGAAGACCTCGGTATGATACCCGCATGCGTGCCCGCGGTGATGAACCGTCTCGAAATTCTCTCGCTCGAGATACAGCGCATGCCCAAGGACCCCGCAACTCCGTTCGGCGATACCTGGAACTACCCCTACTACTCGGTCTGCACCACATCGACCCACGACATGGGCGGCATACGCGCATGGTGGCAGGAAGACCGCGCCAAATCGCAGCAGTTCTTCAACAACGTTCTCGGCGAGCACGGCAGCGCTCCCTATTTCGCCGAGCCTTGGATCTGCGACCGCATTGTCGATCTGCATCTTGCATCGCCCTCGATGCTGTGCATACTCCCGCTTCAGGACTGGCTTAGCATCGACGGTAAAATCCGGCGCGAAAAGCCCGAGGAGGAACAGATCAACGTGCCGGCCAACCCGCGCCATTACTGGCGCTACCGCATGCACCTCACCCTCACCGACCTTCTGGCACACACCGAATTCTCGGAATATCTCCACAACAAAATTACCGCACTGGGTCGCTGACCCTCCCCCCCCCACACACCACAGCACCCGGACCGTCACTCCCCCGCAGCGACCCGTCCGGGCGCTTTCGTATTCCGCCATCACGGAATGGCATGTTCAAAAATTTTCGGAGGTGTAAACAGATAGTGCTCTTGTGTTTCATTATAATTTTGTAACTTTGCACTCATAAACCAAAAGCACAATGAAAGAAGTGACCTATGAGGGCCTTTGCTTCGAGCCCTATATCACAAAAGACAAGATAGATGCCCGCGTCGCCGAGCTGGGCAAGGAGATAGTGCGCGACTGCGAAGGCAAAACGCCATTATTCATCTGCGTTCTCAACGGAGCTTTCCCCTTTGCGAGCGATCTCTTCAGAGCCGTAGAGAGTATCGATGCCGAAATCACTTTCATACGTCTGAAAAGCTATGAAGGCACCGAAACTTCTGGCACTGTCAAGGAAGTGCTCGGCCTCCACGAAGACATCAAAGGCCGCACAGTGATAATAGTGGAAGACATCGTAGATACCGGCAACACCATCTACCGCCTGGTCAACGATCTGGCACGGAAAGAGCCTGCCGAAATCAAGATAGCCACTCTTCTGTTCAAACCCGATGCCCTGGTGCGCCCCGTGAAGCCCGACTATGTCGGTTTCAACATCCCCACCAAGTTTATCATCGGTTATGGTCTCGACCTAAACGGCAAAGCCCGCAATCTCAACGACATATACATTCTTAAAGAAGAATAGCACCATAAAGGCGCGGCGTCCTCCCGCACGGGGCGATACCGCGCCAACTTTTTAGGTTTGCTCTTTGTTTTTCTAACATAAAACTTCGGTTTACCTCTCTGAGGAAACCGATTACAGCTTATATTTTATATATTGTGAATATTGTTATTTTCGGTGCTCCCGGCAGCGGTAAAGGCACCCAAAGCGAAAAACTGATTGAAGAATACGGTCTCGAACACATATCGACCGGAGAACTCCTCCGCGACCATATTGCCCGCGGAACAGAACTCGGCAGACTTGCCGACACCTATATTTCCAATGGTCTTCTCATACCCGACGAACTGATGATCGAAGTGCTCGACGATATTTTCAAGCACAACCCCGAAAAAGCAACCAAAGGCGTGATTTTCGACGGTTTCCCCCGCACCGTACCCCAGGCCGAAGCATTGTCGGAAATGCTCCGCGAATACGGCTCCGACATCCACGCTGTAGTAGGCCTGGAAGTAGAGGAAGACGAGCTGATACGCCGCATGCTCGAACGCGGCAAGCAGAGCGGACGCAGCGACGACAAGCTCGACACCATCAAAAAGCGCCTCAACGTATACCACCGCCAGACATCACCTCTGCGCGACTACTATAAAGACAAAGGCAAATACCACTCCATCAACGGCAACGGCAGCGTCGACGACATCTTCAGCGACATCAAGAAAGCTCTTGACGGCGCCGACAAATAGCCCCGAGTGTTCCACACAATTATCCGACTATGAATACCTACCAATTCGAAGAACCATTCAACCGCGCCCCATACGACGACCTTCTGGCGATATACAGCACATGTTTCGCCGATAACTTCGTCCTGCCTGCACTAACCGACTATTCCACCGGCAAGACAAGCAGCTACGGCGACATGGCGCGCCGCATAGCGCGGCTGCATCTGTTCTTCGAATTGGCCGGAGTTCAGCCCGGCGACAAGGTGGCCCTTCTGGGGCGCAACACCCCCAACTGGGTGATAACATTCATGGCCACGATAACATATGGAGCCGTTATCGTACCGGTACTCAACGACTTCAGCCCCGCCGACGCGCAGAACATCATCAACCACTCCGATGCGGTGATGCTCTTCTCGGCCGACTCGCTCTTCGCCGGTCTCGACTTCGACGCCATGCCGCAGCTGCGTGCCGTAATATCGCTCGACACACGTACTGTCATAGCCGAACGCGAGCCGCAGGGCAAGCTTCGGGCAGGCACTACGCACAAATCGATAGTGAGCGGCCTCACACGTCGCTTCCGCAAACTGTATCCCGACGGCTTCAAGCCCAAGGACATACACTACCGGCACTTCGACGGCTCCTCAACCGCCATCATCAACTATACCTCGGGGACAACAGGCTTCTCAAAAGGCGTGATGCTTACTCTCGACAACCTCCGCGGCAATGTGGTGTTCGGCATACGGTCCAATCTCCACTACCAGGGCTCGCGGGCGTTGTCGTTCCTCCCGCTGGCACATGCCTATGGCTGCGCCTTCGACATGCTTGTGCCCCTTGCCGTGGGCACGCATGTGACATTGCTCGGGAAGACGCCCACGCCGGCGCTCCTGCTCAAGGCAATGAAGCAGGTGCGGCCCTCGCTGGTAGTATGCGTGCCTCTGATTCTGGAAAAAATATACCGCAAGCTCATAGTACCGATGATTACCAAGAACCCCATGCGCTGGGTTCTGGCAGTGCCGATGCTCGACAAAGCCATCTACGCCATCATACGGTCCAAACTCGTCGACGCTTTCGGCGGAGCTTTCGAAGAAGTGATAGTAGGCGGCGCTCCGCTTAACCGTGAAGTCGAAGACTTCCTGTGCCGCATCAAATTTCCGCTCACCGTGGGCTACGGCATGACCGAATGCGGTCCTCTGATCAGCTACTCGCCATGGCGCCGCTTCAAGCCCGGCTCGGCCGGACGCACCCTCAGAGGCATAATGGAAGCCCGCATACTCGCCGACGAAACCCTCTCCGACGCCGAAGGCAAGCAGGGCGAGATAATGGTGCGCGGACTCAATGTGATGAAAGGCTACTACAAGAACCCCGACGCCACCGAGGCTGCTCTCGAGGAAGACGGCTGGCTGCACACCGGCGACATGGGATTCCTCGGGCCCGACCACCGCACAATATTTATACGCGGCCGATACAAGACTATGATTCTCACAGCCAACGGACAGAACATATACCCCGAGGAAATAGAATCGAAGCTCAACAACATGCCCTACGTGAACGAATGCCTCGTAGTAGACCGCGACGGCCACCTGGTGGCTCTCTGCCACCCCGACAGCGAACAGGTGGAGCGCGACGGCCTCGACACCCGTCAGCTCGAAGAAGCCATGGAGTCGAACCGCGAAAGCCTCAACAAACTCGTCGGGCCATACGAACAGATACAGAAAATCGAGATAATGCCCACCGAGTTCGAAAAAACTCCCAAGCGGTCTATCCGGCGATTCCTCTATAAATAAAAGGTAAAACAATTTTTTCGGGGGCGGAATTTTTTTCCGCCCTTTATTATTGCGCAATAAAAGCAGATTGTTTACTTTTGCGCTACAACTCGAAAGAGAATCGAAACCCGGCTCTTTCGATATGAGACTAACCAACATATCTATAAACCTAAATCAGATTCTATGAGAAAAACTTTACTCACCATTCTCGCCGCAGCCGCAGGCCTGTCGATGGCCGCACAGGAAACCGTCTACTTTCAGGAAGACTTCGAATGGCTCGAACCATGGGCTTCTATTAAACCGGCAGGACAGACCGTTGAAAACAATAATTCTGCTGCAACAGCACAGCAACTCATCACCAACAAGGTCGAAATCGATGGTCAAGACGTATCTACCTATGATGCTCTTCTCTCTAAGGGATATGAGTTCCCCATCATATGCGCGCCGTCGGAAACTCCCCGTAAGCCCGGTGCTCAGTCATATCTTCAGCGCAACTATATCAAATTCGGTCTTACCAACTTTTTCACAGGCATCACCATACCCAAACTTGAGAATACACCTGCAGAAGATGAAGAACTTGTTCTATCGTTCGACTGGTGCTCTCAGCGTCGAGGCGACAAAGCTACATCAGCATGGGATCCGACCGCACTGGTCGTTATAGTCAGAAACGGTGAAACCGAGACACAATATCTTGTGCCGACTCATACTTTCGCAACCGGAAGTCCCTATGAATGGGTACACGCTAATGTGGCTCTTACAGATGCAAAAATCGACAAAGAAACCCGTATTACCGTCCGTAATATCGATGAACAATGGCCCGGTAATGCCGCAGATAATACAGATAAATGTCGTTGGTTTATCGACAATATCAAACTTGCCGTTCCCAATCCGGCCGGCGTCGACGCCGTCGTTGCCGACACCGATGCTCCCGTCGAATACTTCAACCTGCAGGGCATCCGCGTAGCTCAGCCCGAAAACGGCCTCTATATCCGCCGCCAGGGTTCGACCGTCACCAAAGTGCTGATGAAATAAGTCCCCCTGCACAACGATAAGCACAACACCCGGCCAGGCTGCCTTGATATAGCCTGACCGGGTGTTTTATCGTTTTAAAGGAGAGGGAGAATGAGTCAGCGGCGATGGCGGCGGCGCTCTGCGCAGTGGCATGCCACATGGGCGGCTACCGAGAGAGCAAGCAATCCGCTAAGGCCGGCTATAAGAAAACGATGGATCTTTTCGCGACGTTCTATTTGCTTTTCGAGCCTGGAGAGAACTTCGACCTCGCGCTCGTCTTCGGTTTTAAAAACAGACATAATCGTATTATTTTAGGTTAGTATGCCTAAAAAACACCTGCGCGGCCCGAAATGTTGAGATTGAGCCACTTCGATTGAAGTTTTTTTTGTACTTTTGCAAACCAATAGCTACAACAAAATCATGTCGGAACTCAAGAAAATAAATCGCGCTCTGATATCGGTGTTCAGCAAGGACGGTATCGAGCCCATTGTGCGTAAACTTCATTCGTGCGGAGTAGAGCTGCTGTCGACCGGCGGCTCGCGTTCTTATATAGAATCTCTGGGGCTGCCCTGCTCGGCAGTCGAGGATCTGACCGGCTACCCGTCGATACTCGGTGGCCGTGTAAAAACCCTCCATCCCAAGGTTTTCGGTGGCATTCTGGGCCGTCGCAGCAACGACAGCGACGTCGCCGAGATGGAAAAATATGAAATTCCCGGTATCGACCTCATCATCGTCGACCTCTATCCCTTCGAGGCTACAGTGGCATCGGGCGCATCCGAGGCCGATATCATCGAAAAAATCGACATAGGCGGTATATCGCTCATCCGCGCGGCCGCCAAGAACTTCGCCGACACCGCCATCGTGGCATCGTCGCAGTTCTACAGCTACCTTCAGGGCATTCTCGACACCCAGGGTGCCGCTACAACTGAAGAGCAGCGCCGCTTCCTGGCCCGCGAGGCCTTCGCTGTGTCGAGCGGCTACGACTCGGCCATCTACAACTGGTTTGCCGGCACCACTCCCCTCGCCCCCGGCAAGGATTCGGCACTCCGCATGGCCGTCGACGGCGCCATGGGCCTTCGCTACGGCGAGAACCCCCATCAGCAGGCATGCTACTACGGCAACTTCGACGCTCTCTTCGACAAACTCCACGGCAAGGAGATAAGCTACAACAATCTTCTCGACATCGACGCCGCATGCTCGCTCATCGACGAATTCGACACCACCACCGTGGCAATCCTCAAGCACAACAACGCCTGCGGTCTCGCCAGCCGCGACCTCGTCACCGAGGCGTGGACGGCAGCCCTCGCCGGCGACCCCGTGTCGGCATTCGGCGGCATCATCATCTGCAATGCCAAAATCGAAGCCGACGCCGCTGCCGAAATCGGTAAAATCTTCTTCGAGGTAATCATAGCGCCCGAATACTCCGACGACGCCCTCACCATCCTCATGCAGAAGAAAAACCGTATCGTTCTCCGCCGCAAGGCCATCGCAGCTCCGGCACAGCGTGTGCGCACCATCCTCGGCGGCGTACTGGTGCAGGATGCCGACAGCAAGGTCGAGACCGTCGACGATCTCCGCCTCGTGTCGGGCGACAGCCTGCCCGAAAGCCTCGTGGCCGACCTCCTCTTCGCCAACAAGATAGTGAAGCATTCCAAGAGCAACGCCATCGTTCTCGCCCGCAACGGTCAGCTCATCGCCTCGGGCGTAGGCCAGACCTCGCGCGTCGATGCACTGCGCCACGCCATCGAGAAAGCCGCATCCTTCGGCTTCGACCTCAAGGGCGCCGTCATGGCATCCGATGCCTTCTTCCCCTTCGCCGACTGTGTGGAGATAGCACACCAGGCCGGTGTCGACGCCGTGATACAGCCCGGCGGCTCCATCCGCGACACCGACTCGGTAGCATTCTGCCGCGACCACGGCATGACCATGGTCATGACCGGCTTCCGTCACTTCCGCCACTAATCCTTTCGAATTAAGAATTATGGATTATGAATTATGAACCGATAGTTCATACTCCATAATTCCCGATAATACCACTCCATACAATGAGAAGCGACTATAGAGACAATGCGATTGCCGATAAAAGCAAAAAATTTGCTGTCCGGTGCATCCTTCTATATAAGGATCTTTCGGAACGCGGCCACGAGTATATCTTATCACGTCAATTCGTCAGGAGCGGTACGTCGATCGGAGCAAATGTGCGCGAAGGGCTTAGAGCACAGTCGTAAGCAGATTTCATTGCAAAATTAAATATTGCATTGAAGGAGGCCTCGGAAACAGAATACTGGCTCGAATTGTTAAAGGAAACGGGCTACATCACCCAATCCGAAGCCGACAGTCTGCTGGATGATTGCTCTCAACTGATAAGCATTTTATTCTCGATCATCAAATCTACCAGACAGAATCTGACGGAGCAGGGCTGAACTCCCACTCCGATAGCATAATTAATAAAACAGGATAAGAATTAAGCCGAGTTCGCTTCTCTCCATAATTCATAATCCATAATTTAATAAAACAGGATAAGAATTAAGCCGAGTTCGCTTCTCTCCATAATTCATAATCCATAATTCATAATTTTAAAAGTGAAGCTGTTCTCTCTTACCAAGGAGATTGCCATCGACCTTGGTACTGCAAATACCATCATCATTCACAACGATAAGATTGTGATAAACGAGCCTTCTATCGTGGCGCTCGACACCCGCACCGACAAGCTCATAGCCGTCGGCAAGGAAGCCCAGCAGATGGAAGGCCGCGCTCACCCGGGCATACGCACCGTGCGTCCGCTCCGTCAGGGCGTTATCGCCGACTTCAATGCCGCCGAGCTCATGATACGCGGTCTGGTGAAGAAAGCCAGCACCAAAAACAACTGGTTCTCGCCCTCGCTCCGCATGGTAGTAGGCATCCCTTCGGGATCTACCGAAGTCGAAGTACGCGCCGTGCGCGACTCCTCCGAGCACGCCGACGGCCGCGACGTATACATGATCCACGAACCCATGGCCGCAGCCCTGGGCATAGGTCTCGACGTCGAAGCTCCCGAAGGCAACATGATTGTCGACATAGGCGGCGGTACCACCGAGATCGCCGTGATATCGCTGGGCGGCATCGTAAGCAACAAGAGCATACAGATTGCCGGCAACGACCTCACCGACGACATCCTCAACCACATGCGCCGCGCACACAACATCAAAGTGGGCGTCCGCACCGCCGAGCAGATCAAGATACACGTCGGCTCGGCCCTCACCGAACTCGAGAATCCGCCGGAAGACTACGTGGTACACGGTCCCAACCTCATGACCGCACTGCCTCTCGAAGTGCCCGTAAGCTATCAGGAGATAAGCCACTGCATAGACAAGACAATATCGAAGATAGAAGCCGCCGTGCTCAGCGCCCTCGAGCAGACTCCGCCCGAGCTCTACGCCGACATCGTCCGCAACGGCATCTACCTCGCCGGCGGCGGCGCCCTGCTCCGTGGTCTCGACAAGCGCCTCATCGATAAGATCGGCATACAGTTCCACGTGGCCGAGGACCCGCTTCTGTGCGTGGCCAAAGGTACCGGCGTGGCTCTGAAGAACATCCACAAGTTCTCCTTCCTTATCCGATAAGAGCCTCCGACGGTGAACGAGCTTTTCGGCTTCATACTTCGTCACAGCAAGTGGCTGGTATTCACTATATATGTGGTTATCGGCTGCATGCTTCTCTTCAACGGTGACCCATACCGCCAGCACGTGTTCATGACAAGTGCCGGCCGTATGGCTTCTACCGTATACAAAGGAGCCAACAACGTGACATCCTATTTCGACCTGCGCGAAATCAACGACGACCTCAACCGCCGTAATGCCGAACTGCAGGCCGAGATTGTGCGCCTGCAGGAAACCATCGACGCACTCCACGAAGCCAACTACACCGATACTCTCGCTCTCGACAGCGGCGTGCGACACTTCGATTTCATAGTGGCACACGTTATCAACAACAGCATTTCGCATCCGTTCAACTATCTCACCATCAACAAGGGCAGCGCCGACGGTGTCCGCCCCGAGCTCGGTGTGATAGACCGCAACGGTGTAGTGGGCATCGTCAGCACCACCGGGGCGCACAGCGCCCGCGTAATATCGCTGCTCAACCCCCACTTCCGCCTGTCGTGCAAGATCAAGCGAAGCGACTACTTCGGCTCACTGGTCTGGGACGGCGAAAACCCCGGCGAAGCCCTTCTGGAAGAGTTGCCGCGCCACACTGTCTATCAGCCCGGCGACACGATCGTCACCAGCGGCTACTCCGCCGTCTTCCCATCGGGACTCCCGGTGGGCACCGTAGTGGAGGCCGAAAGCGACAGAAACCAGAATTTCTTCACCCTGCGCATAAAGCTGCTTGCCGATTTCACCACCCTCGGTAACGTCCAGGTGGTGGTCAACAATCAGGCCGACGAGCTCCGCGCCCTCACCGCCGGCGAAGAAAACGATGCGAAAAAGAACCCATTTCAATAAATGATGAATTATGAATGATGAATTATGGCCAACGTGCCAATTTCATAATTCATAATCCATAATCCATAATTCTCATGAAGACGGCGATATCGATAGCTTTGGCGTTTCTGCTGCTTGTTCCGGCCCAGGCGGTGGTTTTCAACCACCTGGCCCTGTTCAACGTGGCTCTGCCCATAGTCTTTATCTATATCATCATAATGCTGCCGGTGACACTGGGCACAAACTGGTCCACCACCATAGGCTTCGTCACGGGCTTCGCTGTCGACATGTTCTGCGATACCGCAGGTGTCAACACACTCGGCTGCACCGTGCTTGCATTTGTCCGCAAGCCAGTGTTCCATCTCTATGTCTCCACCGACGACGACCTTGCCAGCCGGAGCCCGTCGACCCGCAGCATGGGGCATGCCGCGTTCATGAAATTCCTCGTAACCATGGTACTCATCTACTGCACCATGGTCTTTACCATCGAAGCATTCCAGTTCTTCAACTTCAGGCTGCTGGTGCTCCGCATCATAGCATCTACAATCTACTCGTTCATTCTCCTCTACGCTCTCGACTGCGCCGTTTCACGCGGCCGCGAGGCAAGTTAACGCACATCGTATCTTGAGAAAAAACTACGATCTTGAGAAACGCAAATATGTTATCGGCGGCTTTATCATCATTATAGCCGCCATATTTCTCGTGCGTCTTTTCGACCTTCAGATCAACGACGAGAAATACAAGCGCTCCGCCGATTCCAACGCCTTTCTCAAAAAAACCGTCTACCCTTCGCGCGGCCTCATCTACGACCGCAACGGCGAACTGGTGGTATTCAACCAGCCGGCCTACGACGTCATGCTCATACCGCGCGACGTGCAGCCCTTCGATACCCTCGACTTCTGCTCGACCCTCAACATCACCCGCGAGCAGTTCGACAAGCGCATGGCCGACATGAAGGACCGCCGCCTCAATCCCGGATATTCGTCGTACACGCCTCAGAGGCTCATCACCCAGCTCTCGGCACAGGATTACGGGCGCCTGCAGGAAAAACTCTACCGTTTTCCGGGCTTCTTCATCCAGAAACGCATCCTCAGGCAGTACAAGCACGCCACGGCCGCAAACGTACTCGGCAACATCCGCGAAGTATCGGCCAAGGACATCGAGCGCGACGACTACTACTCGCCCGGCGACTACACCGGCGACCTCGGCATCGAGAAAAGCTACGAACCCTACCTGCGCGGCGTCAAAGGCGTGGAAATACTCATCCGCGATGCCCGCGGACGCATCCAGGGCCGATACGATGACGGCGCCAGCGACATCGCCCCGATATCGGGCCGCGACATCCGCCTGAGTCTCGACATCAAGCTGCAGCAGTATGCCGAATCGCTCATGGTGGGCAAACGCGGGGCCGTCGTGGCCATCGAACCCGCCACCGGCGAGGTGCTGTGCATGGTGTCGATGCCAAACTACGACCCCACGCTGCTTGTCGGCCGTCAGCGAGGCGAGAACTACCGCAAACTCGTCAACGACGACTCCTGGCCGCTCTACGACCGCGCCCTCATGGGCTCGTATCCGCCCGGCTCAACTTTCAAACCCACCCAGGGTCTAATTTTCCTTCAGGAAGGCATAATCGACCTCAACACCACCTATCCGTGCGCGCACGGATATATCAACGGCGGTCTGCGCGTGGGCTGCCACGCACACGGCTCGCCGCTGCCGCTCAAGCCCGCGCTCCAGACATCGTGCAACGCCTTCTTCTGCTGGGGCTTCAAGGCCATGATCGACCGCCGCAGCAAATACGGCTCGTCGGCAAATGCCTTCGAGGTATGGAAAAAGCACCTTGTGTCGATGGGCTACGGCTACCGCCTCGGCATCGACCTGCCGGGCGAACAGCGCGGATTCATACCCAACGAGGAATTCTACAACCGGTTCTACTCCAAAGGCCACTGGAGTGCCAACACCATCATATCGGTGGCCATCGGCCAGGGCGAGATCCTTGCCACACCTCTGCAGATAGCCAATCTCGGCGCCACCATAGCCAACCGCGGGTGGTTCATCACGCCTCACGTGGTAAAAGAGATACAGGACACGGTGATGG
Organism: uncultured Porphyromonadaceae bacterium; assembly: GCA_900548975.1. Taxonomy (GTDB): domain Bacteria; phylum Bacteroidota; class Bacteroidia; order Bacteroidales; family Muribaculaceae; genus CAG-873. The sequence goes on from URMS01000030.1 coordinate 31,875, forward strand.
ACGCCGAAATTCTCAACAAACGCTATCCCACCGTCGAGAGCCGCCACTACGATGCCGTGGCCGAGGGCATGCGCATGGCCGTGACAGGCGGTACCTGCCGCCGCGCCGCCATACCCGGAATCGAGGTCTGCGGCAAGACAGGCACCGCGCAGAATCCTCACGGCAAGGACCACTCGGCGTTCATGGGCTTCGCGCCCTACCACGAACCGAAGATTGCCGTGGCCGTGTATGTGGAAAACGGCGGCTGGGGCGCTACCTACGGCGTGCCCATCGGCAGTCTGGTAATGGAGAAATACCTTACCGGCACCATAGCGCCCGAAAGGAAATATATGGAAGAACAAATGATGAACTCATCGATAGTCTATGCCGCTCCCAAGAAGAAATGACCCCTCGTCGACATTCCGCAATCTCGACTGGATTACGGTGATCATATACCTCATCATGGTGCTCGCCGGCATGGTGAGCATATATGCCGCATGCTACGACTTCGACAACGCCAGCATGTTCTCATACGATGAATTTTCGGGCAAACAGCTGCGCTGGATCGGCATGGCCCTGTGTCTGGGCACGGTCCTTCTGCTCATCGACGCCCGCATGTACGAGACCTACGCATATCCTATCTATCTCGTCATAGTGGTGCTACTGGCGATCACGCCATTCCTTGCCCACGACACAAAAGGCTCGTACTCATGGATATCGCTCGGCCCGATGAGTATTCAGCCGGCCGAATTCGCCAAATTTGCTACAGCGCTCGCCCTGGCGAAGCTATTCAGCACCTATCATTTCTCGCTCAATGCGGGCATCGGGAACTATATCAAGGCCCTGGCCATCATCATCACTCCGATTATACTTATCCTGCTGCAGAACGAAACAGGCTCCGCACTCACCTTCCTGGCTCTTTTCTTCGTGCTCTACCGCGAAGGCATGAGCGGTCTTGTGCTCTTTGCCGCCCTGCTGTCGGTGGTGATTTTCGTGGTGGGCCTCAAGTATTCCGAAGGTCTTATCATGGGCATGCCTACCGGTGAGTTTGTGGTCCTGCTCATGATAATGCTCATCATGGTGGCCATGACGGCTGTCTACTCGCGGCGCTTCGAGGTAGCCCGCAATCTCCTGTTCTGGTTTGCCGGAGCAGGGCTGCTGGAGTATATTCTCGACCTTTGCGGCGTTGAGATTCCCTGTCTTCCCGTCACTCTGGGCATAATAGGCGTGGCATGTATATATGTGGTGTTCGAAGCCATCAAGCTCAGGCGCCCCAAGCTCTACGTGTCGGTGGCCACGGCAGTGTTCGCAATAGCGTTTCTGTTCTCGGTCGGCGCTGCTTTCGACCATCTGCAGCCCCACCAGCAGATGCGCGTCAAGGTGGCTCTGGGCATGGTGGAAGATCTGCGCGACGCCGGCTACAACGTCAATCAGAGCAAAATTGCCATCGGTTCGGGCGGTTTCTTCGGCAAAGGCTTCCTCAACGGCACCCAGACCAAGCTCAAATATGTGCCCGAGCAGCATACCGACTTCATTTTCTGCACCATCGGCGAGGAAGAAGGCTTTGTCGGAGCCATGTTTGTCACCCTGCTGTTTCTCGGGCTTATACTGCGCGTAATCCGCATCGGCGAGCGGCAGCCGACTACCTTCGGCCGCGTCTACGCATACTGCGTGGCCTCATATTTCATATTCCACTTCTGCATCAACATCGGCATGGTCATAGGTCTGTGCCCGGTTATCGGCATACCTCTGCCATTCTTCAGCTACGGCGGCTCGTCGCTGTGGGGCTTTACTATCCTGCTTTTCATTCTTCTGAAAATCGATGCCTCACGGAAAAATGTGCTGAGCTACTGACGCTTATTAGGTTTCCTCTTCCGGACCGCCATATATAGCGGAGCTATTTATGGATTTGCGTTGAGAATCATAAGTCCACCCCCCCCATTTATTGAAATACTTAACCGCGCTCACCAGGGCTTCGAAAAACAGTCGGGTGTTGTGCCGGTGCTCCGAAGCGTAGCCGTGGATTATCGACACATGCGGATAGTATAGCGTCCGCCCCTCCATATGCATCCGACGGGTGAGATCGATGTCTTCGAAGTACATGAAATACCGCGGGTCGAAAAGGCCTGCGTCCCTTACCGCACTCATCCGCATAAACATGAAACACCCCGAAAGGCTGGGACAGTTCCATATCCTGTCGTAGCCGGTGAAATGCATCTCGTAGCGGCTGTTGCGCCGACGCATCAGGCGTGCGGGCAGAAGGCGCCGTCCGAGAATATCGACGGGTGCCGGCAGCAGCTTGCACAGGTACTGTAAGCGGCCGTCGGGAAAGCGTACTTTTGGCGATATCAGGCCCACATCGGGGTGGGTGTCCATATAGGATGCAAGTGTGGATATTACCTCCGGCCCGAACTCTACATCGGGGTTGAGCACCAGGTGATACCTGAACCCGGCCTCAAGCGCCTTTTCCATGGCCATATTGTTACCACGGCCATAACCGACATTGCCGTGTCCGAAAAGATACTCGAGCGGCTGCCGTCCGGCATAAGCGGCCACAATAGCCCGAAGCTCGTCGGTGGGCGAGTTATCCACCACATACAGCATGTATATCCGGCTGCCGGCTATCGACATCAGTACCCTCTCGAGCACGGCGCGTGTATTCCTGTAAAGCACCAGAGACGCCGATATCTTACCTGTAGTTTCCAATCCGACCGACCAATCAATGTTTGAAAAACAGCCCTATGACTCCGGAAGCCATGAAAAATAGCCGCGGACGCCGGCTGAGCATATCGAGAATGCGGAACGACAGCCGGTAATCGCCTATATCCCGTCGGAAAGTATAGGTGCGGTATATGCTGTCGGGGGCTATGCTGTCGCAGAGACCTCTGAATTCACCGTAGCTTCGGGCCACTGTCGCAGCCACAAGCATGCTGTAGAATAGATTTTTGCCGAAGCCTGTATGGTAGGCTCGTCCGAAGTCTTCGGCGGGAAAACGGGCCTCCAGGCGCTCCGCTATCACGGAGAAGCATTCGTCGTGCGAACCGAGCATATCGGGCCTCACCCGCCGGCTGACACTGCCGCGACGGCGCAGCACATTGTATACTATCTCATTGGAAAAAGCCACACTGCGCGCCTCGAGGCTGAAAAGTATGGTGAGCAGATAATCTTCGTTATACCTCAGAGTCCTCACAAATGGTTCGTAGCACTTCTCCCACAGAAAGCGCCGGCAGAGTTTAAGACACAGCGATGCCTTCATGTTGTCTATGCACAACGCGTCGGTAACAATATTCTTCCTGTCGCCGATGCGGTCTACGGTATATTCGCGCGAAGTGCCGACCGTGCGTCCCTTTTCATCGGTAAGCCGGTAGCGGGCCAGATACATGTCGGCATCCGAAGCCTCAAGACCGGCCACAAGCAGTTCTACCGCATGCGGCTCTATGCTGTCATCGGAATCAACACAGTAGATATAATCGCCGGTTGAACGCCCGAAACCTGCGTAGCGGGAGTCGGCCTGACCGGTATGCGGTTTGGCGACAAGCACTATTCGGCTGTCCTGGCGGCAATATTGCTCGCATATCTCTCGCGATCCGTCGGTGGAACCGTCATCGACAAGCACTATCTCTATATTGCGGTAAGTCTGATTCAAGATGCTTTCAACACATTTACGCATATACGCAGCCGTGTTGAAAAACGGTACTATAATACTGACCTTTTTCATCAGGAAATCTTAAACAGCAATGTCTTATATAAATATTCGTCCGCCCGGGATTAAGGTAGAGATGTGTTTTTCTGCAAGAGAGAAGTTCAGAGTTCTTCCCGGTTATGTGGCAAAATTAGTTAAATCCTCCCGAATCTGCAAATATTAATTTTTTAGGCTGACAGGCAGTTTTAGGCTGACAGGCAAATAAGCAGACAGGCTGACAAGCTTTTTAAATCTAAAACCTGTCAGCCCGTCAGCCTGTCAGCCCGTCAGCCTATTAGCTTGTCAGCCTAAATGCTTATTTGCCTGTCTGCCTGATCTCGGCACGGCGGTCGGCGGCATCACTGCCGAAAGCGTGCGTTGGCCCCATGGCGTGGACCTTCACTTTAGCCACAGGCATACCGTGTGCCACAAGATAGTCGGCGACGGCCTTGGCGCGGCGTGCACTCAGACGCTTGTTGTACGACACATTGCCGCGTTCGTCGGTATAAGCCTTTACATCCAGTCCCGTTCCTGCTTTTGAGGCACGGCGGGCGATATCGGTAAGAGCGGCAGTCTCAGGGATATCCGACGAATCGTATTCGAACAGATATACCACCACAGGCGCGGTGCCGGCAGCAGCGGTAGCGGCGCTACAGTTGTCGACAGCCACAAGAGCGGCATCGGCGTCGGGCACAGCAACTACATCGGGGGTAAGAATCTCCGGCACCGGAGTATAGGCGGTCGTTTCGAATGGCGACGGGATTTCACGGTCCGAGTAATAGATGGCATAGTCGTTGGCGCTGTTGAACTATAAAATCCCTGGATCAGGCGTAATATCAAGGCCGGCGGCTTCGACAAGCTG
>URMS01000031.1 GCA_900548975.1 uncultured Porphyromonadaceae bacterium
ATTGAATTTCAATTATTTCAAAGTACTCTTATGATTTTTTAGTGGACACTAATGAAGAAGAGTGTGACAAGCAGCGAGGCGCATCCGCCCACAAGGAAGTAGAGGAACACGGAGTATATGCTGATATTACGGAACGCATTTACTTCCATGAACAGCACCATGGTGGCGAACGGCACCGCAAAAGCGCCTATTATCATCAGACCCGGAATCACCAGGGGATTGTGGAACAGCATGGCGCACCAGTACAGTAGAATGAATGCGCTCACAAAACACAGCAGCACACGGCTGTAGAGCCATGGTTTAGGCCATGTGGCCGACACTTCGTCGAGTTCGGGGGTAGTACGCGATGTGCCGCAGATAAATATATCTTCGGCCTCTTCGCGAGTGTGGTGCTTGAAAACGTTGGTGAAAAGGTCCTTCCAGTTGAGCTGCACGCTCTTGTCGTGGCCCATGTAGCCACTGAGGCCGTCGATAAACGATGATTTATCGTGTGAGCCCGATTTGCCGCTTCCGCCGGCCGATTGGGTTTTACGAGCGGTCTGGTTGCCTACGTACGCGCCGCAGTTGTTGCAAAATGAGGCGCCGTCGGGCAACTGATGCCCGCAATTACCGCAAAATGCCATATCAGAATTCAGAATAAAGATTTAACGAATGAAATTGCCGCGCCGACCGCTATGACAATACCCAGCACCATGCACAGGAAGCGGAATATCTTGCGTTCGCGGGCCGATTTGAGCCTGACCCATCCGGGCACGAAGAGCCACAGGACCAGGCCGGCGGCGATGCATATTATAGTACCGAACATCAGTTAAGTTTTTTCCATACCCAGCTGCCGTTCTCGAAGGCGTAAGCGTCGCGGCTGCGCGAGCAGTCGTAGTACGGTCCGCCGGGGTAAGCAGCCTGCCAGTCGAGATTGAGCCACAGATGGTCACCGTCGCGACGCGTGGCGAGTGACGATATATTATATGCCGAGAAATGCTTTCGGATGGTGCTCATCACTTCGTTCTGGTCGAAAGGAGCGATATCGACCTCGGTGAAGGCATGCCCGCCGCGGGCGTTATGACCGGTGTTGATACAGGGGCGTCCGCCTACGGCAAGGATGCACGAAGCGACAAGCACGGCGAAGTCGTCGCAGTCGCCGGTAAGCGATGCGTTGATCGACTCGGATGCGCGGGCCACATACTCGATATCGGCGGGATCATTGACATAGCGCCATTTGTTGTAACAATAGTCGAAAATCTCGCATACCTGGCCGATATTGTACGGGCCTGGCGACTTGGCGGCAAGTTCGTTGGCAAATTTTTTGGTATACGGCAGATTGTAGTCGCAGGCGTCCTCGAGCATCTCTACATTCTCATTGCCGTCGACAAACCAACCGCTCACACGGCGCTCGGAAGCCTGATAGGGAGGAAGGACGATATCGTCCTCCTGGTAGTTGATTACCTGAGGGGGTGCGGGAGTCGGTGTGACACCGTGCTTCTTGCCTTCGGCATACCAGCGGCGGAAATCGACAAGGCTGTCGACAAGCGGAGCACACTCGCGAAGCTCGGAAGTGCCGGTAACCAGAAGTTCGCGGTTGAGGTGACCGCCCGATTTCAGCAGCAGATATGCGGGATATTTGGTGCCCGGCTCCATGCTGTTGACGTCGTAGGTCTGGGAATTGTCGGGAAGAATGTATACTTTTTCGCCTACATAGCTCGAAAGCAGGCTCTCGCCTTCCTGAGAAGGCTCGATGCCGATAAGCGAAACAATGGCCCCGTTGTTGAGGCGCACGGTAGAACCGTCGATCACCGATTCGATCTTGGTGCCGCGCATGCCTATAATAAGTACTGCAACGATTATCAGGGCGAAAAGGAATATTATTATTTTTTTAAGATCCATATGTATGCGGAAATGATTGGTTGTTGGCGTGAACAGGACTTACACGCAGTTGACGGTACATTTTTTCACCATCATCCAGTAACCGTCCTCGAGACGCAGTTTGCCGTAGTCGGCCGGTGAGACTTCGAAGGAGTTAGCCGACTCGACATCGCCGGCTACATTGCACAGAGGCAACAGGAATGTCGACGCATTGGCACGCAGACGATGGAAACTGCGCGACATGGGATAGAACGAAGCTTCGTTAGGCGAGGTGCACTCGACCACATAGAGCACACGACCGTCATTGGCATCGTTGAGGTAATTGTTCGATTCGAAACCGGCGCCATCAGGCTCGCCGAAGTACAGGCGTGTGACCTGAGTGTTCCGCGGAGCCTGCGCGGGAGCGGCTGCCGGCTGAGGCTGAGCCTGCGGCTGAGCTGCCTGAGGGGGCGCATACTGCGGCTGCGCAGGCCGGGGTGCGGCCTGAGGCTGTGGCGGACACACCGGCTGAGCGGGCTGCGGCGGCGCCATCTGCTCGCGCGGCCGGGAGGACGGCGGTTCGGGGGCTTTATAAGCCGGAGCGCCTGATCCGCGCCTGATTTCGACGACAAGCGGCTCGGCGTTGGCTGCGGCGAGCTGTGCCCGGAGATTTGCAACCTCCTTTTTGAGCTGTTCGACCTGCTCGGAGATGCGGTCGAAGCGTTTGTCCTGGGCTATCGACATCTCGACAAGGAAATTCATGATTTCCGTAGTCGTGACGGGCTGCTGTTCGTCGTATCTGTTGTTATTGAAAGTAGACATCGAATATTTAGATTAAGGGTGAGAGGAAAACCGGCCCGGCAAGTTACCGGGCCGGATTATTGGTCGCCGATTATTTGAATTCGTTTTCAGCGAAGTTGGCCGACACTTCTTCCATCAGCAGCGATATGAACTGGAAGAATAGCGAATCGGTGAGGAAGTCCTCGGGGACATTGTTCTCGGGAGCGCCTTTGATGATGTCAAGACACTTCAGCATCTCTTCCTGTTTGAGTTTGGGAATACGGTTGCCCTGTGCCTCATAAAAAAGTCCTATGAAGTTCTTAACGTTTTCATATACCTGACCGATCTTGCCTTCGAGACGGCCTGCGGGTATGCCGATTTCTCCTTCTTCGATAGCACATACGGTATCGGCATCGCCGAAGGCAACCACGCGGTGCTGGCCCTCGACAGTGTTGAAGTTGATATATTCGTTCTCCAGACCCTTGATAGAACCGTACACGGTGGCCCGCTTGGGCGAAGGCACGTGTTTGATTTTGGTCTCTATCTCCTCAACCGGTTTACCGTAGAGCTTCGCGAGCACAGTACGAAGGAATTTGGTGGCATTCCGCTCGTTTGCCGGGTTAATGCTTATTAGATTCGAACCGTTGCCTGTGAGGTAGATGGTCATAGGCATTTCGTCGGGCGAAATCTTGTGGATCACCTGAGCGGTATGATAGAGAAGCGCGGCATTGTGGAGTTCGAGCATGAACTTAGGCACTTCGTTGTTGAAGATGTGCGCGAAGTCGTCGGGAGCCTGCGAGAAGCCGTAGTTCATCAGCGAGCTTATGGGAGCGTTCATATCAATCTTGCGTGTGCGGTCGAGCACGTTGGCCTGATTGTTGATGGTCTCGCTGGCCACTTTCACGAAGTGACGCATATAGTTGTTCTGAGGAGCCGGATTCGGATGTGTATTGAGGTTACCGTCGAGATAGAGGGCATTGCCCGCAAAGCCGAACGAGGTGATGAACACAGGTGCGCCGTTGCGATAGCCCACGATGTCCGACGAACCGCCGCCTATATCTATGAGCACGGTAAGGTGGTGTACTTCCGAAGGCTTGGTGATACAGTAGAAGATAGGCGAGAGCGATTCGTTGGTACGCTTGACGTACTCGCGGATACGCTCGCGTCCGTTGGTCGAAAGCCGGCCCTCGGCATTGAGACATTCGGGATGGAAGAGTTTGGCGAAGTTGTACTCCCATGCGTTGGTGTACTCGGTGACGAGAGTGTCCTGAAATGACAGCGGGTAGGTCCACAGCAGGGTAACCCTGGTAAGATCGTAGCCGTTGGAGAGCATATTGGAGCGGATAATGAACATCAGTTCGCTCATAAAAGCGTAGAAATTGCCTTTCTTCGCTTCGTTGGTGGCGTATATACCGTGTTTGTTCTTACCGTAGAACCACTTGAACTCACCCTCGGCCATACAGTCGTAGCTTGTGCCGTCGCTGTTTTCACGCTGACCGATGGTATAGTATGCGAAGGGGATGGCACGGTTGAGCATCGGTATGCTGCCGTTGTTGTCCCTGTCTTCCTTATCAAGCTCCTTCAGGGTGTTGATGACAGTGGGGATGGGGAAATGGAAACCCTGGATAGTTTCGTCGTTGACTATACGCGAAGGGATAAATTCGCAAAGCTGAGCCGGAAGGCACTCTGTCTTCAGGGCTGCACCCTCGCGGTCGCTTTCCTTGAGAATAGCATCCTCGTTGAACATGGTGAGAGCCGGATTGTGGATAGCTTTCACCGGATGCGACTTGTGCATGAACTCGAGTTCGTTGAAGTTCTTGTGCACCGTAGAGATATCCAGAATCTCATCCTGGGTATCGGAATTGGGTGATATGTGCTTGTAAGCAATATAGGTATTGGAAGTACCGAGGTCGACAGCCACATAGGTCTCGAGTTTGTCGACACACTTCACTGGCTGCAGATTGGGTACTATAAGCGCTGTGGCATTTATATCCACCGGATTGCCGTCGGCGTCGGTCAACGGCCCGGGAACTTTCACGCTCAGCTGAGCAAAAGCGACCGAAATGCAATCGTCGCCGTCTCTGAGATGCTCGCCCGACACCTGATAGTAAGTGCAGTTGATGGGAGCATTGCCTTCGTCCATAGTGCTGGTGATATTGCGCTTCACCTGATCCTTCGGATACTGCCGCCCCTGAGTATCGTCTTTGTAGAAGAACTTTATATCCCAGGAGCCGGATTCGAACGAATTGTAGAACATAACCTTGTATATGTTCTCGAACTCGTTGCTCCTGACAAAAGGATATATGCCGAATACGAAGCTCTTGGTGTCGCTGCCGCTCACCACCAAACCGTTGGGATAGGCGCATGCCATGCCCTGATTGCGGGTATAATAGTCGCGGCGCAGTTCAATCTTGCCTCCTGTGGTGAGAGTGAGGGTAAGGAGGGCGCAGTAGTGGTTGTCGTCGTACTTCTTTATCTTGAGGTTGCTTACGAGCTCGGAGAGATCGAGATACTGCAGGGCTTTCTCCTTAATGGGCACCAGACAGCGGCGGTATTCGATGTGGTTGTACTCGTAGGGTACGGCCATATATTTGTCGTCGATGTCGTAGGGCAGCACGAAGAGAGCATCGGAAAGAAGGTCGTTGACAGTAAGCCAGGGCATGAGCTTGAGGCCGTCGGGACTCTGGCGCTCGCCGATTGGCTTCTGAAATTCGCTCAGACTCACCTTGAAGTTGAATGGCTTTTCGAGGAACAGCACATATTTGAGATATGTGCGGTCGATATCGTCGGGACGGAAATATGTGTCGCCCTTGGGTGTCTTGACCTTGGGAAGCTCGCCTGCCTGAGGTGCAAGATTGAAGTCAGGAAACTCAGTGGCAAACAATCTGTTGGCCAGATTGGCCACATCGACATTCTGCGACAGAGCTGAGAAAAGATTGGCGTAGATGCCGGACAGACCACTGCCTTTGAGAAGCAGATAGAGGAATTCGAGGAACCGCGGGTCGCGGCCCTCGAAAAGACGCCAGTCGGTCTTGTTGGCCGAAAGCATAGGACGGCCGTTCGAGTTCAGGCCGGCATCATAGAGATCACAGTCGGCCTTGGTGAAGTAGCCGGTGAAAGGCGATGTGGCGGCGAAAGTGGCGCCCTTGTATTTGAAAACATAGAGCTGCGAGAAGTCGAACGTATAGGAATAGCCCGGAATCACACGGTCCTTTATGACTTCATTGTAGCTTTTGCGGTAGAGATCGAGAGTCTCGATATAGCGTCCGAGCGAGGAATTGTTGGCCAAAGCGACGGCGTGGTCGGCACGGTTGCGGGTCACGAGGTCGATAAGCTCTACGGTTATGCCCTTCTCCTTGAGATCGAGGTCGGTGAAGTTGTACATGAGCTCGAACATGTCGAGGCAGTGCGACATTGCGCGCACATAGTCATCGGAAATCGAGTTGCTGCGCAGCTGGGCCTCGGTGAGCACGCCGCGGCCGGCGGTAAGCTCGCGGAAGGCGATGTCGGTGACATGCATGCGGGCATAGGGCGACGGAATAGAGGTTATCTTGGCACCTCCGGCCGACACCATATACGCAGGGTCGTTGAAGTACGAGTTCCCGTAGGGATTATGAGCCTGCCCGGGACCCATCTGTGTGTAGACTGCAAACGGTTCGCGGTTGGCACTGTTGACGGACCTTACTTTAAGTCCGAAAATATAATCTTTCATTGATAGGATGCGATTTTAGAATTATGGGAGAACTTAGATGTCGCACTTGTCCTTCAGAACCTCATCGAAAGCCATCGAAGTAAGCCTCAGAAGATATGGCAGTTGCAGATGAGCTTTGGGTTTCTTGACGGTATTTTTCGAGTGTGTGCCGAATATATAGTCGGCGATTTTTGGCTCGACTGCTACCGTATAATATTCTTTCTTGAAAATACCCTTCGACTTGGTCTCGACCTTGGCGATGCCATTGCCGCCGTCATTGAAGAATCGACGGGTGATATTGAGGTAATCGATATCGTTGGCGTTATAAGGGAAGAACTGGAATGTGCGGCGTGCACTGGCATTGTTGAGGTCCCCGAACCATGCATCCCATTCCTTGAAGAAAGCGTTCAGTCCCCATGCGGCGGGATAATTCTGTGTCTCGACCGTAACTGTATCGTTGAGTTTCTTTACATCGTTGATCGGAGCAGGCTTCGGGCGGCCGGCTACAGCATAACGGATCTCCTCGGTGATGCCGAGGTCGGTGGTATAAGCCTTAGCGTTGGCGATGTCATGGTGCAGGAAGCCATCGGTAGTATTGGTGAAGTATTCGCGCAGAAGCTGGAACTTGATCATGGCCCTTTTCACTTCGGGCATTATGACACTCGACACATTGGCCACACCGGGATTACCGGCCTGGTCATCGTTCAGACCCCAGACAGGCTCCTTATAGACAATTGTAGACTGATTAGTGCCCTTTGCGAAATCGATAAGCGACATAGCCCCAAGAAGCTCGACTATGTGCACGGGATTATCCTGCTTGGCACCGCCAACGTAGTGAGGATAGTGAGCGCGGTTATCGTCGCCTACGTAGTAGAGATAGTCCATCTGTCGGCTCATGTAGTCATCGTAGTACATAAGGGCCGCACGGGTCTTTGTGCTAAAAGAATCGGAGTTAACGTCGTATTTCTCGGTGTTGATAACCCTTTCTTTGGCATCATGCGCATCCTCGCTCTCGAAGTCGAAATAGGGAAGAATTGCCACGCCGCCGACGGTGGGGCGGTTCTTGGCGCCCGACATGAAGCTGTTGACAATCAGGGGAAAACCGGCCGCGCCGGTACCGCCGAAGAGCGAACCGACCACAACAACGCCGTCGCCTGTGGTGGCGTTCTGCAGAATAGTGGCGAACTGCGGGTCGCGGAACGACAGTGTGTTGAGCACAACCGATCCGATATTGGGATTGCCTACGAAGCCCACGGTAAGAGGCATCTCGAGATCATCCTGTGAGAAGAGCAGATTACGCTCTTCGAGCACTAAACGCTGCAGTTCGTCCTCCTTTTTCAGATTGCCGATAATCTGCTCAAGATTGCCGATAGTATTACCGGCGATATCAAGAAGAATGGGATCGTTGATTTTGGTCTGGAAGAATGAACCGCGCTGCTCGGCCGGAATAAGCTGACACAGGGTGCCAATACCGGCTGTGCCTCCGCTGAGACCTTTATTGTAAAAACTTATCAGGTTCTTGCATCGTGTGAGCGCCGCCGAATTTTTGTCGTTGTCGACAAATACGGGGGTCACCGAGTTGGCGTTGATCTTGACACCGGCAGCCAGAAGCATGATAAGCGAACGCATGACGCGCTCACCGCTGCCGCCGATGGCAAATACATATAGATTGTTCATATAGAAGTTTTTATGCATTATAGGTTATTTCCAGCAGGAAATGAGATCGATATTGGGAGCTTTGGAACCGCCTTTGATGAAAATCGACCAGATTTCATACATTATGGCGAAATAGACGCTGTTCACGAGGTTGAGTTTGAGCATGTTCCATGTCAGAGGATCGTCCATATCGGCGACTACATATATTATCACATAGTCGAGCACCCACATGGTGAGGAGGCTGAGAATGAAGACAACGATATAGTTCTGTTTGGTAGCCTTGACGGCCGAGCCGGCGACGCCGAAGTAGTAGCAGCACACGCCGATAACCGACACGAGAAGCATGATGATGAATGCCCACTGCATGCCATAGCCCTGTCCTACAGAGTTCTGGAGGAAATGAAAGTCGGCGGCACGTGTGTCGAGGACCCACGAGTAGATAGCCCGCGAGATGTCGGAAAGTAAGGAGATTTCCATGATAATGAAAGGATTATAATTGATTATTTTTTAGAAATTGCGAATTTGAGTTCGGCGATAGTCTCATCATCGCCATTCTCGATACCATATGCCTCGTAGATCTTGGCGATGATGCTTCCAAAGCCCCATGTCTTGCCTTCGAGGGCGGTGGCATCGACATCGGTGTCTTTCTCTACGGAGCAGGAGGTGGCATCGATATTCTTTACGAGTTCGAGCTTAATCTTTACATCGCTGTCTTCCTTGGGCAGTCTGTCGAATGGCTGAAGTGTCACCGAGAAATAATCGAGTGCGGCGGCATCGAAATTCACTGCTGACACAACATCGGTATCGTACTCGGCTTCGAGGGTGCCGGCGGCATAGAGGGGAAGTTCGATTTTGTCGAAGGAGAAGCGGAAGGTCGAGCGAGTATCGCCGAAATTATCCTTGGTCCACAGACAGATTGTCTCTTTGTCGGCCTCTGGATTGTTGAGGTCGCCTATAGTCCATACCTCCGGGGTAGATGTCTGTTTGACAGCGAAGGGCTGCATCTTCATGTCCTTGTCGTCGATTTCGATAGTGCTGAAGACTGCATCGGGCGTGGGGAAACATTTTTCGTTGCAGAGTTTCTTGATGTACTCGTCCTTACCTATTACAAAGAAATAGTAAGGACGGTCCTTCATCAGTGTTTTCTTGAAGTCGCACGGTTCAATATTCTCGGTATAATTATAGTAGAAATGACCGTTGAAATCGCTGTTGTACTTAAGAATAAGAACACCGACTTTATCCTTAACATGCTTGAACTGATTGCCTACGAGGCTCGACAGCGCGGGCAGCTCCTGGAGGTTGTAGCTGTTGTTGCGGCTCTTGACAATGGCCGCTTTTCCGTAGGAAAGAACCATGTCGGACACAATGACAGCGACACCGGTATCAGCAGCCAGTTCGATAGCCGATTTGACGAGACCGTCGAGTTCTGTGACAGGGCCACTGAACACCGAGTAGTTGCGCATGCCGGCAATCAGCTTGTCGGAGGTGTAGGTGTTCTTGCCGCACAGAGCAGTCGATGTGAGTTTGCAGCGGGTGTCGACATTGGTCATGAAGTCGGCCACATTGGTAATCATGGTCTGCTTGGCGTCGGGAAAACCAGCTCCTGCGCCGAAGTTGACATATCCCTGCATACTGCCGGAATTGTCGAGAATCACGGTAAGGGCATCGAAGGATTCGGTAGCGGCAGCAGCTTCGGACGGGACCTCCATTTCAGCAAGATTGCCGTGGACCGGATCTTTTTTCAATATACTTAAAAGTATCAGTATTACAATTCCTATCGCGACAGGAATGAGAAGAAGTTTTTTATTCATATATAATGAGTTTTATTTTCAGGTATTATTGCTGCACTTTCACGCGTATGCGTTCGCCTCCGTCGCGGGGTGCGCCGGCAAGCGACACCAGACAGTTCTCGATCTCGAGGATAACGCCCGGGGTGTCGTAACCGCCGTCTACCTCTGTTGCCAGCAGATCAGTATTGTTGTGCACGAAGTCGAATATCTTCACCGACAGCACATTGATGCCGAGAGCGGAGACTGCGGCCTGTATCTGAGCGCGATACTCCTCGAACGGACGCACGAGTGCGGCAGGCATATCTGGCACAAGATGCGCCAGGCCTATCATCGACTCGTTGAACACGACCAGTGCATTGACATATTCCTTGAGATAGGACGAGAAGAAATAGTTCTTGGTAAGTTCGTCGAGCTCGGATTTCGGCAGTTTCGGGTCGTAGGTCGCCAGAGGCGTGCCTTTAGGCACGAAACCGGTATTCGACACCATATCGACATCGGAGTAGAAGCTGCCTATGTTGATGTTGTCGAGCTTAGCGCTGAAAGAGGCGATGGCCTTGTAGATGAAATAGGGATCGTCGATATCGGCCTTGAGGGTTTCGGCGGCCGATTTCTGAACGTTGTCGGCAACCTCCAGCAGACTAAGAATATTGCGGCAATATGGCTGAGCGAAAGCGGCATCGCCAAGCTTGTCGTCGAAGCGCTTAATGGCGACACTCAGACGCACAATAGTGTTCTGAGCGTCGGCGTGTGCCTTTTTCTCATCGGCCAGTTCGCCGTTGACAATGCGAAGCTCGTCGTTGCTCTTTCTGATAGTTTCTTTTGCCTTATCTACCTGCGAAGTAAGGTCTTCAATCTGATCTTTGAATTTCTCTGTCACCTTGGCTTCGGTGGCGCGGGCTTCTTCCTTGGCCGCCTTGGCACGCTCTTCGGCCTGCGCGGCACGCTGTTTTTCCTTATCGGCCTCTTTACGGGCGTCGTCGACAAGTTTATTTGCCTCGCGCTCTATGCGGGCCTTTTCTTTTTCGACAGCCTGGTCGCGACCGGCCTTTTCTTTCTCGAGTTGAGATGTAAGGGCGCGGTTGAGTACGGTGAGTTCCTGAATCTTACGCTTCAGCGCCTCCGGGTCCGGTTCGGGTTCGTCATTGACCGGGGGGACTATTCCATTACCCTCTACATCGCCCTCTCCTTCAGGCGAGCTGCCGCTATCGTCGCCGGCCTCTCCGGCTATCTCCTCGGTGGACTTTCCGGAAGAGCGCTTTTTGAGGAAAAAGAATACAGCCGCAGCAATAAGCAGCAGCACCACGGCCGAAATAAGAATAAGCGTGGTAAGGTCGGTGCCTTTTGCCTCAGCATCTGCTGCGGCCTCGGCAGGAGCCACTTTTTGAGATTCCAGGACTGAAAGATCGGCTATCTCCACCATATTGTCGGCAGGCGCAATCAGCAGTTTGCCCTTGCGGTCAATGCCGCTTTCACTGAATATCATGCTGTCGGGCTTATTGATAGGCATAGTCTTTAAAGCCTCGCCGGTAGCCATATTGAACAGCCTGACAGTGCAAGAATCCTCAAATTCGCTGAAATCGAAATAAAGAATGCTGTCGTTGACTATACGGAGCTTGTCGGCCAGACCACGCGGGGCATGTTTTTTAAGCGAGTCGCATTTGGCGATATCGAGCACCTCTTCGGCTTTAATCTGAAGAGTGTCGCCGTTGAGTATCAACAGTCCCTTTTTAGGAGTTGTAATCTGATACCACTGACCGGTGTCGAAATGATAATTTACAGAGTCGGCTTGCTGCGTAGTCTTGAGTTTTACGGGGGCAACCCATTCCACGGCGTCCTCTGCAGAACATGCCAACGCCGAAGTGGCACACAGGCCAAGGGCTATAAGTATGCGTGATATTTTCATGGCTTAGAAACGTTTTTTCTTGGTAGGAGGAGTTACTGGATTGTCTTCCGGCTTTTTCTCGGGTGCGCCGGCGGCCGGACGCGCGGTGCGGGGCTTGCTTCCGCCCTTCTGAAGAGCAAGCTCTTCGGGGCTTGCCTGGTTGTCGTCGAGCGACGCGAGGGCTGCGAAGGAGTAAGCTTCGCTGTTGCGATCGGTTATTTCGCTGTCGGCGGCGGCGCAACCACCGCAGATAGGCTTCGTCTTGCCGGCCACACGTATCTCGTAGGTGAAGTTGTTGTTATAGTCCACACGTATCTTCACCGACTGTATCTGTCCGTCGATCTCGCTGGAGGTAACGAGGGCGAGCTCGTTCATCTTGTGGAAGATTTCCTTGCCGAATATCGTGTCGTAGTCGTGTCCGAGCATCTGCAGGAAAGTGACATTGTTGAGCAGAGCGAATGAAGGCTGTGCCTCGGCCTCGACGGCGCCGTCTTCGCCGAATGGCGTATTGCGCGACAGCACGGGCACATAATGCGACTCGTTGCGCACCATATCCATAAAGCCGAAGGTCGAAGTGAGTTTATCGTGACGCAGAGCCACAAAGCGGCTGAACATGGCATACCAGCAGGCACCGCGGACAACGGCTGTCTTCACTGCCTCTTCGCGGCTTTCGACAGAGCCTTCGTAGTTCCATTCGTTGACCTTCGATGTCTTTTCTTTGATGCTGCGCACCACGCTTTCCTTGATGCCGGGATAAAGCACGCTTCGGCCGGAGAGAATGAGCTCGACATCGCTCACGTTCACATCGTAGAGAAGTTCGGCTACAGCATCCTTCACGCTGTTGATAACCAGCTTCTTCATATTAGAGGTCTCCGACTGTTTTTCGCGGGCGAAGTAAGCAGCGTCGGCATCGGTCATTTTGTCGGGGAGAGTCAGACCCCAGCCTTTGGCGTAATTGAAAAGGTTGGTCCAGAACACTTCGGCGCTTGCGGCCCAGTTGCCTGTGCTGCGGTTGCCTGCGAGGGCAGCGATATGGTCGAGCTTGAGTTTCTGCACAAACTGCAGCAGGCTCTTCTTGTTGCGCCGCTGGTGGTCTTTTTCGGATATGCCGGCATCGCCAAGTGCGGTAATCATCGAGGGCATTCCGTAGAGTACCTTGATAAGGGCAAAATCGATGTTGTCGCCGCCTACCGTATAGCCTACACGCGACACGGTGTCGACCTCGACACTCAATATATCGCCCTTGGCGTCGGAATTGACTTTGATACGGAATGCGGTGGCATTGATGGTAGCACCGCCCATATCGAAGACTATGAATGTTTTGTTCTGATATCCCGGAAGTTTAGCCCAGTTGAGGTTGAAGTAGTACATCATCACGGCCTCGGCCTCATATATATAATGTACTTCCTTGAAGAGGTGTGTGCGCTTCACGGTGTCGATCATGGCCTGCACCTTGTTGACGGTGTAGTTGTTCGGCACGGCCACTATGGCACGCGAGGGGGTGAGCTTGCCGTCGGCGTCGATAAGACGCTGACGCACTTCGGGCTTGATGTCCTTGTCGTTTGCTATATAGTTGCGGAACTCGTGGCAGAGACCTTTCACAAGCAGATGAGCCAGGTCTTCGCCCTTGATTTTCTTGACAGTACCGTCGGAGCCTTCGACCTCGAGCTCGTTGGTGTAGCCAAGGAGCTTCTTTATCGACTGGAAGCCGTTCTGACCCTTGCTCCAGTAGATATGTGCGGCGTTGCCGAAGTAGAAGTCGCCGGTGCGGCTTTCGAAATCGTAGACCTGGAGATCGGCGGCGGGAGTGCCCTTGAAGAGAGAGCTGTTGGGAAGCACCTTGATTTTCGAATAGAAAATCGGGCTGAGAATCTCGTGTCCGGCAGTGTCGGAGGCACGGTTGCAGGCCAGGTGTATATTGTTTTTAAACACCGGGAGACCGCCGTAGCCATAAGCCACGCACGAGCCCGATGTGCCGGGGTCGAATGCCACCCAAAGATCGCTGTTGGGTATCTCGGGACGTACGATAAAGATATATTTCTTGATCTGGTCGGGAAGTGTGGCCACAGCCTTGCCGGTCTTGTCGACAAGCTTCACACGGACCGATACCTGCAGACGAAGCACATTGTGGTCGTCGCGCTGATAGTCGGGAGCTTCGATCTCTTTTTCCATATAGGCAACCACCGAAGTATCAAAACGACCGTCGGGTGCGAGATTGACAGGATACCACTTGTTGGCCTCGCGGAGAGTACCGTTGGGGTTTTTACCGTCGGGCCGGAATGAGAAATCGTCGTTGAAATCGACATCCTGCACTTCCATTTCAGCTACCACATCGTAGTGCTGGGCGAACGAGGGATAATCGATATCCACCTTACCGGTAACCTGAATGCGTTTGTCGGTGTCGCCTTTGCGGAAATACCAGCAGTCGTAGTTTTCCACCACATTGTTGCTGACATCCATAAACCGCGTGTTTGAAATAGGCCAGATATTGAAGCTGAAACTTTTGAGAGCTTTCTTACCGCGGCTGCGGTATATCTGCCAGAGCACTACGCAGACCACCGCAAAGAAGACAATGATCGACAAGATTGTGACTATGTACATTGTATCTGATTGAGTTATAAAATTATCGGAGGTAAGAGTCATGTCGCGTTCGGCCACGTAGACAAAAGGCATCAGGGCCTCGCCCGATGCAGTATGCGGTGTGGCGTAGAACACATATTTGAAATTCAGCCTGTCGCCCGGCGAAAGCGACACGGGGCTATTGAGTGTCCACTCGGGAAAACGATATTCGCGAAGGCGCTCGTCGTAGGTGCCGCCGGTAATATCATTGCTGAATAATGTCTGATTATCGCTGTCGGTAATCACGAGTTCGACTTTGTCGATGGTCAGACTCTCGTCTTTCACGAAAGATACATCGACAGGCCCGACCTCAAAGCTGTCGGAACCATAGGATTCCTGCTCGAGATCGAGGTTCGATTTAATGAATACCGATGTTCCGAGCTGCTGTTTCAGCCCTATTTTTTTGCCAAGGGCAAGAAGGGTGTTCTGATCGTTGCCTTTGGCGAGCGAAAAGAAATCGACAGTATAGAACGGCTCCGATTTATCCTTGGTCATAGCGAGTACGGCATTGACATGACGGTCGTTATTGCCGAAGATCTCTCTGAGGCGCTGGCGGTCGTTCGAAGTATTCTGACTTGTAGTACCCGATTTGAAGTTGCTGACGACCACATAGTTGTATTCCTGCGACGGCTCGTCGAAATTTACAAAATCGAGGACTTTCGGGAAAACATAGTGCGACAGTGTCACACCCGAATTATCAGAAATCGAACGCGCCACCGCCGTCTGGCCGGTGCACACCTCTTTGAGTTTTGTATCCACAAAAGCATCCACATCTTCTACCGTTCCGTCGTAAATGGGATGAATAAGCCCCATGAAAAGCTTGTCGGCCATCTTTTTGCTGTCGGAAGTATTACGTGCGGCTTCCTGTATGCCAACGGCAGTAAGGTCGGTGCTGTAGTCGCGCATGGGTAAACCAAAGCCCAACAGGCTGATACGGTCGCCGGGCTCGAGCTTGAAGTCGGACGCCACATACGATTCAGCCGCATTCAGTCCGCGCATCGGGTCTTCGCCTTTGAGCAGGGCGCCGAGCGACTTATAGAGGCCGGCCATATCGCTGTTATTGACCACATCGGGGGTCTGGTCGACGGCTATAATCACATGCTTGCCATGATATTCGGCATACGCAGGCACGGCCGCCATAAAAAACGACAACGCGCAGATTAAGAGTTTTAAACACTTATTAAACATTGTTTTACCGAAATACAGCTGAAAAAGAATTATGTGAAGACGAACGGTTTAATTCGTAATATATGTCTAAAAACACAATAGTCGTGCGCGAAGATACGGTTTTTCTATGATTTTTTCATCATTTCCGTCGGCTTTTTTATTCCATTTCACAAAAAATCAGCACTTCTTTCCCTCGGTTAATTGTCTTTAGAAAGATCATGATTACAACACAACGTATCGCAGATGTGGCCAATTTTCGAGAATTTCGTCTCTGCGGTTATCCTCGACAACCAGATATTCTATCTCCGAAAGTGCCGCAAAGCGGTAATGATCAGCGGTATTGAGCTTGTTCGAAGTCGCTATTACCACCCTTTTGCCACCCTGCTCTATGAAGCAACGTTTCATCAGCGCTTCCTCCTGAATTGTAGTCATAAGACCTTTTTCAGGATGTATATCGCTGACACCCACAATAGTCCAGTCGGGATAGATATTCTCCAGCGCCCGGCAGGCCATAATGCCTGCCGAAACCTGCGACGGGCCTATTATGTTTCCACCAAGCATCGTTGTCTCGACATTACGGCGCCCGGAAAGCTCCGACGCTATCGGGATACTGTTTGTGACGACAATGAAATGCTTATCCGCCGGCAATGCCTTCACAAGTTCGAGATTGGTAGTACCCCCGTCGATCAGCAGCACATCGCCATCCCGAAACATAGGCACAATCTTGTTCACAAGACTCCGCTTCATGCCGGCATCCGTACCCAGACGCTCGGTAAACTCTATCGAGATCCCCGAACGGGCTATCGCACCGCCATGCACTTTGGTCAGAAGCCCACGGCTTTCAAGCTCGGCAATGTCGCGCCGCACCGTATCGTCGCTTACACCGAGCTCCGAACTCAGTGTGGTCACATACACTCGCGTATCCCTTGTGATACGCCGGAGAATGATATTCTGTCTTTCTTCTTTCAGCATAAATCAGCACCATAAATTTGCACAATACCGCAAATTTAGCTATTTTTGAACGATAAAACAAGTATTTAACGAGGTTTCGAGCCAACATTTGCGGTATTTTTTAATTTCATACGCATAAACCGGCAATAACCGCATGAACGCTCCCGAAACCGCAAAAATGAAGACAGGATGAAAGCTCTCTTTTTCGACATCGACGGTACACTTATCGACATAAAAACGCACAAAATTCCGGAATCGACAACTTTCGCTTTAAGAACGGCCAAAGAGAACGGCCACAAAATATTTATTGCCACAGGCCGCTCTCACACTATTGTGGAAGTACCCGGATTGCCCAAAGAAATCATCGACGGCTATGTGACACTCAACGGAGCCATATGTATCGCCGGGAACTCGCCCGTAAGCCTCATTAAAATTCCGAAAGAATCTGTCAAAGCGCTATCCGACCTATGCATAGAACGAAATTATACCTGCCTTTTCGTCACAATGGACGGCATGAAAGTGGCAAACGCAGATGAAAAGTTCGAGACCGGTTTTCGGAAATATTTCAATCTTATACCTGTTCCGACAACGGATTTTAACTCGATTTTAAACGAGGACGTTTATCAGATGACCGTTTTCTTTACCAAAGAGACCGAAGACGAATTAAAGACCATTTTGCCGGATCTTGAATACAACCGTTGGTTTCCGACATTCGCCGATATCACCGCCAGAGGTGTAGATAAAGCTATGGGTATAGGCATTATGGCAAAGCATCTGAATATCAACCTTTCCGACACCGTGGCATTCGGCGACGGAGGCAATGATATCCCGATGCTGAGAAAGGCCGGAACCGGAGTGGCCATGGGAAATGCTTCGGACGAAGTGAAGTCAAACGCCGATTATGTCACCGCAGATGTCAGCGACAACGGCATTTATAAGGCGCTCAAGGATTTAGGAATAATTTAGTCGGTCAAAGAACACGCAGGGCAGCCCGAAAGCCATCCTGCGTACATGTATAAGAGTGTATTATTTACCGGATGTGAGCCACATTTTCAGGTTCTCGGGAAGGGCTGTACCCTCCTCGGGCGCCTTGTGCGATTTGAGCATCATCTGCACCATCTGCACATCGAAGGGATAATTCGTAGCCACAAGGATATACTTTCCTTCCTCGCCGCCAAAGAATTCGAACGCATCGACAGCCGTAGTACCCGGGCCGACGAGCACATAAGGCTCGCCCTGCGAATAATCGACATCGAAAAGGAGGCGCCGCTGAGGTTCGGAGCAGTCGACAACATTCACATACACAGGATCTTCGACCTTAGATGTTATCTCATACACATAAGTTGAGTCGGCATTGTACTTGCGCCGGAAGCTCACCGGCGACTGGCTGTCGCTTCGGCCCGAGATAAGAGCGTCGGCCACAATCCGTTCCACCGAAATATCGCCGGAGCCGGAACCGCGCACTGCCACACCCTGCGGCTTGGTCTTCCGCCCACCGGCACCTTCCGACATTACATCGAGCACCGAGGCGCCGGCGCGCCGCACCACGGCCGATGACTGCTTGCGGGCCTCCGACATTATGTTGGCAACCTTGACATCGCCTGTCTTAAGCGAAGTGAACAGTTTCTTCGTGTCGTGATTGAGGATCGTCACACTTCCGCCGTCGGGAATATGGACAACTGTCTGCATCTTCACCTCATCGCGGCTTTTCAGCGGTTTAACGGCGCCGTCGATATCGGCGGTAACATTGCCGGTAACCTTGAAGACAGTGAGTCGAGGTGTTCCAAAAGCCGCAATCATCGACATACAGGCAAGAAATAGGACAAATAATCTTTTCATACTGCAGATGGTTTATTACGTTTTTCAAGTATCAGTTTGCGGAATCGCCCTATGCGGCGTATCCGGATTCTACGCATAAAAATACCGGCAAGACCGTCCATGCCGTTCCACACGTCGACAGCAAGGGTACCGGCGGCGATCATGACAAGGGGCCTCGAGAAGTTGACATCGATATGGTGCGACACATACATTTCCGTGCCAATGATAATAATGAGTATAAGCACGGCGATCTGCACCACACGCATCACAAGGTCGCCCCAGTCATAGCGCTTTAGTATTCGCGTCGACGATACAAAGGCATAGCACAGCACGATGGCGACAAGCCAGTCGGCCCATTCGGGAAAATCGGTCACACGGTCGGGCGAAAGCATGGTGGCAATGGCCGACGCATGTATCAGAATACCCGGCATAGCATCGTCGACAGGTGTCGGATGGACATCGGAAAAATCGTTGACAACGCCCACAAGCACTATCTTGCCTTCGAGCAATTCGGGCACATCGGGTAATTCGGCCGCATGAATGACATTGAATTCCACACCGGGATATTCTATTCTCATGCGCTCGGGAAGCTCTATTCCCGCACGGTATAAATATGCAAGACGCGACGTGAAAGCGCCGTCGGTGATGCATTCGCGCACTGTGCTGCGGTAAGAGTCGGCCTCAAGATAAACCGACCCCTGTATCAGCCCCGGACATGAAGAATAGATATATGCCGACGTATCGGGCACAACGACATTGCTCATGCCCGAAAGGACTTCAACCAAACGCGGATCGTCCTCCTGCGGAAAACCGAAAAGCACGTCGATACCGACAGCGGCAGGTTCGCAAAGGGAAATCATTTCGAGCGCATCGGTTATCTCTCCGCGACTGAGGTCATCGACCGACACCACCACGATATCGTCGTTGAGCGTGCGCACGGCACGGCTGTCCGACACCAGCTGGTAGAAATCGGAAGTCTCAAAATCCGACGATTTTTCAAGCGGCGAGAAATAGCTAAGCGACGATATGTCGTAGATAAAGAACCACGACAGTGCGAACGCGAGCACTACTATGACTAAATCGCAAAGAAAACTTTTCAACATAGGAGGAGAGCTTCAAGACAGTAATCATCAGATCGACAGCCCCGTGCGTTCGTACAATCCGAAAAGAAGATTCATTATGTGCACGGCATTGCCTGTGACACCGCGTGTGAGGGCATCGACAGAGGCATAGACCGTAAGTTTGCCGTCATTGTGTGCAAGACGGATCAGGCACTTGTTGCTGCCGCGCAGATCTTCTTCGACGGGTCCCTTGCCGGGCACCACATAGGTAAAGTTGTGATCCTCGTAAGCGCTGTCGTATATGCGTTCGATCTCGTCAAGGGCGACATCGGTGGCAACCGTGGCCTCGAGGTCGAGCCGCGAGAAGGTAGTATCGCCGCCGGCGGCACATAGCACGCGTCCTTCGAACGATGGCTGAACACGGCGCAGCAATGCCGTAGCCTCGGCTGCGGCGGCAGCCAGATCGCCCGTGGAGCCGGAAAGTGTCACGGCGACATCGCCGCCGAGAAGACCGTATTTGGCCAGCGGAAACAGTGCAAGTTCTATCAGCATAGCCTCGGCCGAGGGATTGACGGCAGCCCGTGCGCCACGCACAAGAGCCTTGCGGTTATACTCAGGAAAACCGTACTCGAACACCCCGGGATTCTTGATAAGCGACGGAGTGCGGCCCAGTACTATCAGACGGAAATCCTTGTCGTCGGCATATTTGGCAAGCAGTTCTTCGGTAAGGTTCTCCTCGTCGATAACAAACAGCACGTCGAGCCCGTCGAGCTTGAGCACGCGCTCGAGCGTAAGCGATGTCTCGCCGGCGAACACCGGATGCAGCTCGGCAAGCGGTGTGGCGTTGCCGGCTGTCGACGCCACGGCCCGCAGATCGACATCGGGATGCCGCAGGAGCAGGCGGAGCAACTGTTTTCGGACGGGACTATGGACTTCCGACGGTCCGTATATACCAACTTTTATCATAATTCAGGGATTAGATCTGAGGAAAGATATCGGCCATGATTATATCGCTGGCCCCGATATTGGCCGCTATATAGTCGCCGGCGGCTTTGCCGGCTTTTTTACGAAGAGAATCATCGAGCAGCGGAGTCATGGCCGCATCGAAAGCCGCCGCTCCGTCTACACTGAAAGCGCCTCCGCAGGCAATGAGGTCGGCGGCTTCCTTGAATTTAGAATGACGCGGCCCGAAAAGCACGGGTACGCCGTAGGTCGCCGCCTCGTTGATATTGTGGATTCCGGCTCCGAAACCGCCTCCCACATAGGCCACATCGGCATATGCATAGAGACTGCTCAACAGGCCGAAGCAATCTATGATCAGACAGCTGAGTTTCCCGGCTGCTTCGGCCGCTGCTTCGGGCGAAGACGCATATATGCGGCGGAAATCGGAGAACAGCATGGTGCGGTCGCTGCCGAGGCGACGGCGCATAGCCGCCAGACGGTTTTTATCGAACTCGTGCGGCGCTATGATGGCCTTTACACCGGCGTGGGCCTCAAGCCACGGTATGTACACGTTCTCATCGCGCTCCCAGCTGCTTCCGAATACTATCGTAAACCGCTTGCCCCCGCCGGCACCGAGGAAGCACTCTATCTCGGGGATAGCCTTGCGGTTGAGGCGGATAGCCGTAACACGGTCGAAGCGCGTGTCGCCGGCTACCGTGACATTTTCTATGCCGATACCGGCAAGAAGGCGCCTTGAACCCTCGTCCTGCACATAGAGATGCTCGAAATTGCCGAGCATCCTGCGGAACATCGAGCCCCAGGGTTTGAAAAAACGCTGAGACGGCCGGAAAATAGCCGAAATGATATAGGTGGGAATATTGCGCTTTTTGAGCCGTTCGAGATAGTTGCCCCAGAATTCATACTTAACGAAAACGGCCATGCGCGGACGCGCCGCATCGAGAAACGCATCGACATTGCGCGGCGTGTCGAAGGGAAGGTACACTACAGCCACGCGCGGGTTGTAGTCGCACCTCACCTCATAGCCCGAAGGCGAAAAGAAACTGAGAAGTATGCTTTTGGAGGGGTCGCGGGCAAGCAGGGCGTCGATAAGCGGACGTGCCTGCTCGAATTCGCCCAGCGAGGCGGCATGGAACCATACGTCGAAGCCGTCGGGAGCCATGGCACGACGGAACGCGTCGAGACGCCGTATGGTCTCCGACTGGCCGTGAAGCATATGGCGCACCTTAGGGGAGCCGAGGGACACCAGCCGCGCGGCTCCGCCGTAGACGGCTATGCCGGCAGTATAGAGCGGATTCATTCAGCCGGCTCGATTCGTTCTACAGCAGCCTTGATTCGAGCCACGGTTGCATCGCGGCCAATCAGATCGGTTATATCGAACATGTGCGGACCCTTGCACTCGCCTACCACAGCGAGGCGGAAAGCGTTCATCACATTGCCAAGATGATAACCGTTGTCGGCTATCCACGCCATGACAGCGGGCTCGAGAACGGAGCTGTGGAAATCGCCGGCTTTTTCAAGGAGGTCCACAAGCTGCATCATTATGGCAGGCATTTCGGCGCTCCAGCGTTTTTTGACGGCTTTGGGATCGTATTCTGTCGGAGCCACGAAGAAGAAACGGGCGTTGTCCCATAGATCGCCGACAAAATTGATGCGGCTTTTCACCAGTCCTACCGCACGGGCTATGTACTCGTCGGAGAAATCGGCCGGATTAACACCGTGTGCCTCAAGAACGGGCTTGAAAAGATCGGCAAGAGCCTTGTCATCCATAGCCTGAAGATAGGTGTGGTTGAACCATTTTGCCTTGTCGAAGGCGAATTTGGCACCCGAACGCGAGCAGTGGGCGAACGAGAATTTCGATATAAGCTCGTCGACGTTCATCACCTCGGTATCGTCGCCGGGATTCCAGCCGAGCAATGCCAGAAAATTGACCACGGCTTCGGGCAGATAGCCGCTCTCGCGATAGCCGCGCGAGGTCTCTCCGCTCTTGGGGTCGTGCCATTCCAGAGGGAAGACAGGGAAGCCGAGGCGATCGCCGTCGCGCTTGCTGAGTTTGCCTTTGCCGTCGGGTTTGAGCAGCAGGGGCAGATGCACGAATTCGGGCGCGGTATCGGCCCAGCCGAAAGCCTCGTAGAGAAGTACGTGGAGAGGCGCCGAAGGCAGCCATTCCTCGCCGCGGATCACGTGCGATACTTTCATCAGATGGTCGTCGACGATATTGGCAAGGTGGTATGTGGGCAGATCGTCGGCGCTCTTGTAGAGCACTTTGTCGTCGAGAATATCGCTCTTGATGGTCACAGTACCACGCAGAAGGTCGTTGACCACCACATCGCGTCCGGGCTCGACCTTGAAACGCACTACATACTGGGCACCGCTGTCGAGCAGGGCCTTAACCTCTTCGGCGCTCATGGCAAGCGAGTTGCGGAGCGAGCCGCGAGTCGAGGCATCGTACTGGAAATTCGGTATCTCGGCACGCTTTGCCTCAAGCTCGGCGGGAGTGTCGAAAGCTATGTATGCGCGACCGTTGTCGAGCAGCATCTTCACATGCTCGCGATATATGTCGCGGCGTTCACTCTGTTTGTAGGGGCCGTAGGGGCCGCCTTCGCGCACACCTTCGTCAATACCGATTCCCAGCCATGCGAGAGATTCGTTGATATAATCCTCGGCTCCGGGAACGAAGCGCTGCGAGTCGGTATCTTCGATGCGAAGGATCATCTTGCCGCCGTTCTGACGGGCAAAAAGATAGTTGTAGAGGGCGGTGCGCACACCGCCGATATGTAGCGGGCCTGTAGGCGACGGAGCGAAGCGCACACGCACTTCTCGTTTTTCTGTCGACATTGCTTAGTAAATATCGTGGTTCGTTATTATATAAAGTTCTGCAAAATTACGAAATTTCCACGTACTTACAAATTATCGTCCGGCATATGTATCTATGTATCTATAGACTTTTGAATGAGAATTATAAATCCACATAAAAATATGCGTAAATTTGTATAATATTTTTTCAAAAAAATCTACCGAGGGTTGAGTTTTGCGATAGTTATGTGTCTTACTAGTGTATGACGAACAGAAACGACATAGAGCAGCTATTCAAAGCACATTATGCGCAGATGTACCGGTTGGCCATGGCACTTCTGCACGACGATGATCTTGCGCGCGACATCGTCCACGATGTGTTTGCATCGTTGCTTGACGGTCATTCAGGCCTCCATGTCAGCGTAGGCTATCTGTTAAACGCTGTCAGGAACCGCAGCCTGAACCATATCCGCGACTGCGAGATCCATCAGCGCATAGCCAATCGGTATTTCCTTGACAATGAGGAGTACGACAGTGAACGATGGCCCGACGATGAAACGATAGCACAGATTTACAGCCTGATACACAATGACATCCCTGCTCGGGCTAAGCGCGTCATTGAATTGCGTTTTTCCGAAGGTCTGCCGTTCGCCGGTATTGCAGCCGCAATGGGTATAAGCGAGACCGCCGTTTACCGTCATCTTAGCAATGCACTAAAAGTCATCCGTAAAAAACTCAACGAAAATGGATAAATACGACCTCGTGCTTGATATTATCGAGCATCCCGAAAAATATTCTTCGGAACAGTTGGCCGAAATAATGTCGGAGCCGGAGACTCGCGAAATTTACAATCTACTCTGCAAAACGGAGTCAGCGATAAAAGGCTCCGAAGAGCCGGACGTCAATACCGAGTGGAAAAAATTCTCAAGATCTCAGTTAGTTCACCCTCACCGAGTATTCTCATGGCCTGGCAGTCGTGCCGCGTCAATAGCAGCCATAGTCGGCACATCAATCGCGGCGGTCGCCGCCGGGATAGCAGTTACCGTGTCGGTAATCGACTATAAATCGGAACCGATTGCTGAAAACACGGCTATCGCGCCGTCTGTTGTATCCGTATCATCAGATACTATAATAACCGAGTGTAACGTGAGCTTGAGCCCTGTAATATTTGAGGATGAGCCTCTTGAAAAAATCATGAATGAAGTTGCCAAAGCATACAGGGTTGAAGTGAAGTTCAATGAAGTGAGCGTCGCTTCTCTGCATCTTTACTATAAGTTTGATCCGTCGCTGACTCTGAATGAAGTGATAGAACAACTCAACACTTTCGAGCAGATAAACATCAGACGAAACGGCAATACTCTAACCATTGACTAAAATGCGAGACATACTGACTATAATATTGACTGTTATGACATTCATTTCAGCCAGCGCTTACAAATACGCCTATACATTCAATAATACTCCAATATCCGAAGCCATTGTAAGAATAAGCAAAGATAACCCTGATGTCAATATATCCTTTATTTACAAAGATCTTGACAACTACCGCACTTCTGCCAAAATTGCAACCGATGATGTCTATACGGCATTACGTCAGACCATAGGACTTAACCCGGTGTCTATTATTAACCAGGCTGGCTATTACTATATTGAAGCACTGCAGCATGGACGCTTCATTTATCACGGAACTGTATTAGATGCCGATAATGAACCTATAATAGGCGCGTCTGTCATGATTCTCTCTCCAAGAGATTCAACAGTTGTTACCTATGGCATTTCAGATAGTGAAGGCCACTTTTCTATCCCGTGTGATAAGAAAAATATCCTTACTAAGTTTTACTGCATGGGATATAAAACGACCTTTGTAAGCCAACCGCCTTTTGCCATGGGAAATGTAACGATGCAACATTTGCCCATACAGCTTTCAGCCGTTTCCGTAGAAGCTGACAATATTTCGTTATCCTCCAACAAAAACATCTATATTCCGACTACCCGACAGAAAAATGCAGCCCAGGATGCAACTGATTTATTGCGTCGTATGGCGATTCCACAACTGGTAATAAATCCTGCCGATAACAGCATTAAGGATGTATTTGGCAACGATGTCAAGGTTTTCATTAACTACCAGCTATCTTCATCGGATGAACTGAAAGGCATGAAAATGACAGATGTAAGGAAAATCGAGTATCTTGAGTTTCCGACCGACCCCCGTTTGAGGGGAGAGCCTCGCGTAGTCAATTTCATTGTCCAGGAATATGAATATGGCGGTTATACTAAAGCAAATGAGTCATTCAGAACATTAAACGGCATGTTCAATAACACATCGGTTTTCAGTCGTTTTACTTACAAAAAGATGACGTACGATGTTTATGCCGAAAGTGACAATCAGGATTATCACCATATAGGTTCAGATAATATGGCGGTGTATAGGCTTGAGAACAATTCAGAGCCGTTAACCGTCAATCGCAAGGAGTCGTTTAAAGAATCTGACACAAGAAGCAATCAGGTCCCTGTAACATTCAGAGCAACATATAACTCGCCTCGGTTTACAGCTCGCAACACTTTATCCTATACTCATTTTTCGTCTCCCGAACAACAAACTTCCGGAGATTTACAGGTAAATATCCGCCCCGAAAATAATTATACATATACGCGCAGTAATCCCAATCGGAACAACACCATATCTTATAACAGTAATTTTTGGGGACTGATTGGTTCTAATGCTTCATTTGATATTACACCCAGCTTCCGCCATACACGTCGCAATAACACAACTTCTTATGAATCGACGCTTATACAATCACCGGTTTTTAACCACATCAATGAGAATGCTTATAACTGGGGATTGCAAGCTACCGGACGCATGGTATTCGCACAGAAAAACCAGTTATCTCTTTTTGTCGGGAGTGGCCAAAATATCTTCAAACTGGATTATAAAGGGTCTAACAACGCCCGTGACTCATATTCCAATTCTTATGTGGCTGCAGATCTTCGGTATAGATATCAAACTAAAAAAGTATCTGTTACGACATTCGTCGGTTTTAGTCTGGAACACAATTCGATGAATGGAATCTCGACAGACGATGCTTCTCCAAGAGCCGGAATTAACTTTTGGCTGTCTTTTAATAAGAAAGGACAGCTTTCGGGATATTTATCATATCAGACGACAACCCCTGATATAAGCATGAAAGCTAATGACATTGTCAGAAGTAACGAATATATGTATCTTACCGCCAACCCGAATTTAAGGAATTGGCGAAACCTGAACTCAAACCTCGCGTACAACTGGTATCACAATAATTCGTTCTCGTTAGCTGCCTTTGCAGGTTATGACCGTGATTTCAACCGCGTGGCAACTGTCTACCAATTATACAATAATGGGGCAGCTCTCCTTCGTAGCTTTGTAAACGACGGTTCGTTTATACATTACTGCATAGGTGTTTCTGCCAATTACAAGATGTTCAATAACAGCCTTCAACTATATGCCAATCTAACGCAAAATGCATTCGATATAACAGGAGCTTATAAAGATAGCTGTTATCCATTTAGAATACAACTACAAGCTGTCTATTATTGGAAATCGTTCAACATACTCGCTTCGTGGGGGAATCCTCAACGCACGCTCACCGAAAACTCGAATTATATAATTCACGGCCGCAATTTCCACATGCTGTCGGTCGGCTGGGGCAACGGCATTTGGAACGTCAATCTGTCTGCAAAGAATATCTTTAATAAAGGTTGGCAGTCAGAAACCTGGCAAAAGAACTCCACATTATATTCAGAGTGTCAACAATTTTATAACCCTATGGGCCATGCAAGCGTCAATCTTTCCGTGACCTACACTATAGGTTATGGTAAGAAAATACAACGAGGCAACGAGGTCAGAGGACAAGGGAGTACACCTTCTGCTATTGTCAGATAAATATAAAGAGTTTATTGACATGGTGTATACTTCACTATTGAACCCTTAATCTCTATACGGTCATACAGCGGGCATCGGCACCAACTTTTCCGTTGGATCCGATGCCCGCTTTTCTATGTAGTATCGTTTCTGCTCCGGCCCCCTGTTCACAGAGATAGGTCGTAAGCGTGCTTTATATCCTTTGAGGGGATTTTACTTATTGAACTCTGTCTCATTCGCCGTTCAGCTTGCCTTGGCCGACAGATATTGGAGGATATGCACGTCGGTGTCGGTGACATATCGCTTCAGCACATTGCCGTAGTGCGCGAGATCCTCGAGAGGTGCCTTTGCCACTCCGCTCTCGGCAGCAGCGCGTGCTACGGCCGGCGGGACCGAGGTGAGCAGACGGCGGTCGAAGGGTTTGGGCAATATATAGTCGGGACCGAAGGCAAGGTCCTCGTCGCCGTACAGTTTGCGCACTGCTTCGGGCACCGGCTCGCGAGCGAGGGCGGCGATGGCATGCGAAGCGGCCATCTTCATAGCCTCGTTGATCTGTGTGGCCCTGCAGTCGAGCGCGCCGCGGAAGATGTAGGGGAATCCGAGGACGTTGTTTATCTGGTTGGGATAGTCACTTCTGCCGGTGGCATATACAAGGTCGGTGCGCACGGCAAGAGCTGCCTCGCGTGCTATCTCGGGCTTGGGATTTGCCAGGGCGAATACGATAGGACGCTCGGCCATGGTAGCGAGCATGGCGGGAGTGAGCACATCGGCTACCGACAGTCCCAGAAAGACATCCGCGTCCTTCACGGCATCGGCGAGCGTGGTGCGTCCGTCGGCCTCGATGGCGAATTCCTCCTTGACGGCATTGACCCCTGCCCTGCCCTTGTAGATGACGCCGTGGCTGTCGCACATCACTATTTTGGCCGGGTCGACGCCGAGCGATATCATCAGCCGGGTGCAGGCTATGGCGGCAGCTCCGGCACCGTTCACCACCAGGCGGATGTCGCCGATTTCTTTCTTCTGCACTATCAGCGCGTTGATAAGTGCGGCTCCGGCTATGACAGCCGTGCCGTGCTGGTCGTCGTGCATCACGGGGATGTCGCACCCGGCCTTGAGCGAGTTCTCGATTTCGAAACATTCGGGCGACTTGATGTCTTCGAGATTGATGCCGCCGAAACCGGGAGTGAGAGCACGCACTATTTCCACAAATTTCTGCGGATCGGTTTCGTTCACTTCGAGGTCGAAGGCATTCAGACCGGCGAATATCTTGAAGAGCAGAGCCTTGCCCTCCATCACCGGCTTCGAGGCCTCTGCGCCTATGTTGCCGAGGCCGAGCACGGCTGTGCCGTTGGAGATCACAGCCACGGTGTTGCCGCGGTCGGTGTATTTATAAACATTATCGACATTGCGGGCTATCTCAAGGCAGGGAAAAGCCACTCCCGGGGAGTAGGCCAGCGACAGATCCTCCGGAGTGGAGAACGGTTTTGTAGGTACTATTTCTATTTTGCCGGGACGAGGATAGCGGTGGTAGGCAAGAGCCCGCGCCTTATCTGAACTGAGAACTTTTTTCATGACTTGAAATTACTTTTTTGGTATAAAAAACGCTTTGAAAGACTCCAAAGTTCTGTCTGGCGAAATCGCCTGAAAAGAAAAATTTGTTTATTAGAAAGAAAAAGCATAATTTTGCGCAACCAAAACCGCGCAAGTGGCGTAATTGGTAGCCGCGTTAGACTTAGGATCTAATGTCTTAGGACGTGGGGGTTCGAGTCCCCCCCTGCGCACACGAAACCGTCTGTAATCCCTGCGATTCACAGTCGGTTTCTTTTTTATTTCTGCGATGATATGAATGTGGCGACAGTATCCAGCACCTCGGGAGCTATCGTTTCGCGTATGGTGCCGTACTCCGACACATCGCCTGTCTGACAATGCTGCATCATATGGTTGAGAGCCGGCTCGATAACAGTCGAGGCATGGGGGATGTAGCGCCGTATCGCAGCGATATTGTCCGCGGCATTCACCTGAGTGTCGCGGTCGCCGTTGAGGGCCAGTACCGGGCAGCTCACACTACCCATATATTGCGCCGGCTCCAGAGCTAACAGCGCATCCACAGACGGCAGACGCACTTTCTGCGATGCCTCGGCCGATGCCACTATAGCAGCGGGAACACCCGGAGCCACAGCTTTCGCAAGCGAATCGATATCGACAGGACGCACCGAGCCACTACGATACTGACCGATATAGATATCGAAGAGACTGTCCAGCAGCTTTTCGCTCAACACCTTGTCCTGGCCTGTAATACCGGCTTTCTCAAGCGAACGGATGTTCTGAGCCATGAGCACTTCCTTGCCTGTCACGGCCACGCCGGCAAGCGACACCACAAAGTCGGCCACGCCGTCGGCGCCGAGCATAAAGGCTATCGTACCACCTTCGGAATGCCCCAGAACGCCAATCCTGCCCAAACCCGGCACGGTGCGCAGAAAGTCGACAGCGCCACGGGCATCATCCTTGAAATTGTAGATATCGGATTTCACGAAATCGCCTTCCGAGAGACCGGTCCCACGGTCGTCGTATCGGAAAGACGCGATACCGTTCCGACCGAGATAATCGGCTATTACGGCAAAGGGGCGGTGTTCGAACAATTCCTCGTCGCGGTTCTGCGGTCCGCTGCCACTCACCATGACCACCGCCGGAACTGCCCCGGCCGACATACCGGCAGGAAGCACCAGTGTCCCGGCAACGCGTGTGCCGTCGGCCGACTCGAACACAGTATCTTTCACCGAATACGGAAATGGTCCGGACGGAGTCTGCGGGCGACGCTTCGACAGCGGTTCTTCGGCAGTGAGTACCAGCGGAAAGGAGAAACCCCTCTGAGAAAAAGCGCCCGTGATGCTGTCGCCGGAAATACGGCCTGTGAAACGTGCGCCTATCGAGCGGCATTCCACCGCCACACTGTCGGCAGTACACACAGTCACCTCAGCGGGAATACCCTTGGCGCCCTGTGCGGGCGAATCGAGAGTACAGCCCGGCAAGTCACCGTCCTTATGCTGAAAATTGAAGACTATGGGAAGCTTCGACGGTCCTATCGAAAGATCGCCACGCCACGCACCTGTCAGCGCCGATACATCCATGGAGGTAAACACAATAAGTGCCAGTACAAACCATCTGCTGAAAACCAATCTGTTCATTTCATACTTGAATTACATGCCGCAAATATAGCGTTTTTTATCGAGAGAGCATACGCGAATTTTATTTTTTGATTTCAACGGCCTGGATATTGTACGAATGGCGCCAAAATACTATCTTTGTGCATCAAGTCCCGCAGCCTCAGCGATTGTATGGAGGCTTTACATACATACCAACCATAAGACCATATTCTTAACCAAAAAATGTATTTATTAGGATACGACATCGGCAGTTCGTCCGTCAAGGCTGCCCTTGTAGATGCCGTCAGCGGCCAGTGCGTGGCCTCCGACTTTTTCCCGAAAACCGAAGCGCCCATCAAGGCGCTCAAGCCCGGATGGGCAGAACAGCACCCCGATTCCTGGTGGAAATATATAAAAGAGGCCACGGCCTCGGTTCTTGCCTCCTCGGCTATCGATGCAGCCGACATCAAGGCCATAGGCATCAGCTACCAGATGCACGGCCTCGTGGCACTCGACAAAAACATGGAGCCTCTGCGCGACGCCATCATATGGTGCGACAGCCGCGGTGTACCCTACGGACGCCGTGCATTCGATGAAATCGGTGCCGACAAGTGTCTGGGCCATCTGCTCAATTCGCCGGGCAATTTCACTGCCGCCAAACTGGCCTGGATAAAGGAAAACGAACCGCAGATATTCGCCCGCATACACAAGATAATGCTGCCGGGCGACTACATTGCGTTCCGCCTCACCGGAAAAATCTGCACCAATCCCGAAGGCCTGTCGGAATATATGCTGTGGGACTTCAAGAACGACGCCCCGGCGGCTTTCCTGATGGCTTACTACGGATTCGACCCTGCGATACTGCCCGAAGTCGGCTCTACCTTCTCCAATCAGGGCGGCCTCACCGAAAAAGCGGCCGCCGAACTCGGTCTCAAAGCCGGAACACCGGTCACCTACCGCGCAGGCGACCAGCCCAACAACGCCCTGTCGCTTAATGTATTCGAGCCGGGCGAAGTGGCCTCTACGGCAGGTACTTCGGGCGTGGTATACGGCATCAACGGCACGGTCGACTACGACCCGCTGTCGCGTGTCAACAATTTCGCGCACGTCAACCACACGGCAGACAAACCTCGAATCGGCGTCATGACATGTATCAGCGGTACGGGCATTCTCAACAGCTGGATTAAGCGGAATGTGTCACCCGAGCGTATTTCCTATGCCGATATGAACGAACTGGCAGCCCAGATAGCACCGGGCAGCGAGGGAATTTCCATACTGCCCTTCGGCAACGGCGCCGAGCGCGTGCTCGAAAACCGTGAACCGGGCTGCTCGTTCCACGGCGTCAACTTCAATATCCACGACCGCCGCCATCTCATCCGCGCCGCTCAGGAAGGCATAGTGTTCGCGTTCATGTACGGTATGGAGGTGATGCAGAGCATGGGTATGAAGATAGACCGAATCCATGCGGGGCACGCCAACATGTTCCTCAGTCCGGTGTTCCGCCAGACTCTCGCCTCGGTATCGGGTGCGGTGATAGAACTCTACGACACCGACGGTGCCGTCGGAGCGGCCAAGGGAGCCGGCATAGGTGCCGGAATCTACGCTTCGCCAAAAGAAGCTTTCGCCACGCTGACACGCATCGGCGAGACAGCACCCGACGCCGACCGGACACCCTATCTCGAAGCCTACGCCCTGTGGAAACAGCGTCTGGCATCTGTCATTAATTAACCATTACCTAACATACACTTTTTTTTCAAATGGCTAACAAAGAATACTTTCCCGCTATCGGGAAGATAAAGTTCGAGGGTACCGAGAGCTACAATCCCCTCGCATACCGCTACTACGATGCCGAGCGCGTGGTTCTCGGCAAACCGATGAAAGAATGGCTCAAGTTCGCCATGGCATGGTGGCACACCCTCT
>URMS01000032.1 GCA_900548975.1 uncultured Porphyromonadaceae bacterium
ATACTGCGAAAGTGGAAAAGTAGGTAACCGCCCCCTATCCGAGCCCGGAAGGCCAACAGGCCCTCCGGGCTCTTTTTTTGTGACTGACTTTTTCCCGGCTGAAGCCGGGGAGCGGGGACAAAAATAGGTGGCGCTTTTTGAGGGCGCCACCTCGTGGGTGGAGAGGGGGATAGTGCTTTTATTTTAGGTGGAAGGTGGTGAGGATGGCTTTGTGGTCGGTGGGCCATGGTGTGACCGGGGTGGTGATGGGATCGTGCGGGGTGCTGTCGGCGATTTCTCCGCAGAGGATGTCTTTTGCCGGTCCCAGGATTGATACGCTCTGAAGCTCGATGCGCGGGTCGGGATGATAGTAGATGAAGTCGATGCGGTCGCGTTCGTCTTTGTCGGGTACCCATACGAGTTTTTTCAGTTCGGTATCGGTGTTGCCGGCCGGGAAGGTGAATCCGGGGTTTTTCACCGCGTCCGGGTAGTGCTGACGGAAGGTATCGATGTAGCCGGCCTGCTGGAGCATTAGGGAGCAGTCCCAGTTGACTACGAGTCCGTTGTGGTCGCGGATATTTCGGGTATCCTGCTGCCAGTCGAGATGCGACGGTTCGTTGAAGTCGCCACCAAGTATCACTATGCTGTTGGCGGCTGTTTCGGCGGCCGCATCCATGAGTATGTTTGCGATACCTTCTTCGCGGAATGATATGCGGTTTGCTTCGAGGACCGAGTCGGCATCGCTGACGGGTGAGGGGAGTTTCTTCCATGTTGTTCCGCTGTAGCCGCGTGGCATGTAGCATTCGTAGTGGGTCCAGTCGAGGTGGATGGAGTAGAGGGCCACGCGCCGGTCGCCTACGCGGATTCCGGCTTTGCAAACGGGCAGTGGGCGGGAATTGTCATCGAGCCTAAAGCAAGAATCGCAGTCTTCTATGCGATATTTCGATATTATGCCCATACTCTGATCGAGGGTATCGCAGTAGTATGTTTTGCCGCGTTCGGCGAGCTCTGTGCAAAGGAAGGGCAGGAACTGACTGCGCGGACCGACGGTTTCGCACAGGAATACGATGTCGGGGTCGCTGCTGTCGATAACGTCGATTATGGCTCTTTCGCCGTCGGGAATGTTGGTGCCCTGCATCCATAGATTCATCTGCAGAACCTTCAGAGTCTCGCTCCGGGCTATAAATGATGCGCCCGCTATGGCTGTGGCAAAGATGCACGTGCGTAGTATTTTCATAGTGTATAAGGAAAAATAAAGCCCGGCACAGGCCGGGCTTGTATGTGTTGAATGAAGGATGAATTACATGTTCATGCCGCCGTCGACCTGGATAACCTGACCGGTTACATAGCTCGAGAGGTCGGAAGCGAGGAATGTTGCCACATTAGCGATGTCTTCGACCTGACCGCCGCGGCGCAGAGGAATTTTTTTCTTCCATTCTTCGCGGACTGCGTCGGGGAGCTGGGCCGTCATGGCAGTCTCTATGAAGCCGGGGGCGATTGCGTTGGCGCGGATGCCACGCGAGCCGACTTCCTGTGCGATACTCTTGGCAAGAGCGATAAGGCCTGCCTTGGAAGCGGCATAGTTGGCCTGGCCGGCGTTGCCGTGAACACCGACAACAGATGCCATGTTGATGATAGAGCCGCTGCGCTGACGCATCATGATGGGAAGAACGGCGTTGATGAAGTTGAACGCGCTCTTGAGGTTGACGTTGATCACGGCATCCCACTGAGCTTCGGTCATACGCATCATGAGGCCGTCTTTGGTAATGCCGGCGTTGTTGACGAGGATGTCGATGGTGCCGAAGTCGGCGAGAACCTGAGCCACGACTTCTTTGGTCTGGTTGAAGTCGGCAGCGTTCGAGGCATATCCTTTGGCTTTGACGCCGAGAGCGGCGATTTCTTCTTCGGTGGCTTTGCCGTTTTCATCGATAACGAGGTCGGTGAAAGCGATATTGGCGCCTTCCTGAGCGAATCGGAGAGCGAGAGCTTTGCCGATGCCGCGGGCGGCGCCGGTTATAAGGGCTGTTTTTCCTTCGAGTAGTTTCATGTGTTGAAAAAATGTTTCATCAGTTGTGTCGGCAAAATTAAGAAAATTTCGTTATTTTTGCAAAGAATATCACCAATAATCAGTATGTTAATACTTTATCGAATATATCAGATCTGCATAATGATACCCTTGCTGCTTGTGGCCACCATTCTGGCGGCGACGGTGACCATAATAGGGAGTATGCTTGGTTTTCAGCGGTCTATGGGCTACTGGCCCGGGCATATCTGGGCTGTAATATTCTGCGCGCTCAGCCTGGTGAAGGTGCGTGTGAAAGGGCGCGAGAATATCGACCGCCGCACCAGCTATGTTTTCGTGGCCAACCATCAGGGAGCCTACGATATTTTTGCCATCTATGGCTATCTGGGGCATAATTTCCGGTGGATGATGAAGAAAGGCCTCGAAAAGATTCCTTTCGTCGGCTACAGCTGTCGTGTGTCGGGCCACATATTTGTGGACAATTCGACGCCGTCGGCCACGGCGCGCACCATGGCTACGGCCGAGAAACAGCTGTCGGGCGGCATGTCGGTGGTAGTGTTCCCCGAAGGTTCGCGCAGCCGCGACGGTCGGATGCACGCTTTCCGCCGCGGCGCTTTCAAACTCGCCACCGAGTTCTCGCTGCCGGTAGTGCCCATCACTATCGACGGAGCCTACCGTGTGATGCGCCGCGGATCTCTACTTCCGCACTGGGGCACCATCAATCTTACCATACACCGTCCGATAGCGGTGTCGGCCGAAACCGGGCGCCACGAGCTGTCGGAGCTGATGGAACGGTCGTCGGAGGCCATAGCGTCGGCGCTTCCTGCCTGTCAGCGACCGGCCAAATGAACAAACAGCCGTGAAAAAATGTTGTAATATCATAATTAACTATCAATACAACTTCGCCACGCTATGAAATTTTCCACGGCATCTTTTTTCGGAGCTCTGACAGTGCTTGGAGCGCTTATTTTTATTTCATCCAGCTCGCGCACCGACCGTTTCGCAGGTGAATGGATGGGTACGCCCACACGTATGATGGATATTCCGGGTGCGTCGGACGCCACCTCGACCATTAGCATCGATTTTGCACCGTCGTCGGATGTGCGCAGGGGCGGCGATGTGCTGATGTCGGCCACTATCGATGTGAGCCAGGCCGTGACTGGTTCGGTCATTTCTCCGGATGCGCCCTACCAGGTGGATGTTGCCGCTACGGCGTCCATCCGCGGCCGTTATGTAGCCGAAGACGACGATGACGATGATATACTCCTGCACCTCGATCCGTCGACACTTCAGGTGAATGTGGATCCTGCCGGCGTTACTTTCTCCGAGAATATACTCACCGGGCTTCAGCGTCCGACGCTCGACTCGCTCACCACACAGACCGTGGACGCATGGCGTGTGCTGATCACATCGGCCATACGCGACGAATTCTACAAATATCAGAAGATAGACGACATAAAGGTGCACCACGGCGACATGCTGTCGTGCGAGGTTGCCGATCGCGACTATACTTTCCGTCGGGTCGCTCCCAACTGATTATACCGGGTCTACATCGTAGTAGACCGTAAGACCTTTCATCAAAGGAGATGCTGTAAGGGCAATATATTGCCGGCGCAGCAGCTCCTTTATTTTTGCGGTAGAAGCGTTAATCTCGAGTTTGAGCATGATCTTGCGGATGTAGAGCGACTGTACGCGGGCTACCGGCGGCTCGAGCGGACCGAGGATGCGGCTTCCGAAAATCTCGCGCAGGCTGCGGGCATAGCGGTCGGCGCATTCCACCAGAGTGCGGGCGTCGCGGTGCTTTACGTAGATATTGATGATGCGCATGAAGGGCGGGTAGCCGAAAGCCTCGCGCTCGGCTATCTCGCGGCGGTAGAATGCTTCGTAATCGTGCTTTGCGGCCAGTGCGAGGACAGGGTTCTCGGGATTGTGTGTCTGCACCACCACGCGGCCGATGCCGTCGCGGCGTCCGGCACGTCCGGCCACCTGTTCTATCATGTTGAAAGCGCGTTCGGAGGCCCGGAAGTCGGGCAGTGAGAGGAGTGTGTCGGCGTTGAGAATGCCCACCACCTCTACGCCGCCGAAATCGAGGCCCTTGGTCACCATCTGCGTGCCGACCAGAATGTCGGCTTTGCCTTGCGAGAAATCGTCGATTATGCGGCTGTAGCCCTGCTTGTTGCGTGTGGTGTCGAGGTCCATGCGCAGTATCTTGCGGCCCGGAAAGACTTCGCCGACCTCGTCTTCGAGACGCTCGGTGCCGTAGCCAACGATTTCTATAGCAGGCTCCTTGCATTCGGGGCAAATGTCGGGCACGGGGTACTCGGTGCCGCAGTAATGGCACTGGAGGCGGTTGGAGCGTTTGTGGTAGGTGAGGGCCACGTCGCAGAAGTTGCATTTCGGGGTGAATGCACACATGCGGCAGCGCGCCATGGGCGCGTATCCGCGGCGGTTGAGGAAGAATATGGCCTGTTTACCGCGCGAAGTGGCGTCGATGGTTGCGTCGAGCAGATGATGCGAGAAATAGCCCGTGACGGCCTTACGGCGGCGCTCGGATTTCATGTCGACGATTTCGACCGGCGGGAGGGGCACATTGTCGAAGCGCTCCGTGAGTTCGACGAGGCCGAATTTGCCGTTCAGGGCCTTATAGTACGTTTCGACAGTGGGTGTGGCGCTCCCGAGGAGCGTTTTTGCTCCGTGGAGGGCCGCCAGTACCGTAGCGGCGTCGCGGCCGTTGTATCGTGGAGCCGGGTCGGCCTGCTTGTAGCTCGGCTCGTGCTCTTCGTCGATAATGACGAGCCCGAGCGAGGCGAACGGCAGGAAGACGGCGGAGCGTGCGCCGATTATAACAAGCGGCTCTGCGGTGTGGAGCAGGCGGTTCCATATCTCGACGCGCTCGTTGTCGGAGAATTTCGAGTGATATATCACCACCTTCGCACCGAATACCTTCTGCAGACGCACCGTGAGCTGTGTGGTGAGGGCGATTTCCGGCACAAGGAAAAGCGCCTGGCGTCCCTGGCGCAGCACATAGTCGATGAGGTGCATGTATATCTCGGTCTTGCCGGAGGATGTGACACCGCGCAGCAGTGTTATGGCATGGTCGCGGAAAGAGGCATGTATGCTGTCGAGAGCGCCTTTCTGTGCCGGAGAAAGAACGGGCAGCTCTCCGCCGGCAGGGCCGGTGTAGGAAAAGCGCGATACTTCCTTATGGTAGATTTCGCACAGGCCCTTTGCGGCGAGGGCCTTGACGGTTGTCCGCGGTATCTCGGCGCGCGAGGCGAGCACATCGAGCGGCACCTCGACCAAAGGAGCGTTGTCGTTGTTGAAATTCGACAGGGCGAGTATGGCCACCAGACCGGCTTCCTGTGCCGAAGAGCGCTTTACGGCTGCAAAGGCCGCTGTGATGGCGCCTTTGTCGTGGCGTGGTATGAGCGGGCGCACATAGAAGCGCTTGACAGCACGGTAGCGCTCCACCAGTTTCTCGGACACTATCACAAGACCTTTCTCCATGAGCTTTGTGACAGCCGCCGTTGCCGGGCCGGAAGCTCCCTTGTCCTCGAGCTGACGCACCGTGACGGTGCCTTTTTCGCGGATTGTTTCGAGAAGAGATAGCTGCCGCGGGCTGCACGATGCCAGCATGTCGGCGTCGGCATCGGGGTCTATGGCCACGCGCGTCTCGCTTTCGAGCTTGAGACCTGCGGGGAGGGCGGCATTGTACACCTCGCCCACGGTGCAGAGATAGTACTGCGCCATCCACTCCCAGAAGCGGATCTGGGGATGCCGCACAATAGGCTCAGGGTCGAGCACTGAGGCGATTTCCTTCAGGGCTATACCGGTGCCGGGGCCGACCGGCGACGTGGCACAGACCACGCCTGTGTAGTAGTGGCGCTCGCCGAACGGCACGAGCACGCGGCTACCGGCATGCACTTTTGTCTGCATGTCGGGAGGCACTATATATGTAAAGAAGCCTTCGATGGGCAGAGGCACTATCACCGAGGCATACATGGGCTGGTTCTTTTCCATTTGCAATTACGAAATTACGAAAAAATATGCAAAAAACAGGGACGCGGCCCAAAAGAGCGGCGTCCCTGCATGGAAAAATATCGTGAGAAGAAATCAGAGATCGCGGGGATCGGGAACTTCTTCCTCGTTTACGGGAATGTCGGTGTTGACGTTCTTGCAGCCAACCACGCCGTAGAAGAAGAGGTATGCGAGCATGGCGATTACGAGCCAGTAGGATACCATGTAGCCGGCAGCGTTGGCGATGGCGTTCTGGATAAGGGGCATCACGCCGCCGCCTACTACCATCATCATGAATATGCCCGAAGCCTGTGCGGTGTACTTGCCGAGGCCTTCGACAGCGAGGTTGAAGATGCCGCCCCACATTACCGATGTGCAGAGGCCGCAGAGCACCAGGAACATTGCCTTGGCGGGTACTTCGGCCATCGAGAAGCCGTCGGCGGCGCTATATGCCGGCATGGACACGCGAATGTCGGCGGGGAGCAGGATTGCTATGGCGATGAGGAATATGGCGGTTGTCGATACAACAATGAGCTGAACGCGGCTCGATACCTTGCCGGAGATTACGCTCGACACCAGACGGCCTACAAGCATCAGCAGCCAGTAGATGGCTACCACACCGCCTGCGATGGCCGATGCTTCGCCGAGGATGCCTGCGCCGTTGGCGCTCTGGTCGGCGAGGTAGAAGTTGAGGGTGCCGGGGATACCGATTTCGAT
The DNA here is from genome assembly GCA_900548975.1 of uncultured Porphyromonadaceae bacterium. GTDB lineage: Bacteria > Bacteroidota > Bacteroidia > Bacteroidales > Muribaculaceae > CAG-873. The sequence continues at coordinate 6,737 of URMS01000032.1, forward strand.
ACCTACGTAGAAGAAGATGCCGATAACGCCGAATACGGTGTGGCGGAAGTTCCAGGGCGAGTGGCTGTATTTTACTTTGGTCTTGCCCTTGGCGAGGTTAGGCTCGGGAATTGCTACGAAAGAAATGACAATGAAGGCGAACACGAACACGCCCATTGCAATCCACAGCAGCGGAGCTACGTTTGCCATGGTCGAGGCGGGGCTGAGTGCACCGATGAGAGCACCTACGAAGAGGGGAGTGAGAGTGCCGGAGAGGGAGTTGAGCGAGCCGCCGGTCTGGATGAGCTGGTTGCCGCGGTTACCGCCGCCGCCGAGGAGGTTGAGCATGGGGTTTACCACGGTGTTGAGCATGCACACGCAGAAACCGCAGATAAACGCGCCGAGCAGATAGATGTAGAAGTTGAGGGGTACGGCAGTACCGGAAATGCTGCCGAGGGTGACATCGGCGCCTACAACGCCCGAGAGCCACTGCACGAAAAGGCCGGCAACGCCGACAGCCATAGCCCAGAGGGCTGTTTTCTTATAACCGATTTTAACGAGGAGGTTGCCCGCGGGTATACCCATGAAGAGATATGCGGCGAAGTTCATCATATTGCCCATCATGCCGAGCATAGAGTTGCCTTCGAACTTATATCCCCAGATTGTTCCGATAGGGGCAGCGAGGTTGGTAACGAAAGAAATCATTGCAAAGAGGAAGAACATGGCGATGATAGCCACCACGTTAGCCCTTTGCGGGGCCGAAGCCTTAACAGCTTTTTCCATTGGTACTGTGAGGTTTATTTGTTTGTTAGATTAGTTCGGATTTTCATAGGGACAAAGCAATGGCACGCTTTGACATGCAAATATACGGATAATCCCCATAAATCGAAAAAAAACTTTCAGTCGAAACGGCGCCCGTGCATGTGCGGAGCGCCGTTTCGACTGTATTGTGCGGAGTGTCGGAGGCAGCTTTCAGTCCATTATGCTGGCGTTGTCGATGTGCATGCGGCCTATTTCCTTTCCGTCGCCGGCAGTGGTGTAGACATATTCGAAGTCGTAGCCCATGCGGCCGGGTATCTCGATGAGCAGATCGGCCGAACGCTGCTCGCGGAATACGGGGACAATGGATTCGTCGCGGAGCTCATCGATGAAATTCCTGAAGTATTCGAGGTCGAGGGCGTCGGAATTACCGCTGATTTCCACATCCATGACAATGCACTTGCGGGCCTCGTCGACGGTCACGTCCTTCCATGTGGAAACCTCGTCCATAGGCCTTGGCAAAGTGCTTTTCGATACTTTGATGATGGCGGCGAGCTGGGCGGCAAGCTGACCGTCGGTGCCGCGCGGGTCGGCTTTGGCCTGGATTGTCGGAATCAGACTCTCGGTTTCGTCGGGGGCGGCCTTGGTGCCGAATCCCATTACCATGAACAGATAGCCGCCTTCTTTAAAAGCGTAGATGGTGCCCTTCACTTTTCTACCAGATATGGTACCGTCCACACCCACTTTTTGTGTTTCGACAGAGCCCACTGTGGCAGATGTGATACCGTCGAAGCGGCAGTCTTTCAATTCGGCATTAAAGCCGCCATAAGTCTGTGAATAAAGGAATTTTTCGACGTCGGGAACCTCGGGAAAGGCCATTATCGAGATGGCGTTGCCGCCGTTGGACATTAAGGCAGCCTGACAATAGTCGGGAATGCTTACATTTTCTTTGTCAAGCGAATATCCCGAAGGCTTTTCGAAGGAGAAGACCGGAGTGTCGACCGTCTCGGCGCCGTTGCAGGCAGCCATCAGGAATACAAGAGCCGCGGCAAGGATGCGATAGAATGTTTTCATGCGTTAAGTAGTTTGTAAAGAATCTCCAAAGGTAGAGCTAAAAATTTGGATATGCAATTATTATCGTTTACCGGCCATGTTTTTTGAAAATTGCGCATTGATGTCAGGGAGCAAAATTTGCGAATGGAGGAACAAATGAGTAATTTTGCGGGTTAATAAACAGAAATGGAGCAGACGATAGAAATAGACGGACTGAAGATGCGCTACGACCGTATCGGCGACGGAGCTCAGGCAGTGATTGTTATGCATGGGTGGGGGTGCAAGGCTTCGACCGTGCAGGTGCTTGCCGATGCGGCCTCATCGCCGGCTACAACGGTGTATAATCTCGATCTGCCCGGGTTCGGCGGTTCGCAGGAGCCTCCGGCCGACTGGGGTGTCTACGACTATGCCCGCTTCATCGGGGCTTTCGCCGATTCGCAGGGCATAGAGAGCCCGGTGCTGATAGGGCATTCTTACGGAGGCCGCGTTGCAATAATATATGCCTCGCAGCGAGCTGTCGGCAAGCTTATACTTGTCGATTCGGCCGGCATCAAACCGCGCCGTTCGCTGCGCTATTATATAAAGGTATATTCGTTCAAGGCTGCCAAGCATCTGCTTCCTTTGCTCCTGGGCCGCAAAAAGGGCGGTGAGATCATAGACCGCATGCGCGGCAAGGCCGGGTCGGCCGATTATCAGGCGGCCTCGTCAGTGATGCGCCGTGTCATGAGCACGTCGGTTAATCAGGACCTGCGCCATCTCATGCCGTCGATCAAGGCGCCGACACTGCTTATATGGGGCGAAAAAGACACGGCCACTCCTCTGCGCGACGCCCGCACCATGGAGCGACTCATACCCGATGCCGGTCTGGTGTGCTACGAGGGCTGCGGACATTATTCATTTCTCGACCGTCCCGGGCAGACCACGGCCGTTATTAAAAGTTTTCTGAAAATATGATTATGCTCATTATCACCATAGTAATCTTTGTTCTGTCGTATGTGGCGCTTGCACTGAGTCTGCGGCGCGACCTGACCATGTTTCAGCAGAACTCCTACCGCCCCGAGCGCTATCGCCGCTGGCTTAAGGAATCGGGAGAGAGCACATCGGGCTGGCGCCTCGGTGCGATCATCATATTCCTTTTCGCGGCTACAAAATTCTGCCCGGCGAACGCTGGTCTGGGTGCCGTGGGCGTGTTTTCTCTCCTGTATATAATATCGCTTGCGCGCCGCAAATACAAGAAACCGCTTGCCATGACAGCGCGCGCCACGCGTATCTACGTCACGGCAGGCTTTCTGATGGCCCTCGTTGCCGCGCTTGCCATGATATTCCTGGGCGATACACCGGAAGAACGCGTGTACCGTGCCGCATGGCTCATGTGCGGCCTGTGTGGTGTAGACTATGTGATCGTAGTGGCCAACTGGCTGCTTAAACCGGTCGAAAACCGAATAACGAAAAAATATATTCTCGACGCCAAAAGCCGTCTGGAGGCCATGCCCGGTCTTAAGATAATCGGTGTAACAGGCAGCTACGGCAAGACCACCACCAAGCACTATCTCCATCGCATTCTTTCGGAGCAGTACGAGACTCTCATGACTCCCGGAAGCTTCAATACCACACTGGGCGTGGTGCGCACCATCCGCGAGTATCTCAAGCCCTATCATGAGGTCTTTATTGTAGAGATGGGTGCCAAGCAGCGTGGTGATATCAAGGAAATATGCGATCTGGTGCATCCATGGGGTGGTATTATCACGGCTGTGGGACCACAGCATCTGGAGTCGTTCAAGACTATCGAGAATGTGCGCGACACCAAGTTCGAGCTCGCCGACTCGCTGCCTGCCGACGGTCTGGCCGTGCTCAACGATGATTTCCCGATGATAGCCTCGCGCGAGGTCGGCAATACGCGCTCGCTGCGCTATGTGGTGAAAAACACCGGCGACGAGGCTGCCGCATACCGCGCCACCGATATCGTCTACAGCCCGACCGGCACACGGTTTACGGTGCAGTGCCCCGACGGTGTGGCTCTGGAGCTGACAACGCGTCTGGTGGGCGAGTGCAATATATCGAACATACTGGCAGCCGTGGCCATGGCCCGTTCTCTGGGTGTGAGCGACGAAAAGATAAGCTACGCCGTCGAGCGCATAGAGCAGGTAGAGCACCGTCTGAGCATAAAGCGTGTGCCGGGTGGCCTCACCATTATCGACGATGCCTTCAACAGCAATCCCGTCGGCTCAGCCATGGCGCTCGATGTGCTGGCGGCAATGACAGGAAAACGAATTCTGATAACCCCCGGCATGATAGAGCTTGGCGAAGAGCAGTATGAACTCAACAAGCGCTTCGGCGAAAAAGCGGCCTCGTGCTGCGATGTCGCCATCGTAGTGGGGCACTACAACCGCGAGGCTATCTGCAAAGGTCTCGATCTCGGCCACATGGCCCCAGAGGCCATTCATCAGGTCGATACTTTCGCCCAGGCCCAGCAGGTGCTCCGGGGCATCGCCGCAGCAGGCGATACCGTGCTCTACGAAAACGATCTGCCGGACACATTCAAATAATAATTAAGAGAGTGTTTGAATTTAACTTTATGAAATCTTTAGAGGTCTTTCCGGCCTATTTTGATCTTTCATTCAGTCATTATGGAACCCCATAATTCCTTCATTCAATCTCAAAACATTCTCGGAAATCTTCTCTAAATCTTAACATAAGTCAATTTCAAACACTCTCTAAGAATTATGGATTATGAATTATGGTTTGCGATTTTGCGTTCGGCACGCAGTAAGGCAATAGTTTGCAATCCATCATTCATATTCTCATAATTCATCATTCATAATCCATAATTTATGAAAACGAAGGTTGCAGTTTTTTTCGGCGGACGCTCCACCGAACACGAAATATCGGTAATATCGGCCAACCAGGCCATGGCCGCGATCGACAAGGAAAAATATGAAGTCATACCCATATATATATCCAAGCAGGGCCACTGGTATACCGGCGAGTTGCTTACCGACGTAAAAAATTACCGGGACATACCGTCGCTGCTCAAACAGAGTACCGAGGTGTATATGCGACCGGTATACGGCGATTTCAATCTCTACAAGGCCAATGCGGGTCTTTTCTCGTCGAAAGCTCCGGTAGCGACAATAGATGTGGCCATACCGGTGCTCCACGGCTCCAACGGTGAGGACGGTACTTTCGAAGGCGTCCTCGAGACTATAGGACTGCCCTTTGCCGGCTGCAATACTCTTGCCTCGGCCAACGGCATGGACAAGATAACCATGAAGATGATACTGGCAGCCGACGGAATTCCGGTGGTGGACTATGTGTGGTTCACCGACAAGCAGTGGTTCACCAAGCGCGATAAGTTCCTTACCGATATCGAGACGCGTCTGGGCTACCCCGTTGTGGTAAAACCGGCCAATCTCGGCAGCAGTGTGGGCATAGGCCGTGCCGACAACCGCGACCAGCTGCTGGAGCGTGTGGCCGATGCCGAGCGCTATTCCACCCGCATCATTGTCGAGAAGATGGTCGAAAACCTACAGGAAATCAACTGCGCCGTGCTCGGCGATGCCGACGAATATATTACCTCGGTACTCGAAGAGCCTATCAAAAGCGGCGAGATACTGTCGTATACCGACAAATATATGGGCGGCACAAAGGACAACCGTGGCATGCATGCGGCCAAGAAGCGCATTCCCGCCGATCTGCCTGCCGACGAAACTGAACGCATACGCTTCCTTGCCGGCGAGACCTTCCGTGTGCTCGGCTGCCATGGCGTGAGCCGCGTGGATGTGATGGTCGACGGCAAGACACGCGACATATATGTGAACGAAATAAACACCATCCCCGGCTCGCTGTCGTTCTATCTGTGGGAGGCCGCCGGCATACGCTTCGACGAACTGATGGACCGACTGGTGCGTCTGGCCTTCAAGCGCCAGCGCGACATGGCGGCCAAGACCGTAAGCTACGACCAGAATATATTCGCTCTCGGCGGAGGCACAAAAGGCGGCGTCAAGGGCGGTGTAAAAGGCGGCATAAAATAAGAGTATGTTCAATTTCTTCCGATCCAGACCGAAAGAACCGGTAAAGTTCTGTTTCCATACCGATATCCACTGCCATGTGGTGCCCGGTATCGATGACGGAGCCAAAACGCCCGAGAGTGCGGCCGACCTCATAGAGCGCATGCAGGGCTGGGGCATAGACCGTATCATAGCGTCGCCGCATGTTACGCAGGAGACCTTCGAGAACAGCGCGGCCACTATCGACCCGGCGCTCGGGCGTCTGCATGCGGAGCTTGCCTCGCGCGGCAATGGCATCGACGTATCGCACTCGGCAGAGTACCGCATCGACGGTCTTCTGTCGCAGAGGCTGGCCGAAAACGACATAATGCCTTATCCGAACGACTATCTGCTGATCGAGAATTCGTTCCTGCAGGAGCCGTGGAATATCGACGAGCTCGTGTTCGACCTCCAGGTGCGCGGCTATAAGCCTATTCTCGCACACCCCGAAAGGTATCTGTACTACCATCATCGCCCCGAGCGCTACAAACAGCTGCACGACGCCGGTCTGGCCTTGCAGATCAATGTGCTGAGTCTGGCCGGTTACTACGGCGCGGGCGAACAGAAAATGGCCCGCTATCTTCTTAAAGAAGGCATGGTGGACTTTATCGGTACCGACTTACACAATAGTCGGCATGCCGACTCTATCGACGCCTATCTGCGTACCTCGGCAGCGCGTGCCGATATGGAAACTCTGTCGGCTTGTATAAAGAACGATCTGGTCTTCTGATATCTGACGGCGGGTCGATAGAGTAACAAGTTTAAAAAGTTAAGATAATAGTTCCAGTGCAAGGGCTATTATCTTAACTTTTTTACTTTATACACTTATTCCACCCGGCCTACTTTGCAAAAATATCGGCTATGCGGCGCGGATTGACGCCGAGGGCTGCGGCACGTGCGGCATCGGCGCGGGCATCGTCGAGGAGGAAACGGTCGCGGTTGAGGATGGCTCGGTAGTAGTAGAGCTCGGGGTCGTCGGGATAGCGCTCTATGCCTTCGGCCAGTACGCCCGATACTTCGCTGAGTTCGCTCAGCGCCAGAAGCGAGCCGGCGAGGGCCGCGTAGTATTCGGGCGCAGGCTCGAGCGATACGAGTTTTCGCAGATAGGGGAGTGCCTCGCGGTCGCGGCCCGACATAGAGTAAAGCATGCCGAGCGCACGGGCTGTGGTCATGGCCTCGGGAACCGCCGATTTGAGCACGTTGAAGTCGGCTTCGGCCACGTCGAGTTTGCCCGAATAGAGGGCGATGGTGCCATGGTAGTAGCGGGCGTCGAGATTGACGGAGTCGGCCTTTATCACTTTTTCGAAAGCGTCGTAGGCATCGCTGTCGCGGCCGAGTTTCAGAAGTACTTCGCCGCGGTTAGCCTGGGCAGTGCGCAGTTCGGGTGCGCGGCGCACTGCCTCGTCGAGAACGCTTATGGCCATGGAGTCGTTGTCCATATAGGAGTAGATCATGCCGAGGTTGGAGAGCAGCAGCACGTTCTGCGGCGATTCCGGCCGCAACGACATGGCCTCGATGAGGCGCTGGGCGGCCGCGGCGAAATCGCCGTCGGCCACGGCTTTGTCGGCCTGGCCGCACAGGAGCACGTAGGGGTCTTCCTCGTCGGCCGGGACGGTGGGTTCTATCTGTTGTGCTCCTGCGGCAAGCGCCGCAAGGAGCGTCAAGGAGAGCAGAAGGTGTTTCATTTCTTTTTCTTTTCGACAGCCCACTGGTTCGGGTAGGCTATTTTGATGCGTTTGCGTACCATAGCCCGGACGATGAAGAATATGCCCAGTGCCGCGAACGGGATGCTCAGCCACTGGCCCATGTTGAGCGTCATGGCGGCCTCGAAAGGCACCTGGTCGTTCTTTATGAATTCGACAAAGAAGCGCGAGCCGAAAGTGCCGAGCAGGAACACGCCGAAGAGCAGGCCCGGCCGCTCGCCCAGATTGCGCTTCCAGTACATCCACATCATCAGTCCGAAAAGGGCGAGATAGGTGAGCGCCTCGTAGATCTGTGTGGGGTGGCAGGCGAGACCGTAGTACATGCGGTTCCACTCCTCGGAGCGCACGAACATGAAGCCCCACGGCAGGTCGGTGGGATGGCCGAAGATTTCGGAGTTCATCAGGTTGCCGATGCGGATGAGGCATCCGACAAAGGCTATGGCTATGGTCAGGCGGTCGAAGGTCCACAGGGGCGAGCGCCTGGTGGTGAATATCGAGAAAAGGATTACGGCTATGATTATGCCGATGGCGCCCCCATGACTGGCGAGGCCGCCCTCCCAGGTGGCCAGGATTTTCCACGGATGCGCCGAGTAATAGTCCCACTGGTAGAAGAATACGTGGCCCAGACGGGCGCCGACCACGGTGGCTACGCCGACATAGATGAGCAGGATGCCCACCCAGTTTTCGGGCGCGCCTTCGCGCTTGAACATTTTGGACACGATGTTGAAGCCGATCCAGAAGCCGATGGCGAACATCAGTCCGTACCATCGTATGGTTACGAAACTGTCGATGAGGACGGGATTGACGTCCCAGGTGATGAAGCTAAGCATTTTCTGATGTGAGATGTCAGGAATTTTCTTCCTTTGATTTTGCGAAGTATTTCGATGTGGCCTTGCGCACTTTCGGGCTCAGGAATATTATGGCTATCATGGTGGGGATGGCCATAAGGGCGTAGAAAAGGTCGCAGGCGCCTACGGCAGCCTCGATGGGCACGATGGCGAAGACTATCAGCGAGGCCAGGAAGGCCCATGAGTAGTATTTGCCGCGGCGGGTGCCGAAGAGATAGTTGGCGCACGTGGTGCCGTAGAACGAGTAGGAGAACATCGACGACATGGCGAAGCATATGACCACGCACATGAGCAGGATGTCGCCGGCGGGAATGGCGTTGCTGAAAGCCTGCATGGCCACTTCGAGGCCTTTCACTCCATCGACATTGATGTCGCCGCACAGCAGTATGGCGATGGCGGTGAGGGTGCACACCAGGCCCGAGTCGATGCTGGGACCGAGCATGGCGATGAGGCCTTCGCGCACGGGTTCGTTGTTGCGCGAGGCGCCGTGCATGATCGAGGCGGTGCCTATGCCGGCATCGTTGACAAGGGCAGCGCGGCGTGCGCCTATTATGGCTATGCCGGCGAGTGCGCCGAAGCCGGCGCGGAGATTGAACGCCTCGGAGAATATGCTTTTGAACACCGCCGGAACACCGTCGATATTGGTGATGATGATGAACAGCACCATCAGGAAGTAGAGGCCGACCATGAACGGCACCATCACAGTGGCCACGCGTGCTATGCGCTTTATGCCGCCGAGGATCACCACGGCCACCACCGCTGCTATGGCACAGCCAAAGAGCAGGCGGTACACTCTCACATTCTCGAGGCCGAGGAAGCCTCCGAGGCCCGATATGAAGCTGTTCGAAGCAATGCCTTCGGGAGTGGTGAATGTGGTCATGAAGGCCTCGGTGAGCTGGTTGGCATTCATTATGCAAAGCGTGCCGAAGAGGCCGGCGATGGCAAAGAAGCGTGCCAGCGGCTTCCACTTCGGGCCAAGACCCTGCTCTATGATGTGCATGGGCCCTCCCTGCGGGCGCCCCTGGTCGTCTTTACCCTTGTACATTATGGCAAGAACGCCTTCGTGGTACTTGGTGGCCATGCCCACCAGAGCGCTCACCCACATCCAGAATATGGCGCCCGGACCGCCCATGACCAGCGCTATGGCAACACCGGCTATGTTGCCGAGTCCTACTGTGGCGGCGACTACCGACGCAAGCGCCTGCACGGAAGATATCTGACCGTTGCGCGACTTGGCGTCGGGCTTGCGGCGCAGTTCGCGGACAGCCGCAGGCAGACGGCGCAGAGACACCGCCCCCGACGACAGAAAGAGGTACAGGCCTCCGCCGATCAGAAGGAAGAAAAGAGGATAGCCGCAGAGTATTTCTGCGGCGTTGATTATGAATTGTCCTATCGAGTCTAACATCGGGGACAAAATTAGCTAAAAAGCCCGACATACCACCCCTCCCGTCCGCTAAAAAAGGTTATTCCAAGATTGCGGAAGGAGCGGCTCCGTGTCCGCGGACTTCATCGCCCCGGCGTACCTTTCGGCCGTATCCTATTGTATAGGAGGCGGAAATATTAATACTGCTATGGGCCGACGGATTGTAGTAGGTCTGATATTCAGCATATATATATAAACCACAACTTCGGTATTCCCTAACCCTGGGCATGGAAAAATCTCTATTTTTCCAGAACTATTGCTATTTTTTTATTTTTGCACGCTGTGACAAATTCCAAAGAATCGGTATATCCTACCAAATAAGTGCCATAGATATCTGAAATCGGCACTGAATCGGTCTTGAAGCTTTTGTCGATTATGAAATAATAATGCTCGTTTTGCTTACGCGAAGTTGCCTTTGCTATTATCCATCGTTCATCATATTCTGTGCCTTCAATAGAATATACAGAGTCTGACATATAGCCCCGGGCATCGCTGGGAATAATTAAATTACCCGCCATACATGTACGGCCTTCGAATTGTGTCCCCTCTACCAGTTGTTTAGTTTTGCCATCCCAATCTATCATATATATTCCGGCGCCTAAATTATAGGAACCGTGCCACTCGGGTTTAACCCAACTGGTTATCACCCAAAACCACATAAAATGTATCAGAGTGAGAGCAACCAAGGCAAAAAGTCCGTATAAAATCAAGAGGACAGTTTTGCCAACATATTTAGAAAATATATCAATTGCCGCGAATATTTTTTCTACCATCATCTGTCTATGGTCTATATAGTGATGCCGTTCTTGTAGGGTTGTCGATTATTCGTGGTATATAAACAAACATTGAGAGGGTCTGCTTCCATTTTTTATCTCATCAGAGACAATCCCACTGCATGTCTTATCACGTTACTCATTTAGTGTAGGTACCGTTATTTATTTCCAACTGCTTATTGCTGTCTATTTCCCATATCTTTATCAGTGTATGGGCCAGCTTAGCCAGTTCGGCTTCTCGAAGTTCCATATCGAGATACGGCAGAATCGTGCTGAAAGTTTGGACGATAGTATTGATATGCTTTTTTTCACACTGCTCCCCGTAATTATCGTCTTTTGCCCGTTCATTATAAGACAAACCATACAGATGAATGGCAGTTTCAATTTGTTCCATCACATATCCTCTTTTGAATAACCAGGCGACAATCGTCGGAACATTGGTTTGTTCGACAGCTTTATCATACCATTCATAGGTAGTTTGTGGCAAAGTCGCCAAATAGCTGTCTTCCAATCCTCTCAGCATTATTTCCGGATAATAATATACTCTGCCGCGGATTTTATCCGGTGTGATGTCAAGAATAAATTTTAATTCAAAATCTGATGTTTTTGGCATCGGTGCATCTTCGAGACAGCAATCCTCATCCCAATATGGTGAGATTGTTGTATAAACCGCAAGCTTGACACTGTCCGGAGTCATTCGTATTTCATATTGTGAGCATCCAACAGGATTTATGAACAGTGTATCTATAGAATTATCTTTCTCGGCGACTCTTACAACGATCCTACTGCCTCCGACACCGGCTGAATGAGTCCAGTGCGTTTGCCTGTCAATAGTTATCTGTTGGTCTTTATTATTTACATTTAACAGTAGATCACAGTCAATCTGCCCTTTCATAGAAAAAGGCATCAGTAACAGTAGTAATGGAAATAGCCTGAGAAACGCATCAATCTTCGGTCTAATACTTATGTATATTGTTATATTATAAATGATAAACATCTAATTATCTTGAATTGATAATTATTGAATCCGGTATCTCAAAACTAAATTTTTCTGTAGGAATCCGGGCTGTATCATGATTTTCCACTCGTTTAAAAGGCCTGTAATCCGGTATATAGTCTTCTTTCCTGAGATCTTCCAGCCATGACAGTCCCCAGTTTATCATTCCGAGATATTTAAGTTTGGATTCAGATATCTGAAAAGACCACATGCAACAATTGTCGCTATTCCCGGGAAAATCCTCTGCTTTAAAACACATTCGTCGGTTATTATATATCCTGACATAGGGATTCTGGGGTTTCGTTTCGATTACTATTCTTGTTCCATCAATAATGGATCCGTAATAATAGTTTTTCCGGATACTTTTGTGAGATATATCATATCGATCATTGACATAAACGGTCACATTTACTATCTTAGGTACATTTTCAGAATCGAAGTAATTAAATGTCACATATATCCGATCGTAATCCTTATTCCCATTATTACTCTTATAGATCGGTATGATCCGGTTTTTTAGGAATTGTTCTAATTCCGGAAATTTCAGATCCGCACATTTGATACAGCTTACTACTTCATCGGCACGGACGGTCGAAAAAGAGACAGACCATATACAATATATCATCAAAAGAATAAGCTTCCTCATGGTATATCCTGTTTATGGTATTATTTATGCAGTATACCGGTAAGATCCGGTATAGTGTACGGCATTTTTTTTATTGATACATTTGGAAGTGAATACAGGCTCAGCGGATGTTTTTCTATAACTTCATAGGAGTATTCGCAGTCAAATTCCACTTCTGATATTTCATCTCCGTCAAAACGTATAAACCATAGAATAGTACAATCATTAATAGCCAAAAGGACCTTATCTTCAACGATGGATATCTTTTTTGAAGTTGATTTGATAAACCGGCATTCCGATGGCGCTTTGATCATAATTATCCGGTTATCAACCTTGGTTGCGTATTGTTTTATCTGGTCATTCTCAGGATGCAATACGCTAGGCATTACGATGCCATTGTCCCAGTATGTGGCAAAAATATAGAGTGAGTCGTCTGATTGTATGTCTAAGTTATATGTAATTTTACCATGGTGGCTGGGCCATAGAGTCTGAGCGGTATTGATAACCCTTTCCCTGATAAAAGATTCCAGATTTTTATTGGAAATAGTGGCATATTTTAGAGTTATGGTTTCATGAGGGTAGTCGGAAGCCGATACACACAGCATTTCACATAACAATATGATGCAAATCAGGAGGGAGCGAAGAAGCTTCATGGTGGGGCGGATTAAGGTTTGCGGCCTAAAGGTAGGCAAAAATTTCGATTGAAAACGATTTACGGGTAAAAAATAAAAAACGGCTCCGGAATTGGAGTGTTCCGGAGCCGGTATCGTAGGGTAAAGAATGGTTATATCAGAGGGAGAAGAAGGTGGTGAAGGCGGCGATGGTGGCGATGTGGTCGGCGCAGGAGGCGGTTTCGCGGACGGAGTGCATGGCCCAGAGGGGTGCGCCCATATCGACGCCGCGCAGCGGTATCTGCGAGGTGAGTATATTGCCGAGGGTGGAGCCTCCGGCGACGTCGCTGTGGTTCACGAAGTACTGGCAGGGCACACCGGCTTCCTCGCAGATGGCCCGGAATACGGCGGCCGAGTCGGCGTCGGTCATATACTTGCAGTTGGCATTGATTTTGATACACGGGCCGCCGCCGAGCACCGGATGGTTGGTGGGATCCTGCTTTTCGACGTAGTTGGGATGGAGTCCGTGGGCGTTGTCGGCCGATATCATGAAGGAGTTTGCCACAGCACGCATGAAGTCGTGGCTGTCGCCGCCGAGGCAGACTACCACGCGGCGCATAATATGCTCGAGGATTGGCGAGCCGGCGCCCTGCTTGGTGCCCGAACCGGTTTCTTCGTTGTCGAATATGGCGGCTACGCGGGTGAGGCGCGAAGGCTTGTCGATGTTGGCCAAGAGGGCTGTGACGGCCGCATGCACCATGCTGAGGTCATCGATGCGGCCGGAGCATACCATCTCGTTTTCCAGGCCGACGGTGCCGGCGCGCTCGGTATCGTAGAGCGAGAGGTCGTAGTCGAGGATGGTGTCGGGGTCGACGTCGAGCTGTTCGGATATGAGTGTGCGTACCAGGCCCTTGGGCTGCGGGCAGGAGAGCGCTATTACGGGCAGCATGTCTTTCTGCTTGGACAGGTGATTGCCCTCGTTGACGGCGCGGTTGAAGTGTATGGCCAGATGCGGAATGGTGAGCAGCGGACGGTCGACGCGCATCAGCTCCATGCGTGGGCACAGAGGATTATCGCTGCGCAGGGCCACGCGTCCGGCTACCGACAGCGGACGGTCGAACCATGTATAGAGTATGGGGCCGCCGTAGACCTCGGTGTTGAGCTTCACGGCGCCGCCCTCGCAGGGCATCTCGGCATTGGGCTTGATCCGGAAGCCGGGCGAGTCGCTGTGTGCGGCGATGATGTTGAAGCCGTCGGAGGGTGCGCCTTCGCCGGCAATGAAGGCGAAAACGGCCGAGCCGTTCTGCACCACATAGCGCCGGTCTCCCGGCTGCAGGGTCCAGGCATCGGCCATGTCGAGACGGCTGAAGCCCTGGTTTTCGAGAAGGCCTATGGCTGTGTTGACGGCCCAGAAATTTACAGGCGATGCGTCGAGAAAGTCGCAGAGTGAGGCTATGTGTTTCATTTGAGTTCGTTGTGATATATGAAATCGGTAGCGCGCATGGCGCTGCATATTGTCTGGCTGAGATAGCTGTCGAAGCGGTATTTGAAGTCGGCCAGAATGTCGGGCACGGCTTCGGCCGGGGCCTGCCGCATGCTCTGGGCGAAGTCGAAAGCAGTCTGGTAGATGTCGGCGAGCTGTTCGGACAGCGACACGGCCACGGGGGTGTCGGAGTAGCGCATGTCGTCGACCATGGTGTCGAGATAGGTGTCGAACTCGCCCAGCACGCCTGCGGCCTGCGAGCGGACGCTGTCGTACTGCTCTTCGTCGAGTTCGTCGATGATAGCTCCGTTGTCGGCGCCTTCGCCGCTTTCGCCGTAGGGGTGCAGATCGAAGGCTGTCATGTAGATGCGGGGCAGATAGCGGAGCACCTGCATGCAGAACTCGGAGGACTCGATCTCGGCACAGCCGTCGAGGAGGCGGCAATACTCGAATGCCAGGCCGGTGAGACTTATGGCGGCCGGCGATATTTTAGATTCGCTCATTTCTTTTCGGGATTCTTGTACAGTCGGTTGTCGACTATGTATTTATAGACACCTGCGGGGAGGAAATAGTTCATGTTCCGTCCGCGGGCTATGGCGTCGCGTATGAAGGTGCTCGACACGTTCATCATCGGTGCTTCCACCACCTCCATTCCGTCGATATGGCGGCGCTCCACGGGGTAGCCAGGACGCAGGTACACGATTACACCGTATTCCTCGAGTATGCGGTGGCTGGCACGCCACTGGTCGAAAATGCGCCAGTTGTCGCTGCCGATTATAAGGCGGAATTTATACTCGGGATATCGTTCGTGGAGCAGGTCGAGGGTGTTGATGGTGTACGAAGGCCGCGGCATGGTGAGCTCGATGTCGCAGATGTCGATGTAGGGCGCGCCTTTTACGGCGATATTGAGCATTGCCAGACGCTTCATGTCGGGCAGAAGGTCCTCGGGCTCTTTGAGCGGATTGCGCGGCGAGAGGGTCAGCCATACTTCATCGACATATCCCCACTGGCTCAGGTATGAGGCCAGCATCATATGGCCGGCATGAACGGGATTGAACGAGCCGCCGAGAATGCCGATGGTTTTCGTTTCTTCAGCCATTTTTCGCTGTTGATGAAGGGTTGAAAGTTTATGAAGTTATAAAGGTGAAAAGTGAATGGTGAAAGGTGAAGATAATAGTTACGGCGCGAAAGGAGTATTATCTTCACTCAGGCGAAGCCTGAATTTCACTTTTTACTTTATTCACTTCAACTTGAGCTTGCGAAAGTTGGACTATAGACTGATGAAGCCGTCGATGAGATTGCGGGTTTGCTCGATGGCGGTGTCCAGTCGGTCGTTGACCACCACTTTGTCGAACTCGGGCGCGCGGCCGAGCTCGTAGGTGGCGCGGTCGATGCGGATGTCGATGACTTCGGGTGTCTCGGTGCCGCGGAATTCGAGCCGGCGACGCAGTTCCTCGATGCTCGGCGGCTGTATGAAAACTGTCAGGGCTTCGTCGCCGTATACATTCTTCACATGCAGGGCGCCGTTGACATCGAGGTCGAGGATAATGTTGTGGCCTTCGTCGGTTATGCGGTCGATTTCGCTGCGGAGAGTGCCGTAGAAGCGGCCCGGATATACTTCCTCGTATTCCACGAACTCGCCTTCGGCGATGGCGTCGCGGAAGTCTTCCTCGGTCATGAAGTAGTAGTTGACACCGTCCTTTTCGCCTTCGCGGGGCGGACGTGTGGTGGCCGATACGGAGAAGCCGAGGTCGAGACCGCCCTCGGCTATGATAGCGTTGATAATGGTAGATTTGCCGCAGCCCGAGGGGGCTGCGACAACTATTATTTTTCCTTTTTTATTCATTGGTGCGTAGGACGAAGCAGGTCGTTTACGGTCTTAACAGGGTTGAAAGTAGATGCGGGGACTTCGATGAACACGGTGTTCCATTTGCTCATGGCGCCGTTCCACAGGCCGGGCAGCTCGAGGGCGCGGAGGTCGCGGCCGTCGAACGATTTCTCGGATATGAATCCGGTAGCCGGGTCGACATAGTCGGGCAGATGGTAGGCCGAGCCGTCGGCACGGCGCAGATAGCATACCAGATCGACGGGATTGAAGTGTGTGGCTTTCTTCATCATCTCGACGTTCTCGGGCTTGGAGGTGTCGATCTGTGTGGATTCGAGGATCTGGGGCGATACGTAGGAGCCGTCGGAAGCGTAGGCATTGTAGGGGCCGCCTCCGGGTTCGCCTTCGTTGCGCACCATGCCGCACACACGCAGCGGACGGTCGAAGATGCCGAGAATGAAGTCGCGGCGTTCGGCCGGGGTGTTAGCCGGGTCGAGAGCGGGCGAGCTCATGCACAGCACATTGTTGATGAAGGCGGTGGCGTCGGCGAGCACGGCCTCGTCGGCGGCTGTGGCGAGCTGTTCGCGGAACTGCTCCATGCGGTCGCGCACCAGCAGCAGCATGCCGCCGATGAGTTTTTTGTAGCGGAGGGTGTCGGTGCGATGCTTGTCGGGCACGACGTTATCGATATTTTTGATGAAGACAACGGCGGCGTTGACGTCGTTGAGGTTCTCGATGAGGGCGCCGTGACCGCCGGGACGGAACACGAGTTTGCCTTCCTTGGTGCGGAAGAGTTCGTTGTCGGGTGTTACGGCTATGGTGTCGGTCGAAGGTTTCTGCTCCGACATCGATATGTCGTAGTGTACGCCGAAGCGCTTCTCCATGGCTGGTACAACCTCTGCGAGCTTGGCCTCGAACAGTTTGTGATGGTCGGCCGATACGGTGAAATGCAGTTTCACCAGACCGTCCTTTGTCGCTGCCGTCTGTGCGCCTTCGGCCAGCTGCTCCTCGAGGGCTGTGCGGGTGGTGCCGTCGTCATACTTGTGGAAAGTGAGCAGAGCCTTGGGGAGAGAGCCGTAGTTGAGTCCGTCGGGCAGTATGATGGCGCCGACGAGATCTTTGAAACGGCCGTCGGCTGCCAGTTCGTTGGGCGTCTTGCCGTAGAGGCGTATAGTTGCGGCTTCGAGTTCCTTATAGAAGGCGAAGTCGCCGATATGTTCTACCAGAGCGGCTACAGGGCTGCCCTGTGCGGGCACTTCCTCGTTGCCGTTGACGAAAGCGAAGAGCGCCTTGAACATGCGCGATGCGGCGCCCGAGGCGGGCACGAATTTGAGCACGTCGCCGCCGTCGGCAAGGAAATCGTCCCACCGGGCCAGGCACGCTTTCTCGATTTCGGCGTCGACAGGCATGATGCCCCGGCCGACCGACGACGGCGATACTATTTTGAGGTAGGGAAAACCGGTGCGGAAGCTTTCCAGCTGAGCTTCTACGCGTTCTTGGCTGATACCTTTGGCTTTAAGCTGCTCAAGGTCGGCCTGTGTGAATGTAGCCATTGTATGTAAAGGATTAGTATTTTAGGCAAAAAGGTATTACAAAGCCAAAAATACAAAAAAACACCGATTCGGCAAAACTGCCGGATGAATTAACGGCAGATGACGGCGGCGAAGAGCATCGACAGGGCGCTGATGATGCCTACGGCTATCATTATGTCTGTCGCGGTGAAGCTGACCGTTCCTCTGAAGCCCGGTATTTCGGCGCTGAACAGATGCAGATCGGAAAGTTGCCGCGATTTGGGCGAAAGAAAGCGACGTACTGCAAAGACAACGGCATAGTAGGCGAACACCCCGTAGGCAACGCCAACGACCGCGCCGGCCAGAATGTCGCCGGGATAGTGTACACCCAGATACATGCGCGAGTAGCAGTTTATCGATGCCCAGATGAGGATAAATGCTGTGAAAACAGGCCGTTTTACTGCAAGTTTAAGGAATGTGGCCAGAGCGAAAGAATTGGCTGCGTGGCATGAGGGTAAGCCATATGATCCGCCGCGGTAGCCGTTGACTACAGTCACAAACTGGGACAGAGGGTTATCGAGGTTCGACGGCCGCAGCCGCTGGAAATATGGCCGCAGGAGTGTGGCGCAAGTCTGGTCGGCGAGCGCTATGGCTGCTATGAGGCCGAGAATAAACAGCACAGCCACTGATGCCTGGTATTTTTTGAAAAGTATAGGTATGATTACGGCATACATCGGTATCCAGATGAATTTGCCCGTGAATAGCATCATGAAATTGTCGAGGACGCCTGAATGATGCCCGTTGAAAAAGAGTAGGAGCTGAGAGTCGAGATTAAGGAGTGTGTCGAGCATATTATGAGCCGTTCTAAAGGTTGGAGAGATTGTCGTAAAGTTTTTGAAGATATGCTTTTGCGGATTCCATGGCTTTGTCGGCGTCCGGTCCTCGAAGGGAGGTGGGACGGTTGTTGTCGAGGTTGTAGTCGACTGTATCGGTAGCCGTGACGAAGCCTAAGGACGATGGCGAAGTGTAGAATGCGAAGTGATGCGCTTCGTCTGAAAGCATATCATTGCTGTAGGTGAAACCGCTGTGGTCGAGACCCATGGCGCCTAAAAGAGTGGCGGCGATGTCGGTCTGCGACCCTACGGTATCGACTGTTCCGCGAAGTGCGAGTGCGCCGCCGGTCATAATCAGGGGCACGCGATGGCGCAACTGTTCGTCGGTAAGGTTCTGAGGATAGGCACCGAAGTGGTCGGGGACGATGATTACCAGAGTGTTGTTCCACGTCGGCGATTGGCGGAGAGTATCGACAAAGCCGCCGATGCAGCTGTCGGCATATGCGAAGGCATTGAGGCGATTATTGTCGAAGGCGCTGTTATAGGGCACATCGAAAGGTTCGTGGCTGCTCGATGTCTGCACCACGCGGAAGTGTGGACCGGCTGTAGTGTCGGCTTTGATGTCGGCCGCCACGAGGTTGAAGAGATCGCCGTCGTTGGCGCCCCATTTGCCGGTTTTCCTGGAGATGGGAAAATCGGCATCGCTGACCGTTTTCTCGAAGCCTGCATTTTTGAGGAAAGCCAGCATGTTGGTGAAGTTTATATCGCCTCCGTAGTAATAGGCTGTTTTATAGCCGATTTTCGAGAGCGAGCCCGATATCGAGGGCAGCTCCTCGGTTTTGGAGATAAATTTCATCAGCGATGTATTGGGCTGTCCCGGGAAAGCAGCAAGTATGGCAGGAAGAGCACGGTCGGTACGGAAACTCGAAGCATAGAATCGGGTGAAGAGAAGACCTTCGGAAGCTATCGAGTCGAGTCGCATTGCCACAGGCTCGCCACCAAGCGAAGGCATGAGATGCGTCGAGAAACTTTCGGCTATTATCAGACAGATGTCGGGGCGTGGTGTGGTCAGCAGCGCCGTATCGGGCCGGGCCTGCGTGGCGCACAATTGCGCGAAAAGGCTGTCGGCGAGCGCCGGCTTCATAAAACGATACTGGTTTCCGAAATCGCTCTGATGAGTAGCGGAGTAAAGAAAACTGAATGCCGGGTTGGTAGCCGCATGGTTGAGGCGCTTGTCGGTGCTGAAATATGCCCTGCTGGGATTCATGGTCGACACTGTGAATCCGCCCCGAATGGGAATGAAGAGAGCTCCTGTGAGCAGAAGCATAGTCAGAGGCCACAGCACACGCCGGCGTCCGACAGCCGGAACGACTTTGATGCGCATGGCGGTGAAGCGAAGTGCCAGACAGATTATGGCGGCGATTGCTATAAAAGTCGCCGCGCCACCGATAATTTCGCCGGTTCCGGCGCTCGCAAGGGCCGCTTTTGGAGAGCTTAGAAAGTAAAACAGCGGAGTAGCGTCGAGGCGGAAGCCCCAGTAGTCGTAGAGCACAAGGTCTGTGACGGTCAGAGCCGAGATAATCAATGAAATAAGGACCGCATAAACATTCCAGATAATGTTTATCGCACGTCCGGCGTAAATCAGCGCTGCCACGATGAGAAAGCCGGGAATGATGGTAAGATATGCCGCCATCGACAGATCGACCGGTATACCGTGCCATATCACCGAAAAAATACCGTCAGCGCCGATACCGCTGTATAGGCTGTGGTAAACAGCCATAAAGAGCGGTTTCTGTAGTACGAAAACAAGTAGAAAGACGGCGTAGGTGACTATAAATTTTTATTACTGTCCGCTAAACCATAAAAAGTCGAGTCCAACTTCTTGAATGGCAGAAG
>URMS01000033.1 GCA_900548975.1 uncultured Porphyromonadaceae bacterium
AGGTGGATGTAATTTTTGCCTCATTTTATTTGGTTTTTAATATAGTTCGTTAGTAGTTATAGCTTCGACTCCCAACTCCCAACAACTCCTAACTCCTAACTACTAATTTCTAACTATCAACAACTTCTAACTTCTAACTCCTAATTTCTAACTATCAACAACTCCTAATTTCTAACTTAATATGATAAAGCTTAACAATATCAATAAAGTTTACCGCACAAAGACAGTCGAGACTCAGGCGCTCGAAAACGTTAACCTCGAAGTCGCCAAAGGCGAATTTCTCTCTATCATGGGCCCATCGGGCTGCGGAAAGTCCACGCTTCTCAACATAATCGGCCTCCTCGACAACCCGACATCGGGCACCGTCGAACTCGACGGCCGCAGCACCGAAGGCATGAGCGACAAAGAACTTGCCCGCTTCCGCAACGAAACCCTCGGCTTCGTCTTCCAGAGCTTCCACCTCATACCCACCCTCAACGTTCTCGACAATGTGATAGTGCCCCTGCTCTACCGCCGCGGTTTCAAGGGCGACAAGAAAGCCCTCGCCCGCGCAGCACTCGAGAAAGTCGGCCTCTCGCACCGCATGAACCACTTCCCCTCGCAGCTTTCGGGCGGCCAGGCCCAGCGTGTGGCCATAGCCCGCGCCATCGTAGGCAATCCCTCCATTATCCTCGCCGACGAACCCTGCGGCAACCTCGACTCCAAGATGAGCGCCGAAATCATGGGCATCCTCCACGACCTCAACAAAAAAGACGGCCGGACCATCGTCATGGTGACTCACAACGAAGCACAGGCAGCCGAGACCGACCGCACCGTCCACTTCTTCGACGGCCACCAGGTCGCAGGGTAAGTTCGCAATTAAAAACACTTAGGAGTTTACGTCTGAGTTAACAATGAATAGAATCCTGGCACTCATCGGTTTCCTCGCCCTGTGTCTGAACCTGCCGGCTCAGACAGATACCGTCCGCATCAGCCTCGCCGATGCCATAGCCCGCGCACGCACTCACAGTGTCGATGCCTCCGCGGCGCTCAACGAGCTGCGCTCCGCCTACTGGCAGTACCGCACCTACCGTGCCGAGCTCCTGCCCGAAATCAGCTTCAATGGCACCATTCCGGCATATTCCAAGCGCTACAGCAGCTATCAGGAGTCCGACGGCTCCTACCGCTTCGTGCCAAACGACAATCTGCAGCTCAGCGGCGAACTCAGCCTCTCGCAGCGCATATGGTTTACCGGCGGCACGCTGTCGCTGCGCTCGTCGCTCGACTATATGCGGCAGCTCAGTGGCGACAAATACAATAATTTCATGTCGATACCCGTGGCCCTGACCCTCCGGCAGCCGCTCTTCGCCGCCAACGACATCAAGTGGAAACGACGCATCGAGCCGGTGCGCTATGCCGAGGCCCGCGCTCGCTTCATGAGCGAGACCGAAGAGGTGGCCATGGAGGCGATACGGCTGTTTTTCAACGTCCTCATGACCGCCGACAAGCTCGCCTGCTCGCGCCAGAACCTCGACAACGCCCGCAAGCTCTACGAAGTGGCGCAGGCCAAGCGGCGCATGGGTCAGATAAGCGAAAACGATCTGCTGCAGATCGAACTCACCCTACTGCAGGCGCAGAGCGACGTAAGCAACGACGACAGCGACCTCAGGAGCGCATCGTTCCGTCTGTCGTCGTTCCTCGATTTCGAGGAAGGCACCGTCATAATGCCGCTCGAGCCCGAGCGTCTGCATGATGTCAGCGTGGGCTACACACAGGCGCTCGACCGAGCCACCGAGAACAATCCCTTCATGCACAATGTGCAGCGGCGTCAGCTCGAGGCCGACTACAAGGTGGCCCAGGCAAAAGGCGCAATGCGCGAGGTGACCCTCTTCGCCCAGGTGGGCTACACCGGCGCCGACCGCACTTTCGGCCGCAGCTACCGCGACCTGCGCGACAACCAGGTGGTGGAAGTCGGCGTGAGCATACCACTTGTCGACTGGGGCAAGCGCCGGGCTGCCGTCAAGGTGGCCGAGAGCGAGCGCGAACTGGCCGCCAATACCCTGCGCAAGGAAACGCTCGACTTCAACAGCAACCTCTTTATCCTCGTGGAGCGCTTCAACAACCAGGCCGAGCAGCTCCGCCTCGCCGACCGCGCATCGGAAATAGCCGGCAGGCGCTACGACACCAATGTCGAGACTTTCATGATAGGCCGAATATCCACTCTCGATCTCAGCGACTCACAGGCCAACAAGGACAGCGCCCGCTCCAAGCAGCTCGAGGAGCTGTTCTACTACTGGTACTACTTCTATCAGCTCCGCTCCATAACTCTGTGGGACTTCTCGCGCAACGCCCCCATCGACGCCGATATCGAAAATCTAATTAAAAATTAGAAGTTAGGAGTTACAGGCAGGGAGACAGCAGGTCAAGGTTATGAGTTAATACTTCCCGCTTGTAACTCCTGATTACTAACCAGACCGCCAATCGACGCCGACATCGCCGATATAATCAGAAATTAAACAGAGGCTTAATTTGTGTTAAAAATTTTACAGGGGGGGGTAAAAATAGTTAATTTTGTAATCAATGGGGATAATAACTCCCGAAAAGCTACAGAATCAATTATTTAACCAAGCTCTCACATAATGAAACCAATCTGCAAATTATTGCTGCACAGCACATGTGCCGCAATGTTAGTTGCATCTCCGGAAGTCCTTGCACAGGACCCCTACGCGGGAAGTTACGATGTGACCAACATCAGTTCCCGCATGCCGGAGTACCGACAGGGCGAAATGATAGTGAAATTCAAGACCGAAAACACTACGGCGCCCCGGCTCAAGGCCACGAAAGGCAAACTCCGTGCCGCAGCCCAGGCTAAAGCCCTCAACTCACTTCTCGAAAAATACGGAGCTTCCGAAGCCGAGGAACTCATGCCGCTCACCGGCGCACAGGTGACGCCCAAAGCCCTGCGTGCCCGGGCCTTCGATGGAAAGACTGTCGACGACAGCGACCTGTCGTCGCTCTATCTGATCCGCCTCGACCGCAGCAAAACACCCGATATCCATGCCGTGGCAAGCGACTTCGCAGCTCTGCCCGAAGTGGAATATGCCGAACCAAACTACATACTCCGCATCTGCGCCACAGCTTCCGACTATACATCCGAACCGATGTACGGGCAGCAGTGGGGCGTTCCCGCAATTAAGCTCGACAAACTCTGGGAGAAACCGGTCATCAACAGCAAGCGCCCCGTCATTGCCATCCTCGACACAGGCGTCGACATAGAGCATCCCGACCTTGCCGACAACATATGGACCAACGAACGCGAAGCCAACGGTATAGAAGACAGCGACGACGACGGTAACGGATTTACCGATGACATCCATGGCTGGGACTTCATAAACAATACCGGCCTCATGCGCGACAACAATGGCCACGGCACACACTGCGCCGGCATCGCGGCGGCTTCGGGCAGCAACGGCATCGGCATAACCGGCGCAAACCCCGACGCCCTAATTCTGCCGGTGACCGTGATGCAGAGCGACGGCTCGGGCGACGTGGCTACCATAGCCCGGGGCGTGGACTACGCCTGCGCGCAGGGTGCCGATGTGCTCTCGCTCTCGTTGGGCACATACACTCACTCGCTCTCTTTCTACGATATCCTGGCAAAGGCATATCAGAAATCGCTTATCGTGGGCGCGGCGGGAAACGACGGAATGATGCTGATTCCACCTCCAATGGGTGCTCCTTTCTTTCCCGCGGCATACACTTTTGTGGTGGGCGTGATGGCCAGCGACACCGAAGGAAATCTCGCTCCTTTCTCCAACTACGACCCCGACGGACCCATCTCATCGGCATTCTCCAACAGCGAAATGCTCTACGAGTACGAGATCAAAGCTCCCGGCACAAACATTATCAGCACATATCCCGGCGGAGGATACCGCAGCCTCAACGGCACATCGATGGCGTGTCCGCTCGTGGCAGGCGCGCTGTCGAGGCTATACCAGTGCAAGGACATACCTACCAAAGAAATTCTCTTCGGCGACATGATCCATACTCTGCAGGGCGGCCTCGACGGTGTCCTCGATGTAAATGCATTATACGGCGTCAAGGATTCCGACCGAGTGCCCACACTCGGATATGTGGGCTGCCGCTTCGACGACACCGCCGGTGGCGACGGCGATTTCAGGCCCGATGCCGGAGAGATACTCGAGATATATCCTACCGTGCGCAACTTCTGGGGGCAGGCACGCAACGTCAGAGCCACCGTGGAGCTGTACGGCGAGAACGAGGACCGGAGCATAATCGATATTATCGACGGTGAGGCCGACTTCGGCTCCGAAATCAGCGGATACGCACACAACGAGAGCAAAAATCCGCTGAGGATAAAGATAAACGACAACTGCGCCGACGGACGCCATATAACTCTCCGCCTCGCAATAAGCTGCGACAACTCCACCAACACGGTCGAGACGCTGATACCTCTCGTGGTGGAGAACGGCATCGAGCTTTCCGGTCTGATATGGCAGAACACCACCCTCTACCCCGACAAATATTACATCGTCACCACAAACATCGGTGTCTGCGAGGGTGTTACCCTCACCCTGATGCCCGGTACCAAACTACACTTCAGGCCCGTAACCGGCATATCGGTGGAACCTGGCGAGCCTGAAGGGCAGGAATTCTATGATTCTCTAAATGGTTACTATTATCGGAACCACCCGAATGCCGGAAAGATTATAGCCAAAGGAACACCCGATAAGAGAATATTATTCACTGCATTTGGCAATACTGATTATGGTGTTGATAGTCGTGTGGAATTTAATTTCGGTCCGAACTCTGAATTGGAGTATGTGGAATTCAACAATTTTTCATGTTCGTTCTCTTATCCGGGAACTGGTTGTAAATATCCTTCGTTCAGAAAAACGCTGTTCAATTATTTGGGTATTAGCGATTGGTATCCTAAACATATCTATATTAATGAATCGGCCATTTATAACTGCACTCGGGGATTAGTGGCTGCAAAAACCGATGCCACATCTATTGTCAGAAATTACACTAACCCGGTTTTTCATTCGACTCATATCAATTTGTTGCCTGGTGTAGACAAAATCCGGAACTGCAATACTTTCGGCAACATATACGAAGACTATAGTGAAAGAAATTATATTTCCATAAGTGAATATAGCGAAAAGGCTATCTACAAA
The DNA here is from genome assembly GCA_900548975.1 of uncultured Porphyromonadaceae bacterium. Lineage (GTDB taxonomy): Bacteria > Bacteroidota > Bacteroidia > Bacteroidales > Muribaculaceae > CAG-873. The sequence continues at coordinate 5,178 of URMS01000033.1, forward strand.
ACCACCGACGAGCCGAACTACTACGGTTCCGCAAACCGCGATATCCTCCGCAACTGGATATGGGATATCCGCAATCCCAAGAACACCGGCTGGACATGGTCGCCCCGCTCATTCGCCGAACTCGACCTTTCGAACATGCTCACACGGCCAAATCCCGCTGCTCCGGGCGTGGTGTGGAAGGTAGAAATCGACGGAATCAACGCCTGCGACGATTTCGACATCCTTCCCGACTTAGGCGTGGGACGCCACAAGGTCGAGGTATTCTTCAGCAAGCGCATGAACCGCGACAAGACGCCTATGGTGACCATGGGTGTCCGTCCGCCCTACACACAGATTCCCATCAGCGAGGATGCCTCATGGCGCACCGAGGTGATCGACGGCGATGAGCTCGATGTCTACACGGCATATCTCACTATCAGGGGCCGCGATACCTACGACGGCCTCAACCGCATCTACGTGGGCGATGCCGAAGACGAGGAGTTCTTCCCCATACCTATCGAGGATTTCCGCTTCCATGCCAACGTGCAGAGTGCCGGCTCGATGAGCGCCGGCTTCATGGCCGAGGCCGGTGTCGGACGCGTGAAGCTGACCTGGGAAAGCCCCGCCGATAATATCGATGACATGCTCGGCTATAATCTCTACCGCTACCGTCCCGACGTGCTCAACGACGAGGGTCAGCCCGCCGACACCGTCCGCATCAACGCGCAGCTAATCGAAAAAGAAGAATTCACCGACTACGACATCGAGCCGGGCAACACCTACTGCTACTTCTACAAGGTTCTGCGCACGTCGCTCACCGAAAACTCACCCTCGCGTGTGGTGTCGGCAACCCCCCGCGCAGCCGGCAAGGGCGACTCCGACGGTTCGGGAGCGGTCGACGTGGCCGACGTTGTCACCGACGTAAACTACATGGTTGGCCGCGAGCCCAGGCCATTTATCTTCGACGCCGCCGATGTCAACTCCGACAGCCGGATCAACATTCTCGACGTGGTCGGCACCGTCAACATAATCATGACTCCCGACAAAGCTCCGGCCGAAGCGTCGCTCAGCAGTGTGGCTGTCTACACTGTCGAAAACGGCATTCTCTACATAGACACTCCCGTCGAACTGGCTGGTCTGCAACTGACACTGAGCGGCGACCGCAGCACCGGTGAAATAAAAGTGCTCGCCGGCCTCAAAGGCATGGAGACCACAGGCCGCTGGATGAACGACAGCGAGTATCGCTTCCTCTCCTTCTCGCTCAGCGGACACACTATCGCCGCCGGACGCACCGCCCTGCTGTCGATAGGCTCCAATACGGTGGAAGATATAATGCTGGTAAGTCCCGATGCCTCGCAGGTAGCGGCCATACGCGGCGAGCTGAGCGGTATTTCCGAAATCGTGATGCAACAGATGCTCGTGCCCTCGCCCAATCCCTTCGACGATGTTCTCGAAGTACCTGTGACCATAGGCACCGAAGGCAACCACAGCGTGCAGCTTTCGCTTTCGAGCCTCGTCGGAGTGAGGGTACTCGAATATGACACCACCCTCGGATATGGCCAGCACAAAGTAACGCTCGACACCACTGCCGTTCCTACCGGTTTCTATCTCCTCACACTCACTGTCGACGGAACCAGCATCCAGTCGTGCAAAGTAGTAAAAACCGACAGATAAAATGTTGCGCAGATTATTAACAACGCTCATGGCAGTATGGACGGTCTTTCTGACCGCCCGTGCCGCCAATGTCGTGACAGTGTCGGGCATCACTGCCGAAGCAGGCGAGCGCGTGGAGCTGTCGGTGGGCCTACGCACCGATGATGCCGGTGTAGTGGCCGCCGAGATACGGCTGCCGCTGCCCGCGGGCTGCACTGTTGTGCCGGGCAGCCTCACGGCAAACCCTCTGCGACTGCCCGATCACAGCGTGACTGCCGATGTCAACGACGCCGGCGAATACGTGCTTGTGGTGTACAACACTTCGTTGCGTCCCATTGCTGCCGGCGACGGCGAGATCGTGCGCTTCGGGGTGGAGCTTTCATGCTCTCCGGGCACCTACACTCTCACGCCGCAGGCCACTCTCAGCAATGCCGCCGGGCAGCCGCTGCCGGTCGGGACGTCAGCAGCTGAGCTCACTGTCCGCGGCGCCCGCATGATGCTGTCGGAGAATGTGCTCAATTTCTACCGCGTACCCATTCGCTCGACATTCGAGACAGGCGTCACGATAGCCAACACCGGCACGGCGCCGCTCGTGCTCAAGGATTTCAGCACTTCTGTCGACGGTCTCAGTGTGTATATCCCGGGCGGCAGCGTGGCTCCCGGCGGGGAAGGCACCCTCATGCTGTCGTACACTCCGCAAAACCGCGGCAGAATCAACGAAATGCTGCGGCTCGAAACCAACGATGCCTTCGAACCCACCCGCCTGCTGCGCATAGAAGCCGAGGCATATTCGGTCAACGAACTGGTATGCGGCGATATAAGCGGCGTAATCGACCAGGAGGTAACCGTGGAAGTGATGATGAACAATATGGACCCCATCGTGGGTGCCGACTTCTCGTTCGAACTTCCGGAGGGCATAGAATTTGTGGAAGGCAGTCTGCAAAAGTCGTCGCGGGCTTCTTCGCTTACCTTCGATGCAAATGTGGTCAAAGAAAGCGGTTCCGGCGATTTTGATGACTGGGGCAATCCTTTCTGGGGCTTCTATCCTACGCAAGTTCTGCGAATTGTCGGCTTCAGTGCCGACAACAGTCCTATCCTCGGTTCGGAAGGCCCGATAGTGACTTTCCGTCTGCGGCTTGGCACCAGGGCCTCCTGCCAGCTTATAGCCGCCAATGTGATTCTGGCAAATGCCGGCGGCGAAAATCTGGCTTCCGAAAGCCAGGGCGGATTTCTCAATGTGGCCACGCCCTCTCTGGGCTGTGACCGGGAAACCATGGCGGGCAATATTGCCGATAGCGGCGACCTTTCATTCGGCATTCCGGTGAACAACTACGGCGACGCTCCCCTGATTATCGACCGGCTGGTGTCGGACGACGGACGCCTCCGCTGCACGGCATCGCTGCCTCTGACTATAGAACCCTGGCAGTCGGGAGAACTGCCTATGGCGATTGCCGATACTTCGGTGGGCGATTTCGCCTCGCTGCTGAAGATTTACAGCAATGATCCCGACCGTCGCTGTTTCGACATGATAGTCCGTGGCTCGGTCTATAGCCCCAACGAGCTTACATTCAGGGGCTACCGCAGCAACGGCACCTTCATGCTCGATGCGTGGCTGGAGAATGAGGCCGAAATTGTGGCACTGCAGCTCGACCTGGTTTGTTCCGGCGGCCTTACTACTGACGAATCGAAACTCAGTCTGGGCCAACGCGCTTCGGGACACTCGGCAACACTTGCCCGGGTGGCGCCCGACCGCTACAGGATAGTAATGTTCTCGATAAGCAACCAGCCCTTCGTGGGCCACGAAGGCACGGTGTTCACACTTGGCTTCGAAGGCACCGACATCGACGGAGGCTCTGTCGGTATCGAGAATATTATTCTTAGCTCGGCCGACGGACATAACTATACCACACCCGACTCAGATGTAAAGACAGAGACTGTGCCGCCGCTGGCCGAATCGCTGGCTATTATACACGAAGTGATCGATGCCGCTCCCGGGGAGCAGGTGCAACTCAAGGCCGAGATTTTGCCCGCGGAAGCTGCATGGCAGAAGCTAAGATGGACATCGTCGGATGAGAATGTGGCAACTGTCGATGCCAACGGCCTGGTGAGCGTTCTTGCCGAGGGCAAAGCCGTGATAACGGTCAGCACTACCGACGGCTCGATGCTTACCGCCAGCTGTACGACAGGCCATATATCTGGTATAGAGGGTGTGACAACAGACTGCGACAGTACATTCACCGTCTACTCGCTGCAGGGCGTCCTCATCCTCCGCAATGCATCGGCATCCGGCCTGCATAGCTTACCACACGGTATATACATAGTCAACGGCGTGAAAACCAAGATTTAAATCCGGATATTTACAGACTCTAAGGGTCTTGCGGAATTCGATTCCGCAAGACCTTATTTTTGTAACGTCTGATTCCCAACTTTTCACTATCTTTGCACCATGGCTACCATTCTGATTGTCGACGACGATACTATGCTCCTCGCCTCGCTGCGCGGGCTGCTTGCGAGAGCGGGCTACACCGCTGTGGCTGTGCCCTCGCCGGCCGAGGCTGTGGACCATGTGAGGGCCGGGCGCCCCGACCTGGTGCTGATGGACATGAATTTCACACGCGGCACATCGGGCATCGAAGGCCTCACTCTTCTCCGACAGGTCAAGATCTTCCGCCCCGAAGTGCCGGTCATACTCATGACGGCATGGGGCAGCATCGATCTGGCGGTCGAGGGTATGCGGTCCGGCGCTTTCGACTTCATTACCAAGCCATGGGACAACGACGCCCTGCTCGACCGTATCGCCACCGCGCTGAGCCTGCACACACCCTCGCGCGGCGAAGGCACCTTCGACCGCGGGTCCATAGCGGGCAAAAGCGCGGCCATCGAATCGGTCCTGGCTTCGGCTGCACGCGTGGCGCCCACCGATGCCCCGGTACTCATCACCGGCGAAAGCGGCACCGGGAAGACTCTTCTGGCCAAAACGATACACCGCAACAGCAGGCGCGGAGCTGGTCCTTTTGTCGAGGTAGATCTCGGCGGCATACCGGCGCCGACGTTCGAAAGCGAGATGTTCGGCCACATCCGCGGAGCCTTTACAGGCGCACTGGTCGACCACAAAGGATACTTCGAACTCGCCGACGGCGGCACTCTCTTCCTCGATGAAATCGATACCCTCGAGCCGGTGTCGCAGATGAAACTCCTGCGGGCAATTCAGGAACAGACCGTCGAGCCCCTCGGCGCAAAGCGGCCCAGGCGCGTCGACGTACGCGTGATATGTGCCACAAGCGCCGACCTCGGCGCCATGGTGAGTGCGCGCCGTTTCCGCGAAGACCTCTACTACCGCATAAACCTGGTGAGCCTGCGCCTGCCCTCGCTTCGCGAACGGCGCGCCGACATACCCGCTCTGGTAAGGGACTTCGCCCGCGAGTATGCGAAAAAACAGCCCGGCATGCCCGTGCCGGAATTTACCGACGGCGCGCTGAAATATCTGTCGGAACAGCCCTTTCCGGGCAATGTGCGCGAACTCGGCAACATAGTGGAGCGCGCCGCCCTGATGAGCGGACACAGCACCATAACCCTCGCCGACCTGCGCGACGCCACCGCCGGCGCCGCACCACAGAACGCCGGTATTTCGCCGCAGGCGGCCTCCGACACCCTCGAAGGTGTGGAGCGGCGCAAAATCGCCGAAGCCCTCGCCATGGCCGGCGGCAATGTGTCGCGTGCGGCGGCCGCACTCGGCATTTCGCGCGGCGCATTATATCGGAGAATGGAAAAATACGGTCTGTCGTGAATCTCCGCCTGCTCTTTTTCCTCTTTCTGCTTCTGCAGCTGCCGGTCTACGGAGCGCTCATGTGGCTCACGTTCAATTCGCGCCCGCTGTTTTTCTACGGAGCCGAAATAATGCTTGCGGTCGACATCGCCGCCTGCCTATTCTTCTACCGCAAGGTGGTAGTGCCGGTCGAAACACTTGCCAACGGCATGGATCTGCTCCGCGGCCAGGACTGGAATGTGGCTCTGCGGCCCCTCGGACAGCCCGAGGTCGACTCGCTTGTGGCTGTTTTCAACGAAATGATGGGCCGCATGCATGCCCAGCGGTTGTCCCTCGAGGAGCAGCGGCATTTTCTCACTCTGCTGGTCGACGAAGCTCCGGTAGGAGTGGTTGTAAAAGGCTTCGGAGGCGTCGAGCGCATGGTCAATCCTGCCGCAAGGACGGTGTTCGACGCCTTCCCCGACCTTCAGCCCCGGCTCGACGAAGTGCCCGACGGCGGCGAAGACACTTTCCGGGCCGACAGCAGCCATCTTTTCCGCATTGTGCGCCGGCATTTCATCGACAACGGCGTGAGGTGCACATTCTATCTCATCGAGAACGTCGCACCGATGGTGGCGGCCGCCGAACGCGCAGCCTATGTGAAACTGATACGCCTCATGGCCCACGAGGTAAACAACACCGTGGCCGCCATGAGCACTGCTCTTGGCGCCGTCGATGCCGACGACCCCGACGGCCTGCTGGAAGCCTGCCGCCACCGAGCCATGGCGCTGAGCGAGTTCATAGGCCGCTTCGCCGACCTTGTCAAGACGCCCGAACCGCGCCTCGAGCGCACCGACACGGCATGCCTGGTCGACGACTGCGCCACATTCCTCGAAAGCATCTGCACACAGCATGGCGTACAGTTCGGCCTGCGGTCGGAGAAAAGCTCCACGGTTATGGCCGATGCCGCACAGATAGAGCAGGTGCTGGTCAACATAGTGAAAAACGCCTGCGAAAGCACCGGGCGCGGCGGCCATGTGACAGTCACCGTAGCCGGCCCCACCATCACCGTCGCCGACGATGGCCCCGGCATATCGCCCGACAAAGCCGCGCAGATGGCCTCGCCCTTCTTCACCGACAAACCCGGCGGCCAGGGCATAGGCCTCACCTTCGTCCGCGAAGTCCTCTCCCGCCACAACTGCACCTACTCCCTGGCCACCTCACCCGCCGACTCCCTCACCCGCTTCACCATCACCTTCCGTTAGATTTTCACCTTTACACATCTTTTTAAGACTGATATTTTGGCTTTTCAGGCTCAATATCGTATATTTGCCGTGAATATCTAACAGAATTAAAAATGCTACTCCGATTCGCAGCTGAAAATATCATGTCGTTCAGGGATGCGGTGGAATTCAACACTTTTCCATCGAGCAAAAGTCACAGCCACGAATGGCATAAAGTGAAATGCGGCCATGTCACGGCTCTGCGCATGAGCGCCATATACGGCGCCAACGGTGCCGGAAAGAGCAATCTTCTCAAATGCATGGATCTCCTTAAAGAGATGGTATGCTCCGAGAAACTCGGCGATGTGTTTATGCCTGCCGACCTATATTTCAAACTCGATAACGACGGCAAGAACAAACCGTCGGAATTGGCTGTCGAATTTTATGCCGGAGGAGAGGTCTTTTATTACCATCTCGTTTTTAATCAGGAAAAAATATTTGAGGAAGAACTTCTTTTAAGCTATAAGAACGAAGACGTGCCCATCTTCCGCCGCAAGGACAATGATGTCATACTTGCCGTAGAAAGCGATTCCGAAAAGGATAAAGAAGAATTTCTGCGTGTATTTGCCGATGCCATGAGGAGGATCATACGGCCGGACATGCTCGTTCTGTCGTTTTTCGGTCAGTATTATCCCGATGAATTTCCGGTTGTCAAAGTGGCCTATGAGTGGATACGCACACTTCAGGTGGTCCTTCCGGCCAAGCGGATAGGATACCTGCCTCATATGCTCGATGAAGACTCCGATTTTGCCGGGTATGTCAATAATCTCTTGCCGGAACTGAATACCGGTATAAGCCGACTGATAGTAAAAAAAGAGATAATAGCCGACAGTGATGCCGAAGGCAACCCGGGTCTCTCGATGGCCATCAAAGCCGCGAAAGAACAGCCCGGAGAGCCACAGATGTATAAAAAGACTATTTTTAACGACATCTCCAATATCGTCGTTGAAGATGGCATCATATATCTTAAGACTCTCGTCGGACTGCATAAAGATGCCGACGGCTCTGAGGTGGAAATTTCTATCGATATGGAATCGGACGGCACACGCCGGCTCATAGAGTACATGCCTCTGTTATTATCGGTGGCCAAGGACGACAATGTGTTTATCATCGATGAAATCGAACGCAGCATTCACCCGATAATGATAAAGACATTGATGAAGAGGATTTCCGAAAACAAAGAAGCCAAAGGTCAGATCATTTTCACCACGCACGAAAGCTGTCTTCTGGACCAGACCATCTTCCGCCCCGATGAAATATGGTTTGTCCAAAAAGATATCGACCAGTCCACCCGTATTTATCCGTTGAGCGACTTCAATATCCACAAAACCGCAAATATAGAAAACGGATATCTAAACGGACGCTACGGAGGCATACCGTTCTTGTCTAATCTTTCGGATCTGAAATGGTGATATGATAACGCGACGCAAGGACTATGTGAAACACGCTCCGTCGAAGGATGCCCGCAAAATCTATATAATATGCGAAGGCGCTGAGACAGAGAAAAACTATTTCGGATTTTTTGAAGGTCTGTCATCAAATCTCGAACTGATTGTCATACCGCCGGAGGACGGCACCGATCCGCTGAAGCTTATGTCCTTGGCCGAACGAGAACTATTGTCGGAAACGAGAACGCATACTCTCGACTATATGCAGAGCGATACCGTCTGGTTCGCGATAGATACCGACACTTGGCAAAAAGAAGGCAAAATACAACCCCTCAGGGATTTCTGCGCGCGTCTGAATGAAGATATTCCGCATAAATATAATGAAGTAAAGCCATATGAAGCATGGAATGTCGCCCAAAGCAACCCCTGCTTTGAAATATGGCTCTACTACCATCACTACGACTGCCAGCCCGACGTGGATGAGATTCGCCGCCATCCGTCGATAAAAACATTCGTCCATAATTGTGTGGCCGGCGGCTTCGATTTTCAGAAAGATCCCGTGCGCCTCAAAGACGCCATTGACAATTCGGACAAAAACTTCAGCAGAGATGCCGACGGATGCCCGGCCTTGTTTTCAACCGAACAACATCTTCTTGGAAAACAGATATTGATGTTTGTCGACGGAGTCCTTCAGAAACTCCGTAACAAAATGGGATAGACACTACTCGTCGCCGGTCATTTTGTGGAGGACGACGGAATCGTCGTGGTGCTCGGAGGGCGTCTCGCCGTCTTCGCGGCTGGTGATGTAGAGATCGTAGTAGGCCAGAAGGAGCGTGGTAAGCGGCAGAGCTATGATAAGCCCGATAAACCCGAGGAGTGTGCCCCACACCGACAGCGAGAACAGGATAATGGCAGGATTGAGTCCCATGGCCTTACCCATGATTTTTGGCGTAAGCACAAGGTCCTGTATACACTGCACGATGATATATACCGCCATGCACGACCACCACACATGCCAGAAGTCGGCACCGGTATCGGCGGAATATACCAGGCATATCAGCGTGGTGGGCAACAGCGATATAAGCTGCAGATAGGGCACCATATTGAGCAGGCCTATGAAAAGCCCCAGCACAATAGCCATTGGCAGATTAATGATGCTGAAACCTATACAGAACATGATTCCGACCAGAAATGCCACAAGAGCCTGTCCGCGAAAATAATGGTTCATCGAATCCTTCACATCGTTGGCTATGCGGTAGGTTGCGGTGCGGTATTTTGGCGGCACAAGCCGCTTGAAGCCGCGCAGCAGCCGCTCGTAGTCGAGCATTATAAAAACCACATACAACAGCACCACAAACCAGTTGAATATTCCCAGCACCAGATTATATCCGCCGGCTATAAATGTGCCTAAAGTATCGAGAATAGTACGGAGATCCTGGTTGGTAAGTTCGTGCGATATACGGTCGAAATCTATGTTGGTGCGCAGATAGTCGTGCAGCCAGTCGGGTATAAAAGCAATCTCCGCACCCGACGCCGCATATCCGCTTATAAACTGAGCCACCTGGTGCACCTCGTCCATCATAGACGGAACTATGAACACACCTATCGCCGACATAATAAGCACACTCTCGAATAGAGTCATCAATATCGGGAGCCAACGTTTCTTTACTCTCAGCAATTTCTTGTTGTACTGAACAAAAGGCTCAAGAAGATAAGCTATCAGCCATGCCACCATAAAAGGCAGAAGCACCGACTTGAGGATTCCTATGAGCCACACGGCTCCGAGGATGGCTGCAAGTGTAAGAACCATGCGCACCACACGGTCGAAAGTATAAGGACGGTAGCCTGTTGTTGTGGCGTTTTGTCTGTTTTCCGGTATCATGTCAACATTTTTGGACGGTAAGTGTCGAAATATTTTTTCAAAGTTAATTAAAAAATGGTAATTTTGTGGCAAAATTTGGAAAAAGTAAAATTCGATGACAGAAAAAATCAATCAAGTGCTCAACGACAAGGCATGGGCCCGCTGGCTCGCCTTGATCCTTGTGGCGTCCATGATGTTTTTCGGCTATATGTTTGTCGATGTCATGGCGCCTCTGAAAAGTATGCTCGACCCTCAGCTCGGGTGGAATTCAACTGTTTACGGCACCTACCGTTCAGCCGAATATATCCTTAACGTCTGCGGCTTCCTCATCATCGCAGGTTTTATACTCGACAAGACGGGCATCCGCTTCACCGGCATTCTCTCAGCCTCGCTCATGCTTCTTGGCGCATGCATCAAGCTCTACGGCATCAGCGACTGGATGGTCGGCACCGGCTTCGAAGCATGGCTCAACTCCTGGTGGACCTCCATGCCGGCAAGCGCCAAGATGGCCTCGCTCGGCTTCATGATATTCGGCTGCGGCTGCGAAATGGCCGGCACAACGGTGTCGAAAGCCCTCGCCAAGTGGTTCAAAGGCAAGGAAATGGCTCTTGCCATGGGCCTCGAGATGGCTATCGCCCGCGTAGGCGTGTTCGCCATCTTCTCTATTTCGCCCCTCATTGCCGACTCATTCGGTAGCGTAGTGGCTCCGGTGGCATTCTGCACCGTGCTTCTGCTCATCGGCCTCATATCGTACTCGGTATTCGCCGTCATGGATACCAAACTCGACCGTCAGCTCGGCAAGGACAAACCCTCCGACGAAGCCTCCGACGAAGAATTCAAGGCATCCGACATCAAGAAAATCTTCGCAAGCCACATCTTCTGGGTGGTATCGCTGCTTTGCGTGCTCTACTACTCGGCCATCTTCCCCTTCCAGGCCTACGGCGCCGAAATGCTCCAGTGCAACATCGGCGACATCACAGCCCAGGAAGCCTCCGACATATTCCGCTGGTTCCCCATCGGCGCTGCCGTTGTCACAGTATTCCTCGGCAACTTCCTCGACCGCCGCGGCAAAGGCGCCACCATGCTCATCTACGGTGCCATGCTCCTCATCGCCTGCCACCTCATATTCGCCTTCCTGCTGCCTGCCACACACAGCAAGGTACTCGCCTACTGCACTATCGTAGTGCTCGGCATATCCTTCGCCCTGGTGCCCGCCGCCCTCTGGCCATCGGTGCCCAAGATTATTGAGGAAAAAGTGCTCGGCAGCGCCTACTGCCTCATTTTCTGGGTGCAGAACATCGGTCTGTGCCTCGTGCCTCTGCTCATCGGCTATGTGCTCGACTCGGTCAACGCCTCCAACCCGCTGGTACAGCAGGAGATGGCACAGCTCGACAAGTGGAAGGAACTCGGTCAGGAACCCGCCGAAGGCTTCTTCATCCACTACGACTACACCATACCGATGATCATCTTCGCCGGATTCGGTGTACTTGCGCTCCTTCTGGCAATCTACCTCAAGGCTCTCGACAAAAAGAAACACTACGGCCTCGAAGATCCCAACATCAAACCCGATGCCGAAGTTCTCGCAGCCGAAGACCAGGCCGCCGAAGAATAATCCCCTTTACAACAAACCCCGGTACCGAGTGCCGGGGTTTGTTGTATCTTGTCCACAGCGCACGCTCTTAAAAAACCTTGTTCAATTGAGTTGGATTTAGTACTTTTGCGTATCTAAAACAAAAAACACAGAAATGGAACTTTTCGAACAGCTAACCGCTGCCGCCAAAGCGACACCGCAACGAATAGTACTACCCGAAGGCCTTGAACCACGTACCCTTACAGCCGCCGACCGCATCATCGCCGAAGGACTTGCCAAGATTATTATAATAGGCAACCCCACCGATGTCCTTGCGATGGCCAAGGAACTCAAACTCGACAACATCCATAAGGCAACCATCGTCGATCCGGCCGATGAATCGGTGATCGACCGCTACGCCCCTCTGTTCTTCGAACTCCGCAAGAGCAAAGGCATAACTATGGAGGAAGCCCGCCTCACTACTGCCAACCCACTCTATCTCGGCTGCCTGATGGTGAAAGCCGGCGATGCCGACGGTCAGGTTGCCGGCGCCATGAACACTACAGGCAATGTGCTCCGCGCCGCATTCCAGGTTATTAAAACACAGCCCGGCATCAGCGTGGTATCAGGTGCTTTCATTATGCTGCTCCCGAAAGGTTCGAAATTCGGCACCAACGACATCCTCGTATTCGCCGACTGCGCCGTTGTCCCCGAGCCCACCGCTCCCGAACTGGCACAGATCGCCGTGGCCGCCGCCCGCACTGCGCGCGATATCGCCGGCATAGAGCCGCGTGTGGCCATCCTTTCGTTCTCCACCAAGGGTTCGGCCAAGAGCGAACGTGTCGACAAGGTTATCGAAGCCACCGAGATCGCCCGCAAACTTGCCCCCGAACTGATCCTCGACGGCGAGCTTCAGGCCGATGCCGCCATCGTACCCTCGGTAGCCGGCAGCAAGGCCCCCAACAGCCCTCTGAGCGGACGAGCCAATGTGCTTGTGTTCCCCAACCTCGAAGTCGGCAACATTGCCTATAAGCTCGTTCAGCGCCTCGGCGGCGTGCAGGCCGTAGGTCCCGTACTCCAGGGCCTCGCAGCTCCTGTCAACGACCTGTCGCGCGGCTGCTTCCCCGAAGATATCTACAAAACCATCATCATCACATGTAACCAGGCCATCGGTCTGAAAAAATAACTATGAAAATACTCGTTCTCAACTCCGGCTCCAGCTCGGTAAAATATAAGCTCATCGACCTCGAGGCATCATCGGCCACCGTGATGGCCGAAGGCGGCGTCGAAAAAATAGGCCTCGCAGGCGGATTCCTCAAATACAAACGCAACGACGGCTCCAAGGCCACACTCGAACTCGGCCTCACCGACCATCAGGGTGCCGTCAAGGCCATCCTCTCCATCCTCACCGACCCCGTCGAAGGCTGCATCAAAAGCTACGGTGAAATCGAGGCAGTGGGCCACCGCGTGGTACACGGCGGCGAAAAATTCAGCGCCAGCGTGCTCATCGACGACGATGTCAAGGAGAAAATCCGCGAATGCTACGACATCGCTCCCCTCCACAATCCCGCCAACATGACAGGCATCGAGGCCATCACAGCCCTCATGCCGGGCGTGCCTCAGGTAGGCGTATTCGACACCGCATTCCACCAGACCATGCCCGCCAAGGCATTCATGTACGCCCTCCCCTATAAATTCTACACCGAGGACGGCGTGCGCCGCTACGGCTTCCACGGCACCAGCCACCGCTACGTGAGCGCCAAGGTATGCGAATTCCTCGGCGTAAGCCCCGAAGGCAAGAAAATAATCACCTGCCATATCGGCAACGGCGCCTCCATGGCCGCTATCGTCGACGGCAAGTGCGTCGATACGTCGATGGGCCTCACTCCCGTCGAGGGTCTCATGATGGGTACACGCGTGGGCGATGTCGACCCTGGCGCACTCACATTCCTCATGACCAAGCACAATCTCACCGCAGCACAGCTCCAGAACATCATCAACAAGGAAAGCGGCGTACTCGGCGTGAGCGGTGTCAGCAACGACATGCGCGAAATCGAAGCCGCCATTGCCGAGGGCAACGAGCGCGCTCGCCTCGCTCTGGACATGTACATGCTCCGCATCACCAAGTACATCGGCGCATACGCAGCCGAGATGGGTGGTGCCGACATCATAGTGTTCACCGGCGGTGTAGGCGAAAATCAGGCCGGACTCCGTGCCGACGTATGCTCCACACTCGGCTTCATGGGCGTGGAAATCGACAAGGAAGTCAATGCCGGCATCCGCGGTGTCGACGCCGTAATATCGTCGGAAAACTCCCGCGTGAAAGTCTGCGTAATCCCCACCGACGAAGAACTCATGATTGCCCGCGACACAATGGACATCGTAAGCAAATAACCGCTCACACAAAACCATAAAAAGAGTGTCGGGACGACGAAAATCGCCCCGACACTCTTTTTTATGATTTCTTATTTCGCTCCGGCGGCAAGAGATTTGTACGAAACTAATCGGTCCGTGAGTATGGTGTAGATATCGCCTCCTTTCATAGTGAGATTGTCGGTGGGGATATTCATTGCCGCTCCCGTATAGTCCATGTTGATTCTCACCATCTTCCTCACTATTTTCGACGAATCCTTAAATCTGGCCTTCAGGGCATCTTCATAAAAATCGACCGCAATCATCCTCAAGCGGCCGAAGCGTATGTAACGGAATCCGTCGATTTCAGAAAAATCCATAACCTCATATTCCCCCTTCTTCTGAACATACATTTCCACACTGTCGCGCCTGATTATCAAAAAGGGAATATTACGGATTTTGTTGTAGATACTGATACCCACCACAGTCAGGGCGCCCCCGCCGAAAAAAATAATACCGAGCCAGCCGGCTATATATTCCTTTGCGCCGGCATCATCATTGTAAAAAATCATAAAGTATCCGGCCACAGCAAATACCAGGCATACCAAAGCAATCCTCATGTTTTTCCACACATTCTGATATATTCTTATTTCATCATTGCCTGAGTTTTCATATTCCGCTGCCATAACAATTGGGATATAGTGTTGCACCTGCAAAAATAGCGCAAAATAGCAATCCCCACAAAATTTTTACGGCAATACTTCCAAAAGGAAAGCGATGAACAGAAATACGGAATATTTTGTTATAAACCAAACACTTTATAAGATGATCGACTGGTTCGTATCCATACTGCGCGAATATCCGCCCCTGGCATTGTTTCTGACCATTGGACTTGGTTTTCTGGTGGGTAAGATACGTATCAGAGGGTTTCAGATCGGCAGTGTCACGGCTGTGCTCCTCATCGGAGTGCTTATCGGTCAGCTCAGAATACCGATGTCGGGACCGATCAAGATGTTCTTTTTCATGCTGTTCCTGTTCTCGATAGGTTATAGCGTCGGACCCGATTTTTTCAAATCGCTGCGGGGCTCGGGCGCCAAACAGGCTCTTTTTGCCGTTCTGATGAGCGCCACGTGCTTTTGCAGCACTCTGGCCATATCGTATCTTATGGGATACAACAAAGGCGAGACCGTCGGATTGTTTTCCGGCTCACAGACCTGCTCGGCCCTTCTCGGTGTCGGCAGCGAGGCCATTCAGAAACTCGGACTGTCGAAAGCGCAGATTCAGCAGGAGCTCAATATTGCGCCCGTATGCTATGCCGTGACGTATATCTTCGGCACCCTCGGCACGGTTATCATTCTCGGCAATTTCGGCCCACGGCTGCTGGGCGGCCTCGAGAAAGTGAAAGAACGCACAGCCGAGCTCGAGCAGACACTCAACCGGTCGGAAAGCTCCGACGACCCCGCTCTGATACCCGCCAAAAGGAATGTGGCTTACCGCACATATACGATTGAAAACAGCTTTTTCGACACCCCGAGGAGCGTGGCAGAAACCGAACAGTACCTCCGGTCACACGGGCTCGAAGTATACGTCGATCGTCTCCGCCACGACGGTGATATCAGCGTGCCGCGCTTCGACGGACTGCTCCACCCGGGCGATCATGTGGTGATATGCGGCAGATCGGAGTTCATGGTAGATGTCGAGGAGTATATCGGCAAGGAAATAGACGACAAAGAACTGCAGAACTATCCCGTGACCCGTGTCAAGGCCCTGGTGGTAAAGAAAGATTTTATCGGAAAGCGAATCTCCGACCTCCGGAAGGAACCATATATGCACGGAGTAGTGGTGCGCGACGCCTCGCATTCGGGCAAACCTATAACAATCGACTACGACACAACATTCCGCAAGGGCGATCTGCTCACTATCGTCGGCCGCCAGGAAAATGTCGACGCGGCCGCCGGGCATATAGGCCATATCGACCGTCCCACCATATCGAGCGATCTTGTCTTTGTGGGACTCGTCGTGTTCATCGGCGGCCTCTTCGGAGCCATCACCTTCTGGGTCGATAATATTCCGCTGAGCTTCGGCACGAGCGGCGGCGCGCTTATAGCGGGCCTCGTATTCGGCTGGCTGCGCTCTAAGCGTCCTACTTTCGGACAGATTCCAAAAGGGGCGGTATGGGTGATGAACAATCTCGGCCTGAACGTATTCATCGCCGTGGTGGGCATCGAGGCCGCGCCATCGTTTGTAGAAGGAATAAAGAACGTCGGACCGACCCTGTTTCTGGCGGGCGCTGTAGGGACGATGATACCCCTCTTCACAGGTCTGTGGCTCGGACACAAGGTCTTTCGCTTCAATCCCGCCATTACCCTGGGCTGCTGCGCCGGCACCCGCACATGCACCGCCGCCCTCGGTGCGGTACAGTCGACTCTCGGAAGCTCGCTTCCGGCAATAGGATATACCGTCACTTATGCAGTGAGCAACATTCTGTTAGTGATATGGGGCTTGCTCGCCGTACTTCTGACACCTGTATGAAAAAACTGTCTCTCATTTTTATCTTTCTGCTTTCTGCCATTGCGCCGGCATATGCCGGAGAGAGTGCGGAAGCCTATGTGCAGGCCGATCTTGTAAGCGCCTATCTGTGGCGCGGGCAGAAGAATGCCGGTGTGAGCATTCAGCCGGTGCTCGGCATCCGCTGGCGCGGTCTCAATTTCTATATCTGGGGCAACGAGCAGCTTGCGCCTCCGTCGGGACAGCCGGTGAAACACGAAATCGATTTTTTCCTCAAATATACCTTTGCACCCTGCTTTACCGTAGGGCTGAAAGACGTATATGTCAATACCCGCGGCAACGGTTTCTTCAGCTTCGGCCCGATTCCGCATGCCGCCAACGGCCTCGATGTGCTGCTGGCTTCCGATCTGAAATATGTGAATCTCGAATGGACCACGACAATCGCGGGCTACGACGGCTACAACCATTCCGGCAAACGGTCCTACGGCTCGTATCTCATCGTCGGCGCTCCGTTTCGCTTCGCGTGGCTCGACTGGAATGCTCAGGCCGGCATAGTGCCATATTATTGCTCGCGTTATTCCGACGACCGTTCGGGTGGCTTTCACGTCAACATGTGTGCCCTCAAGGCCTCGCACACCTTCTCTTTTCCGAAATGCGCCATCTCGCTCACGCCCTACACCCAGTTTATGGTCAACCCCTCGGCCCGCACGGCCTACTTCCAGGTCGGTGCCCGCTTCCTGTTCGCACCGACACAAAAACAGCCGTCCGAATGACCGGACAGCCGCTTTTGCTGATGTGTATGTCGTATTAATACTCCTGCCAGGGTGTGATGGCGATCTCTTCGACAGGACGAGATACAAATGCCTTGACATAGGCCAGCGCCAGACGCGCATTGGTGAGCAGCGGCGTATTGTGGTCGATGGCATGGCGGCGTATGCGGTAGCCGTTGGTAAGCTCGCGCTTGGTGTGGTTCTTCGGTATGTTGATTACCAGATCGACCGTGTGGTCGCCGATAACATCGAGCACCGACTGGCCCTCTTCGTCGGGCCAGCATACCTGGGTGGCTTTCACACCGTTGGAGGCCAGGAATGCGGCAGTGCCGGGAGTGGCGTAGATGGTGTAGTCGCGCGAAGCAAGCAGACGGCAGGCCTCGAGCATGTCGACCTTGGCGCGGGCGTCGCCCGAGCTTACGAGCACACCCTTTGCGGGCACATGGTGGCCTACGGAGATCATGGCGTTGAGCAGAGCCTCGTCGAAGTCGCGGCCAAGACAGCCCACCTCGCCGGTCGAAGCCATGTCAACACCGAGCACGGGGTCAGCCTTGTGCAGACGTGCGAACGAGAACTGCGATGCCTTCACACCGATGTAGTCGATGTCGAAAGTCGACGAATCGGCCACCTCGGGATTCTCGCCGAGCATTATGCGGGTGGCAGTCTCGATGAAGTTCTTCTTAAGCACCTTGCTCACGAAGGGGAACGAACGCGAGGCACGCAGATTGCACTCTATCACCTTCACATAGTTGTCCTTGGCAAGATACTGGATGTTGAACGGGCCGGAGATATTGAGGGCTTCGGCGATGCGTGCGCTGATGCGCTTGATGCGTCGTGCCGTAGCCATATATATCTTCTGAGCGGGGAACACCAGAGTGGCGTCGCCCGAGTGCACGCCGGCATACTCCACATGCTCGGAGATTGCGTACTCCACGATACGGCCGTTGCGGGCCACGGCGTCGAATTCTATCTCCTTGGCGTTCTGCAGGAATTCCGACACAACCACGGGGTATTCTTTCGACACCTTGGCGGCCTGACTGAGGAAGCCGTGCATCTGCTCGTAGTCGTAGCACACGTTCATGGCCGCACCCGAGAGCACGTAGCTCGGACGGATAAGAACAGGGAAACCGACCTCCTCGACGAATGCATGTATTTCGTCTTCTGTGGTAAGTTCCTTCCAGCGGGGCTGGTCGATGCCGAGCTGATCGAGCATGGCCGAGAATTTGTGACGGTTCTCGGCGCGGTCTATCGACACCGGCGATGTGCCCAGCACAGGCACATGACGGCGGTAGAGCTTCATGGCCAGGTTGTTGGGAATCTGACCGCCCACGCTCACGATAACACCGCGGGGCACTTCGAGGTCGATGATATCCATCACGCGCTCGAAGCTGAGCTCGTCGAAGTACAGGCGGTCGCACATGTCGTAGTCGGTCGACACGGTTTCCGGGTTGTAGTTTATCATCACGGCCTTGTAGCCGAGCGTGCGGCAGGTGGTGGCGGCGTTGACCGAGCACCAGTCGAACTCTACCGAGCTGCCGATGCGGTATGCGCCCGAGCCGAGTACTATTATATTGTTGCGGGCGTTGAAGTCGTAGGGTATGGCGTTCTCAGTGGCGCCATAGGTCACATAGAGATAGTTGGTGAGCTCGGGATATTCCGAAGCCACGGTGGTGATGCGGCGCACGCGGGGAGTTACGTCGAGCTCTTTGCGGCGGGCGCGCACGCGGAGCACGTCGGCCTCCATGTTGCCTTCCGGATTCTCGACAAGACGCGATATCTGGAAGTCGGAGAAACCGAGACGCTTGGCCTCGAGGAGTGTCTCGCGGTCGAGGTCCTCGACTGTTCCGCCGCGCTTACGCAGCTTGTCGGCGAAGCGAACTATGTTGTCGAGACGGCTTATAAACCATATGTCGATCTTGGTGAGCTCGGCCACACGCTCGGGAGTATAGCCCTCCTGCAGAGCCTGGGCTATGGCGAAGATGCGGGTGTCGGTAGGATGTGTGAGGGCTTTCTCGATATCGTCGACATGGAAGTCGGAGTTGCCCACGAATCCGTGCATACCCTGCCCTATCATGCGCAGGCCTTTCTGAATTATTTCCTCGAACGACTTGCCTATCGACATGATTTCGCCCACCGATTTCATCGACGAGCCGATTTCGCGGTCTACGCCCACGAACTTCGAGAGGTCCCAGCGGGGTATCTTCACTATCATATAGTCGACCTGGGGTGCGCGGGCAGCCGAATAGGGGGTGCCCGGTTCGCCTATCTGATCGAGGGTATAGCCCAGAGCAAGCTTGGCGGCCACGAAAGCCAGAGGATAGCCCGACGCTTTCGATGCAAGAGCCGACGAGCGGCTCAGACGCGCGTTGATTTCGATGATGCGATAGTCGTTTGTCTCGGCGTTGAAGGCATACTGGATGTTGCACTCGCCCACGATGCCGATGTGGCGTACCACGCGTGTGGCTATGTCCTCGAGCAACTTTATCTGTTCGGGGGTCAGCGAAACGATAGGAGCCACAACTATGCTCTCGCCGGTGTGTATGCCCAGAGGATCGAAGTTCTCCATCGGCACTACGGTGAAGCAGAGGTCCGACGCATCGCGGATAACCTCGAATTCAATCTCCTTCCAGCCTTTGAGCGATTCCTCGACCAATATCTGGCGCGAGTAGGCAAGCGCGCTCTCGCAGTGAGTGAGGAATTCCTCGTCGTTGTTGCATATTCCCGAGCCGAGACCGCCGAGGGCATAGCCCGAACGGACCATCACCGGATAACCGATGCGGTGTGCCACGGCAAGAGCATCCTCAAGATTCTCAACAGCCTGCGACACCGGGGTCTTCACCTCTATTTCGTTCAGTTTCTTAACGAAAAGATCGCGGTCCTCGGTTATCATGATGGCTTCGACCGATGTGCCGAGCACTTTCACACCGTACTTGTCGAGAGTACCGTCGAGATAGAGCTGTGTACCGCAGTTAAGTGCCGTCTGGCCGCCGAAAGCAAGCAGAATACCGTCGGGACGCTCTTTCTTTATCACTTCCTCCACAAAATGAGGAGTGATAGGCAGGAAATATACACGGTCGGCAACACCTTCCGACGTCTGGATGGTGGCGATGTTCGGATTGATGAGCACTGATTCGATACCTTCTTCTCGCAAGGCTTTCAAGGCCTGGGATCCGGAGTAGTCAAATTCGCCTGCCTGGCCAATTTTCAGAGCACCCGATCCGAGCAATAACACTTTTTTCATCGTTCTTGAAATATGTGGAAAATGAATTCGGTTGGAGAGGTGCTGCAAAATTACGAAATTGTCCGCACTTGACGAAATACCGCTTACGCTTTTAGTGGTCGTACATTTGTACGGATAAATGTTTTTGAATAATTTTATCTTCAAATATCAG
>URMS01000034.1 GCA_900548975.1 uncultured Porphyromonadaceae bacterium
AGCTTGTCGAAGCCGCCGGCCTTGATATTACGCCTGATCCAGGGATTTTATAGTTTAAGGAATAACATCGTGGATTATTAGAGATATACCTACTTGTGCTTGTACTAAATTAGTACTACTTAGGCAATTCGCAGAAAACAAATAGAAACGATTTATGGATAATTTGCGGTCGTTAACTTTATTTATTTCCCTTGATTTTTCCCTTTTCGTTGATAAGTGAGGATGGTTTATTGGTGCTTCCGAAAAGAAAAATTGACAGAGTTATTTCTTTTTTGCTCGGCATATATTTATAGGTTTGGTTCAGTTTATATATCTATATATAGAACCAGACCAAACTTATTTTTGCCCAGCCTATTGACATGAACCGCAAAATGTTGTAACTTCGCAGTTGATTGGGAGAAGTCCCGTCACGACATTTTGATAATAAGAAGCGTTATGCGTAATCTTGTGATTTGAGAACGTAGGAAATTCGACAAATAGCACAAGGATTAGCATAGTGGTTCTCACGCTTATAGCGTGGGCTACTATTGTTACATCTGTGCTAATGGTTTCCTACGACCTTCAAATCAAGACGTGGCATAGTTGGCTCACGTTTTCTTTTTATATCAATCTTTCCACAGAGTCAGTGGCAACAAACAATTATGGAATGAAAATAATTCGCATCATCACAATCGCAGTTGCTCTTGTCGGCACATCCGCCGCCTCTGCGCAAACTCTGGTAAAGGAGATGAACGGAGCCGACACACGTTTCATCCCTGGGCAGTACATGAAGAATGGTGAAGCCGCCATCTATTTCTCCGAGGATGAATACGGATATAGAGACGGTAGTACGAAATACACGGCTGAAATCTTTGATTTTGAACTAAACCCTCTCAAATCATTTAATTTCCCCATACTGCGACCATATTGCGTATTTGAGGAAAGAGCATCTACTGGTACTCAGGAAAAATCCCGCGTGATTAAGGATTCCCGCTTTACAATAAATGAGGCGGACGGTATCCCTTCCACTTCAGATATGGGAGCCCGCAAGAATGCTTTCATCAACTACATCTTTGAGATGTTGCGATATTCCGACCCATCAGTGACTCTTGCCATTCTTCAAAACGGCAGCAGGGTAGAAGATAATTCTGTCTTTATAAACATTCCCTTTCATAAAGGCAATGGGTTATATCAGTTTGAAGAATACCTCAGAACCATTGATGCCTACCTTGAGCCGTCGGGTATGTGGGGCTTCTCCTACCGTTACTCCATCCAAACTCAGAAATACAATGGAGAATGGAGTAAACGCGCTTGGGAGGATGTCCCAATCAGTAACTTCTGTACCCCCCGCTGCAACGATGTCGCCAGATTAAACGACTGGAACGGTGGTGTCTATCTGCCGTTTTCTCAGACTTTCTTCAACGATGACGATGTTTTCGAATATGTCCGTTTCAAAGCAGAGGTTGCAGAAGGTGGAGAGAGCAATTTCAGCAGTGTGTCAGATGGGGCGCAATCACCTGAAGAATATCTTTTTGGCATTACAGATACTGACCGCGACGGCGATGGCGAAACAGACTACAGACGCACAGTGTTCGGTGTTCATTACACAGGCCTGGAGGTCGTCAACGAAAATAATCAGATTCTTTACACATTCCCGATGCCCGACAACGCCGAGGGAAAACCAAGTGTTGAGTTCTTCAAATCCGACAACAGCATTCTTGCACAGGTCAATTACAATTGGCATGATGAACAAGGGCACTATGTACAAACCGTAAGATTCTATCGCATTGACAAGGCTACGGGTAGTGTCGCAACGGTTATTAAGGAAGAAAATCACATTACCGCACGGCCAAATCCTGCGTCAAAGGGAACACCGGTAGTTGTGGATGTGCCGGCTTCTACAAGTGAGCGTACTATCCGAGTCAATACCATTAATGGTTCCACCATTATGAGCCTTATAATCGAAGCCGATGAGACACAAGTTTCTGTGCCTACTGATAATCTTACATCCGGTATTTATCTCATTACTCTCACTGATAAAGGCCACACATCAGAAACCTGCAAGATTATCGTTCGATAAAACTTGTTCGCACATTTTTTCAGAATTTATAAAGAGTCCGAAACATTGTTGAAAAATTCAGTAATGTTATGGCCTCTTTTATTATTCCGTTGAAAACGTGTGTAGCAATGGGGTACGGCTTCCCATTAAGCCGTATCGGGATTTCCAAAGGGGTTGACCTCTTTGGCATATTCGGGATATTTTCAGCGTTGCCTCGGCAATGCGGCTCGGAAAATTCCCTAATATGCTAAGGAATTTCCGAATGAAGCAATTTCCGTGCCGCTTCTGCACGGATGGTACTGTTGCACCGGGTATAGTGGTTTACCATTGTACCCGGTGTAATGATTATAGTGAGTACGGTCTAACTTGCCATTTGCGTGTAGACATGGATTGGCACTGGTAATTGTTGGTGTCGGGCGGTGAAAAAAACAAAGAGCAATCACGGCAGTTGTTGCGGTTGAGGCGATGATTTTTCTTAGAAAAGGAAATCCCGAAACATATCCATGCCCTTTCCATCTTCTCTCATCGACCATCCATAACAACGGCAACAGTCACTGTGCTGATTTCAATCGATCATCGGGAGTTGACACCCCTTTCGGGCAACTCGGAAGGTATCTTGCCAATATTGGATTTACGATGCTTTTCTCATCGCCCAAAAGACTTTTATTCGTTGGATGCCCCGTGCATTCCTTGCACTCTTGCACGGTCTGATTTTTTCTCTCGTTGCCGTTACGACACATTACCCCCCCCCTGGCATTTTTGACACTTTGGCATTTTGAAAGTGTGCAAGAGTGCAAGGTGTGCATGGGGGTAATTACTCAAATATACTCTGACACCCCTACACTTTCTGCTCGAATGCCCCATGAGAGAAGCGACGGTCTTGATATTCGCTCCTGCACCCAAAACATTTACTGCAAAACTGTGGCGCGCGCAGTGCCATGTGATAGTCTTGTTGATACCAGCCGCCTTGACCCATTTCTGCAAACGTGTGATGGCTGTTGTCCGGTAGCAGGTGATATTGAATATCTTTTCGGATGTATGCTGTGCTGGATTTCCGATGAGTTTCAGTAATGCAGGGCTTAATGGGATTGTGACACCGCTGTGTGCGCTGCGCCCCTCTGTCTTTTGCTGATTGAATCGGAGTATCCTTGCAGAGAAATCGACATTGGCGTATGTGAGGCTCACTGCATCACACCAGCGTATGCCCGTGAAGCAGCAAAAGAGAAACGCACGTTTCAGAGCCGTGTCCTCTCCTTCGTAGTAGGTAGAGGCAAGACGTTTGATTTCCTCCATCGTCAGTATCTCTTTTTTCAGAGTGTTCACATCACGGTGAATTACAATCCCCTTGCACGGATTCTTTTTCATCAGTCCTTCCTCTTTAGCATGGAGTATGACGGTTCGGAACATATAGTACGATTTATGCGCTCCCTCCCCTTTGGCTACTTTCTTCAGATAGTCGGTGAAAGCAGTTACCATTTCGGGGGTAATCAGCTGCATGCGTAGATATGACGTGTAGCGTTGAAACCGCGGCGTAGTCTCAAGGAATTTCAAGAAACGGTTGCAGGAGGTCTTGTAAGTACATCGCACAGGCTTTGAGTACAATTCATTCTCCCAATGCTTGCGGAAGTATTTGATAAAGTCATTCTCACCGTCCTTTTTCAGCCGGTATCCCTCACGGTCTTCAATGAATTCCTGCTCACGCTCAAACCTTATCTTTTCGGCGAGAGCGAGAGTATTTTTGTTCTGGTTGCGTCCCTGCTGGTTGCGAGGGTGCAGCCATATGTATAGGTTCAGCACCTCGCGTTTGCGGATATGCCTGATTTTATATTTCGGCTTTCCTTTCATCGCCCCCTCGGTATAGAGGACATGGCTGCCGTCTTCATAAAGCACCGGAGTCTCATTGCGTCCGAGATAATACTCCAACGCAAGGCTTGCCCGACCGTCCTGCAATTCGGACTGCACGAGTTTCGGGTTCTGTTTGTTCTTGCTTTCTACTTTAGCCATAGGTGATTATCTTTGTTTAATGTAAAGGTAATGAGGCGTAATCAATCGTGAAAACGGCTCACAACAGATATTAACAATCTAATCGTACTAATTGTGTACTAAATGCGAAAAACAGGGCAAATCAAGGCAAAAGCATAGAAATTCTCAAAGATGTAACAGCCTTAAAATAAACGATAATGAATATATTTGAACGTCAATGAATGTATGGCAAAATACTAACTTCAATTTATGCCATATCGGGCAAGGATGTCGAGTATAGGCTGACGGATCGACTGCATCCACAGATAATAGCCGAAGTCGGACGGATGGGTGCCGTCGCACGAAGTCTCGTGGTTATCGCCGGCATTCGGCTCGATGAAATAAAGATTGGGGTCGGTAGCCATGGCTTCGGTGACCACTTTGCGGGCCGCGTCCTGTTTGGCACGTTCGCGCGCATCGTATTCTGTGTCGAAGTTGCGGTGCTCGCGATAGATGGTCTGCATGAATATTACGGGGGTGTCGGGGTGTTTGGCTCGCAAAGTATCCATAAAAGGCTTGAAATTGGCTTCGATCTCTTCTGCTGTCGGATTGGAGAAAGCATCGAAAACAAATGCATCGGCGGGAGTGTCGGCGAGCACGCGGGCAAACGACTGCTGCAGCTTGGAGTTTCCGCTTACGCCCAATGATGGCGTATGAAGCCCGGTGGCGCGCTCAAACTGCATGGGATAGGCCATTCCGGGGCGCGACGATGAAATGCCGTGAGTAAAGCTCGAACCCCAGAAAACGACACGGTGATTAAACGGATTGTCGATGGGGCGCACGTAGCAGCCTGGCGTCACTCCTATGGACACCGAATCCACAATCGACACCAATGGAAGGTAGAGAAGGCATTCCTTATTACCCGATGCCAAATTCGACACCAACGCAAGCACCTCATCGGGCTTTTTACGTGGTGTATTGTTGCCCGCATATCTCCATTGCCCATCTTTATCACGGATATAAAGATCAACGCCCGAGGCTGCCAGATCGGTCTGATTATAGGCCGAATTTTTCTTCTGATAGTCTATTGTGCAGTATACGCAATCGCTGTTTGTTTCGAATGCAAGAGCGAGCCCGGCCGGATACTGCACCAGCGACCGGCGCTGATAGTCGGTAAAACCGTCGTATTTCAGAGTATCGACGCGGGCATAGCGGTGGGGAGTATCGGCAAGCTTGTTTATCAGCGTAAGTTCATGGCCGCTCGTGTATTCAAGAGCAGGCTTCTTGGGGGCTGCGGAAACTGTCAGTACCGCAGCGGCAAATGCAATAAAAGCTATTTTTCTCATTGTTTTATAGTATTTTATTCGATAGTGTCGAAATCGGTGGGGTTAATCCATGGGGTGGCTATTTTTTCCCCGGCTTTCGTGCGGTTATAGTACTGATGCTGAGGACACATATTGGGATAGCGGTCGAACACGTCGCCTCGGCCCTGCATTCGCGGATCTCCCTCCGCGACAAGGCGCCCGGTGAGCTCGCGCTCGAGTGCGGCAACGGTATCTTTCATAGCCGGGTCGGAGGCGAGATTATGCATGCAGAATACATCGGATTCTATATCATAGAGTTCTATCTCGGGGCGGAAACCCATGGATAGCTCCCACAGATATTCCGTGTCGGGGCTGCGCCTCGCACGGATAATTTCGGTCTTGGTCGGACTGCCGTCCACATTCATATATCCGGTCTCGGGATTGCAGGCAGGCCAGCGCTGCGGTTCGTAGTTGTGGATATACAGATAGCGGCCCTTGAGAATGGCACGTATGGGGTATCCCTGATCGTCGGGGCGCCCTACGTCGTGCCGCTCCTTTCCCATAAGCACACAGGATCGGTCGATGCCGGTATCGGTTCTGTCGCGCAGAATGTCGGCAAAACTGCGGCCTGTCACCGGCTGCATGCCCAGAGCCTGACCGTCGACGCCGGTTGCCTCGAGTATAGTAGGCACGAAATCTATAACGCTGACAGCCTCGGACGCCCGGCGCCCGGGATGACGTACTCCATCGCCCCACATCACAGCAAGCGGAATGTGGTTGGACTGATAATAGTTCTGACCTTTTACTCTCGGGAACGGCATGCCGTGGTCGGAGGTGACGATTACAAGTGTGTTGTCGAGTTCGCCGACGGAATCGAGCATGGCGATTATTCGGCCCAGATGTGTGTCGAAGTGTTCGATCTCGAGTGCGTAGTCGAGCATATCGGTACGCACGGTAGCATTGTCGGGCCAGCAGCCCGGTACGGTGTCGATGTCGGCGGTATTTTTGCCGTTTTTCACCGAGGAGCCGAACTCATACGCCCGGTGAGGCTCGCGGGCGCCGTACCAGAAACAGAAGGGCCGCGATTTGTCGCGCCGGGCAAGAAAATCGGCAAAATTCGCCGCATAGTCTACATTGGATATTCCCGTGGTCGGTGGCTCTAGTTTGCGCTTGTTATACTTCTTTCCGGTGAGCCTGCGCTCCGAGCCATCGGGGTTTTCGGCTATGCCGGGCCCCCAGCCTTTGCCGGTAAAACCGGTCTCATAGCCGGCAGCCTCGAGCACTTCGGACAGTGAAGTGAACTTCTGCGGATAGCGGCACCAGTGGTTGCCGGCTTCCTCAAGCTGCCACGAATTGCGACCCGTTATCATACATGCGCGCGAAGGCCCGGATTTGGCATTGCACGTGAAAGCATTGTCGAATAACACCCCGTGGGCGGCGATGCTGTCGAATGCAGGTGTGTTTACCCAGCTGTAGCCATAAGCGCCCATATGGCCGGCATCGTCGGCCACACAGAGCAGTATATTGGGTCTAGCGGGATGCTGACTCAGTGCCGGAAGCATACACATCGATGCAGACAGCACACATGGAATTGTGCGATAGTCCATAATAAAATATAAGTGTGATGTTGAGAATACTACGGACTCCGGCAAGAGTCTTTTCACGAGGCAAAAGTATACATTATTCCCGTAATTATTTCTATTTTCACAAAAAAAATTCAAATTTTCGTTAGCATATATTTCGACTGAAGCATCTTTATTTCAGAGAGGGATTCCCTCCCCTGCAACTGTTAACCTGTAATTTTCATAAATCATTATCATGACTCCGGCAAGAACTATTTTCCTGATATTAACAGCATGTGCGGCATTCGCCGCCGGCGCTCAGACCAAAATCGTGGCACACCGCGGTTTCTGGAACACCGACAACTCCGCCCAGAACACTCTGGCATCCTTCGCCAAAGCTGACTCGATAGGCGTTTTCGGCTCAGAAATCGATGTATGGCTCACCACCGACGATCATCTTGTGGTCAACCACGATAAAGTGTACGAAGGTCTGTTTATGGAAACTGCGCCGTTCGAACAGATACGCAGCCTCCGTCTGCCCAATGGCGAGAAAATACCCACTCTCGACGAATATCTTGCCGAAGTGCGCCGCCATCCCGACACTCAGCTTGTCCTGGAGATGAAATCGCTCACTGACATCAACCGCGAGGACGTGGCCTGCCATAAAATCGCCGAATTGCTCAAAAAGCACGGTGTACTTGGCCGTACCGACATAATAGTATTCTCGCTCAACGCGGCAATGACTTTCCGCAAAATCTTCCCTGCCGGAGTAAAAATCTATTATCTCGACGGTGATCTTACGCCCAAAAAACTTAAAAAACTCGGTCTCGACGGACTCGACTATTCCGTAAAAGTAATGAAAAAACATCCGGAATGGGTTGCCGAGGCGCATCGCAACGGACTGGAGGTGAACGTATGGACCGTCAACACCCCGGAAGATATGAAATATTTCATCGATCTCGGAGTAGACTATATCACCACCGACCATCCTGACACAGCTCTCCAAATAATCAAAGAGTATAAACCTTCCAAAAAGACCAAAAAACAATAAAAGCTTCATAGATGTGATTGGAAAACGTGATGTGAGACTTTTATTCCCTTCCTTTCTAAGATGGATTGTTTAGGTTGTTCGTTCTGTCGCGTCGTGGCCCTCGTTTTCGTTATGGCCAGCTTCGATTCGTGCTCGCCCGAGAGTAATCCTCTGCAGCCCGAGCCGCCGGCACCTGTGGTGCCCGACGAACCGGAAAATCCCGGCCAGGGAGAGAGTCCCGCGCCCGCAGCCACGCTCACAGGCCGGATACTCTCGACCGACGGAACGCCTTTGGTCAATGTCGTAGTTTCCGACGGTGTCGAGGTCGTGACCACCGACGCCGACGGCAACTACAGCATTGAATCGGCCAAAGCCACCGGATGCGTGTTCGTGTCGGTGCCGTCGGGCTATGAGGCTCCGTGCCGCGGCAATCTACCTCAGTTCTTCGCCACCCTTACCGCGGCGCCCGATGTGGCCGAGACGCACGATTTCGTACTACGGCCCGTCGCCCAGAGGCAATATACCATGATAATGCAGGCCGACCAGCACCTGGCGCGGCGTACCGATGACCTTGCACAGTTCACAGGCACAGCTGCGCCCGACATGAATGCCGCCATCGACAGTCTGCGCTCCCTGGGGCGCCGGGTCTACTCGCTGTCGCTTGGCGATGCCGGTTGGGAACAGTTCTGGACGGCCAACAATTTCGGCCTTACCGACGCTGTCGACATGCTTGGCCGCATCGACTGCCCAATCTTCTATACCATCGGAAATCACGACAATTCGCCCTATATACCCGATGACTGGCTTTCATCGGCCATCTTCCGCGAAAACATTGCGCCCGACTATTATTCATTCAATATCGGAGAGGTGCATTATGTAGTACTCGACAATGTGGTGTACAATAATATAGGCGCTACCGAAACTACTATGGGCGACCGCAGCTACGAGCGTCGCCTTACCGACGCCCAGCTCGAATGGCTTGCGCGGGATCTTGCCACGGTACCGCACGGCACGCCGCTGGTGGTATGCGCCCATGTGCCCTTCTATTCCGATCCGGTCATTATCGACGGAACACAGGTGTCGCACCGCAATATGCTCGGCATGGACCGTCTCGAAGATATCCTCGCTCCATATGCCGATGTTACTCTCTTCAGCGGCCACTATCACCGCAATTATACAGCAGAGTCGCCTTTCCGGCGCGGCCTCACCGAGCACTGCGTGGCATCGGTGTGCGGTTCGCTGTGGTGGACGGCACGCTCCGGCTACACGAAAAAACATCTCTGCACCGACGGTACCCCGGGAGGTTACGGACTTCTCGATGTCGACGGCAGCCACATGGCCTACCGCTACAAAGGCATCGGCCTGCCCGTCGACAGCCAGTTTATAGTCTACGACCTCAACACGACCAATATCGACGAGGCAACCGTCACCAACACTTCGATGAAAAAATACGTCAGCGAGTACGCGGGCGCATACTACCGCCCCGCGCCCACCGACGATATACTTGTGAATGTCTACAACTACGGCCCCGGGTGGACAATAAGCGTCCGCGAAGAGGGCCGGGAGATGCCGGTGACACGCGTACGCACAAAAGACCCCCTGCATATTCTGGCATATGAGTGCCAGCGTCTTAGTCACGGAGCCAAACCGACTACGACATCGACATTCATCACACAGGAATCATCGCACTTTTTCCGGGCCCACGCCGGTTCGGCCACCTCGACAATAACCGTAGAAGTAACCGATCCGCAGGGCCGGCGCTACACACAGACCGTGCGGCGCCCCAAGGCTTTTACAATAAACATGCAATGAAACACACCTCCGACAACGAATATTACCGGATTATTAGCTATATCTACGAGCATCCCGACCTGCCCGACGATGTCCGCGCAGACATAGACAGCTGGATGCTGCGTCATGAAAACAACAGCGCCGCCCGGGCTGCCATGCAGACACTGTGGGACGCGAACTTCGGACGCAGCGGCAGAAGTGTCGACAGCGCCGATCTGCTTTCGTTCATGGCTGCACTGAACCGCAAGACGGGCGCCGGCACCACGCGCACGCAAAAGCGCCGCCGCGGTTTCCTCCGCTACGCGGCCGCCGCGGCAGTGGCCCTGGTATCGTCGGTCCTTATTTTCCTTGCCGGTACGACCATGGCCACCGAGACCACAAGCCTCGCCACCACCGACGGCACCGTAGGGCGCTATACCCTCCCCGACGGCTCCAAGGTGATCCTCAACTCCAACAGCCGCCTCACCTATACCACCGGCGGCCTGTCGGGGGGCTTCAAACGCAACGTGAAACTCGACGGCGAGGCCTATTTCGACATCGTGCGCGACGTCGAGCATCCTTTTACCGTAGATGTCGCCGACGCCACGGTACAGGTGCTGGGGACCTCCTTCGACGTCAGGGCCTATGCCACTTCCCATACCACCGAAGTCGTGCTTCTGAAAGGCAAAGTGGCCGTGACACCCGGCCGTGCCGGCGACAAAAACCGCGCCGTTACACTTGCACCCGGCGACATGCTCACCATCGACCGCACCGACGGCCAATGCACGCTCGAAACAGTCGAGGCCATCGATTACTGCCAGTGGCACACACCACGGATAAAACTCGAAAACAAGTCGCTCGGCTCCGTGCTGGTGAACATCGGGCGCCGCTACTGTCTTGAGCTTGACCTCGACCCGGATCTCGATCTCGACCGTCGGCTCACCCTCACTCTCACCGCGGCCGATGACATAGACCAGACCATGTCGGTCGTTGCAAGAATAGCCCGGATCGACTATTCCGTGGCCGGCTCAACTCTGAAAATAAAACCTAATACCAACCATATCACAAAACAACAATGAACCGACAACAACCGTGTTTCCGACGTCGGCTCGCACTTGGAGCCGTCGCCATGTTCATGGGAGTCACAGCGGCATTCGGACAGACCGAACCGGTGACACTCGACGTGACGGACATGCCCGTGCGCGACCTTCTCGACATGATCGAGAAGAAAAGCACCTACACATTTGCTTATTCCGACACCGACCTGCCGCTCAGCCGCAAAGTCTCCATCCGCGCCGTAGACCGCCCCATAGGCGAAGTGCTGCGGCAGGTGCTTCCCGGCACATCGATACATGTGGAGGAGCGGAAGATAATACTCTCGCAGGCGAGTAAAAGCTCCGGCAAAAAAGAGACGCCGGCCGGCAACACCTGGCAACTCTCCGGCACCGTCACGGACGAAAACGGAGAACCACTCATCGGAGCCTCGGTAGTGGCGCGCGGCAGCAAGACAGGCGCGGCAACCGACCTCGACGGCCGCTTCACGCTGCCCGTCCGCGGCAAGAACCCCACAATAACCGTGAGCTACGTCGGCTACAAGACGGTCGAAGTGAAAGCCGAGCAGGGCAAAAACCTTTCGGTGTCCCTCAAACCTTCGGCCGAAATGCTCGGCGACGTCGTGGTGACAGCCCTCGGCATCACCCGCGAACAGAAATCAATAGGCTATGCCGTGACCAAGGTGAACTCCGAAGAACTCACCAACTCCGTGTCGGGCAACTGGCTTAATGCTCTCGACGGAAAAGTTGCCGGTATGAGCGCCACAGGTGCCGGAACAGGTCCCAACGGCTCCATGCGCGTGGTGCTCCGTGGCGACCAGTCGCTCAACTACGGCTCCAACGAAGCTCTTTTTGTGGTCGACGGCGTGCCTATCAACACCGGCGACCCCGGCACAGGCTCGGGCGGCGGCTACAGCAACTCCGACGCTCCTGTCGATTTCGGTAACGGCGCTTCCGAAATCAATCCCGAAGATATCGAAAGCGTGTCGGTGCTGAAAGGCCCGGCCGCAACCGCGCTCTACGGCTCGCGCGCCGCCAACGGCGCCATCGTCATAACCACCAAAAGCGGCCGCGACACCAAAGGCGTAGGCGTGACACTGAATTCATCGGTAACATTCGAGAGGGCCGGTTATTTTCCCGATTTCCAGAAGGAATACGGTCCGGGCAACGACAACGGCTTCCTCGAATTCGCGTGCTGGAATTTCTCGGGCGATCATCCCGAAGGGTTCGAGCAGACCCGAAATGCCTCGCGCTACTCCTTCGGCGAAAAATACGACGCCAACAAACTGCGCAACCAGTTCAACTCGTACAACTGGGAAACCGGCGAATATACCCTGACACCTTTCGTCTACGCCGACGACTGGTACACGGGAATATTCCGCACCGGCGCCACATTCAAGAACAACGTGACAATATCGTCGAACAACGGAAAGGGCACAAGCGCGCGACTGTCGGTAACCGACACCCACAACGAATGGATTCTTCCCAACACGGGCTATTCGAACCAGACGGTGTCGCTGTCGTTCTCGACGAAAATGAACAAGTGGATAAAGCTTAATTCGAAAGTCAACTACCTCCACAAAAGCTCCGACAACCTGCCAATATCGGGCTACAACAACAATAACCCGCTGTACTACATCCTCTGGGGCACCACCAACAACTCCATGCAGCTCTACAAAGACGAGTATTTCAGCGGACGCGCCAACAAAGAAAACTACGAAGGCGGCTGCAAAGACGGCAAAGGTATGGTCAACTCCCTGGGCAACAGCCAGCCCGGCAACCCGTACCAGCAGCTCTACGAGGCTACCAACTCGATAAACAAGGACCGCGTGTACGGCAATGTGGCCCTCACTATAAGCTTCCCCGTAAAGGGCCTGACACTCGATCTCCGGGCGGGCACCGACATATCGGTGGATTTCCGCCAACAGAAAAAACCATTCCGCACACCAAGCTACAAATCGGGCTTCTACCGCGAACAGAACAACCGCGACATCGAGACCAATATCGACTTCATGCTCCGCTACACCAACAACCGCCTTTTCGACAAGCGGCTCGGCCTTAACGCGGCCTTCGGCGGCAACAACATGGAGCGCCGCGTATACCGCAACTCCACCACCCTGTCGAAGCTCGGAGAAGAAGGCGTGTACAACACCACCAACACCCCCACTGGCGAAAACCCGCGCATCTATAACTGGCGCTCAAAGAAAGTGGTGAACTCGTTCTACGGTTTCGTTAACCTGAGCTGGGACAATACCTACTTCCTCGACATTACGGCCCGCAATGACTGGTCGTCGGCACTGAGCCGCCACAACTGGTCGTTCTTCTATCCGTCGGTATCGGGCAGCGTGCTTCTCGACCAGCTGCTTAAGCTCGATGCATCGCGCTTCAACATGCTCAAACTCCGTGCCTCGTGGGCCAATGTGGGCAACGACACATCGCCCTACACGCTGACCGACGCCTATTCGGCCTCGACCACCTACCCGGGCTCATATTCGCTGCCCTCCTCCATGTCGAACTACTATATCAAGCCCGAAAACGTGGAGAGCTGGGAAGCAGGCGTGGAGACACGATTCTTCATGAACCGCATAGGCCTCGATGTGGCCTACTACGACTCGCGCACCACCAACCAGATAGTAAGTGCCGTCACCGACCCTATCATCGGCTATTCGAGCAAAAAGATCAACGCGGGCGAAATCCGCAACCACGGTATAGAAATCGCCCTGCACGGCGTGCCTGTGCAGACACGCGACTTCACATGGTCGGTCGACGTAAACTGGAGCCGTAACTGGAACAAACTCGTAAGCCTCGAAGACGGCTGGGATCCGCGTGTTCCTTTCCAGCAGGCATCGAATATCGCCGGCAAATATGTGCATTTCTATTCATTCGTAGGCGAAGAAATGGGCTATCTCTATGGCCGCGGATACCAGCGTGCGCCCGAAGGCTCTTACTATCTCGACGCCGACGGAAACAAAGTGGACTGCTCGGGCATGAAACTGGTCGACGCCACAACCGGCCACCCTATTCTCGACGAATCGGCCGACCGTCGTCTTGGCAAAATCAACCCGACATGGCGCGGAGGTCTGTCGATGAATTTGAGATATAAGAACGTGTCGATGTCCATGAGCTTCACCGCGCAGATGGGCGGCCATGCCTACTCCATGACTCATGCCATACTGGCCTATCAGGGCAAGCTCACCAATTCGCTGCCCGGACGTCAGGACGGTCTGGTGGTTGAAGGCGTCAATGCCATCACCGCACCCGACGGAAGCATCTCCTACCAGCCCAATACCACTGTCACCGAAACGATAAACAAATACTACAACGGCTATGTATTCCCGCGCGACAATGCCGAAGAGAACATATTCAAAACCGACTTCCTCAAATTCAAGGAACTGCGCATAGACTACTCTCTGCCCAAGCGGATATGCCGCAAGACAAAAGTCCTTCAGGCGGCATCGCTGGGCGCCTATGCCACAAACCTCTTCTGCATAACCTCGTTCCCGCTCTACGACCCTGAGGCCGGCGCAATGGTAGGCACCAACGTGTACAGCGGTCTTGAAGCAGGCGCCATGCCTATGACGCGTACATACGGCATCAACCTCAAACTCTCATTCTAATACCGTTCTCCATCCATGAACAAGATATCAAAGATATATACAGGTCTTATTGCAGCGATGATAGCGCTCGCCGGAATGTGTTCGTGCACCGACGATTTCGAGAAGACCAATACCGACCCCAACAAGATGAATGTCGGCGAACTCAAGCCTTACGGCATGTTCGAGAATCTATTCTATGGCACAGCCCGACAGCAGTGCTATTACAGCTACTACTGGTCGGACGAACTGGTGCAGTTCACCGCCTGCACTACCCTGACCGCGCAGGAGCGTCACCGCTATAAGATAGTCGACAACGACTGGATAAACCTATGGTCGAACTATGCCACCAAGGCCGCCAATGCGGTGCATATGTACGACCTCGCCGAGAAGTGGGACGACGATGCATGCCGCGCGGTAGCTCTGACTCTGAAAGTATACCTGATGTCGAATCTCACCGACCTCTTCGGCGACATTCCCTATGCCGAGGCGTTCCGCGGCTCCGAAGGCATCGACAAACCGCGCTTCGACACCCAGGCCGATGTATACCGCCAGATGTTCTCCGAACTCGAGGAAGCCAACGACATCTATGCCCTGAAGCCGGAATTCGAATCGCCGACGATGGATATAATGTACGGCGGCGACATGTCGCTGTGGCGAAAATTCAACAATTCGCTTTATCTGCGCCTGCTCTGCCGCGTATGCGGCCGCAGCGAGATGAATGTCGGAGAAAAGATGAAGGAAATAATCGCGGATGCAAAAAAATATCCCGTATTTACCACCAACTCCGAAAGCGCCACAATACGCAATACCGGCGTCGACCCCTACTACAACCGTTTCCGTCCGGTGGAAATCGATGTCAATTCGTTCTCTAAGAACGCCTATCTGGTCACCGAACAGTTCCTCAAAATGACCATACACACCGACGAGAAGAGCTCGGAAATCGATCCGCGTCTTACCACCTGGTGCATAAAACGCAGCGAGGCCGACGGATGGTCGGGTACCCAGGCAGGATGTACACCCGAAGAATCGGGTATCGTAAGCGAGGGTGCTGCCTATCTCAACTACGACGTACTCGTGCGCGACGACGCGCATCATTTCCTTATGGATTACTCCGAAGTGCTCTTCATACTTGCCGAAGCGGCTCACAAGGGCCTTATCGATGGCGGCGACGCAGCCGCCCGGTCGTACTACGAAAGCGCCGTGAGAGCCTCCTGCGAGAAATGGGCCCAGTACGAGGTATACTCGAAGCGCAAGGCCCCTCTGACCGCGGAGAACATCGACAAATTTATCAACGGAAAACTTGCCGGCTGGGATAGCAACGACAACAAGGACCAGCTCATAGCCGAGCAGAAGTTCCTGTCGCTCTTCTGGGTGGGCATGGAAGCCTACCACGAACTGCGCCGCACATCGTACCCGCGCCTGACCATCGGCCCCGGCACGAGCTACAATAAGTTCCAGCTGCCGCAGCGCATGGCCTACCCCACCCCCACAACCGGCCCGAATCCCGACGGTGTTGCCGAAGCCATTGCCCGACAGGGTGACAACGACATGATAACACCGGTATGGTGGAGCTACAAGGCCATCCACGGTGTATTCCCTACCGCCAACGCTCAATAACCACCCGACATGAAAACATACAGCATATTCAATACCCTCTCGGCGTGCGCACTGATACTCGCCGCAAGCACGATGACAACAGGCTGCCGCGATGACAATGCACCCGCAGAAGAGCCATACTTCCTCGTAGAAGGACTGGAGGACTACCGCATACCCGAAAAAGGCCTGGACGATGCGAAATTCGCCAACGGCAAGAAAGCCGTAGTACGCGCTCGCGGACAGTGGACATTCTCGGCGGCCGACGAGGACACCGAAGCCTGGGCCCGCATCTACCCGATGGAGGGCGACGACGACGGTATAATCCACATCTATGCCGAGGCCAACGAGAGTCCGATAGCCCGCACGGCAACCTACCGTGTATTTCTGAACGGTGTGGAACAGGCGGAACCTTTCGCAGTAGTGCAGAAAGGTAGCGAACCGTATCTCAACGTCGACACCAAACTGCTGACATTCAAGCGTGCCGGCGGTGAGCTGAGTGTGACAGTGACAGCCAACTGCGAGTGGGACTGCGCGGTAAGCGGCGCCGATGCCGCAGTATTCACAGCCACCCGGGCATCGGATACACAGGCAACGGTAAGTGTGTCGCAGCACAATAACGAAGGACGCGATCTGGCGGCCGTTCTCACCATAAGCGGTCGGGGCGAGTTCGACAATCTGCACTGCGACATCGATCTTGTACAGCTCTACGCCACATTCTTCGACGATTTCAGCTGGCTCGAATCGGATGCCGGCATATTGGGTTGGAAAATCGACCCTGCAAGCAAGACCAAGGAAGTACGCATCGACAAGTGGAGCGACGCCGAGAAATCGCACGGATGGACCTCGCTGTCGACCTGGCTGTACTCGCGTACAGGGTTCATCAAGTTCGGCAAAGGCGGCTACGGCGGCGATGTAGCCTCCCCTGCAATCGAGGCTCTCGGCGACAATGCCAACGCCACCATATCGTGGAAAGCACTCGGCTACGGAACCACAAAGAACGTACGCGACGACTGCGACGTATTCTATGTCGGTATTTTGGGCAAGGGCACCATCAAATCGTGCAGCGAATGCGGCGAGAAAGGTCACACCATAGCATACAAGGACGAGAACGGCCTGGATGTGACTCTCGATGCCGTACAGTTCACTCTTCCGACTCTCGCATGGCTGATTCCGGGCATCGACCCGACGGCAATCGAGGTGTGGCAGTACCCCACGTCGCTGTTCTCTATCGATGCAGAGGGCATCGACTCGCGCTCGCGCATTGTATTCGTGGCGGGCCCAAGCACCCTGGCCGAAAGCTATGCCAACCCCAACGGCCATAACTCGCGTATATTCCTCGACGACTTCAAGATCGTAGAAAACTGACTCCGCGGTCCGGGCGAAGCACGCTTTGCCCGGACCGCCCTACACAGGCATGAACATTTATAACACCCTAAAAATAAAATCTATGAAAAAAACTCTACTTTCGCTGGCAGTAGCCGCACTGGCCGTGCTTCCGCAGGCATCGGCACAGGAAAGCGCCACCGTGGTCACCTTCAACTTCAGCGACTACGACGAACTGGGCAACGACTTCACTTTCGCGCCCTACACTCTCGAAGAACTGCAGGACAACGACTCCGATGCCGGCAAATACCTCAACGAAGCCGACGGAAAAACCAAAGCGCGCTGGTATACCTCGGGCAACAACAAGGTGCTCGTGCTCATCGGCGAGACCCTGTCTCAGGAAGGCATATCCATGACCATGACCAATCCCGGCAAATACAAGGACTATCCGCGCATATTCTTCGCAAATCTGGGCAAAGCCAACCCCACCAACGTATACTGCGACGCGCGCTGGTACCGCACACAGGAACTGGCCTTCGACGCTCCCGAAGGAATGAAATTCGACAGGATAGTGATGAGCGCCACCCATGCCGGATGCACCGCCCGCGAATGCGGTGCCACAAAGGTGGTGACCGAAGGCGGCACACAGACATTCGCCGACTCCAACGGCGACTCCAAGAACGACCTCAGCACCTGGGAAGCCGATGCCGGCAGCTCGCTGAGCCGCATCGTATACAAAGCCGACGCCGATGCTCCGACACAGATGGCATATACCATCGAATTCACCATGTCGCCTGCCGGAAACTCGGGCATAGGCAATGTCAGCGTCGAAAGCGAAGGTGAGACCCTGTACTACGATCTCACCGGGCTGCGCCGCGACCGGGCCTCT
Organism: uncultured Porphyromonadaceae bacterium; assembly: GCA_900548975.1. Classification (GTDB taxonomy): domain Bacteria; phylum Bacteroidota; class Bacteroidia; order Bacteroidales; family Muribaculaceae; genus CAG-873. The sequence continues at coordinate 18,123 of URMS01000034.1, forward strand.
CTCGTTCCGGGCCTCTATATTGCCGTAAAAGACGGAAAAGCGACGAAAATACTTGTGAAATGATTTAAGGGTTATGGGCTAAAGGTTAAAGATGTAGAGGCATCCGGACCCTCAATGCACCCATAACCCTTAATCCATAACCCATAACCTCCAACACACAACTCTATGAGACTACTGTCGGCACTTATCTTATTACTGACATGTCTGCATGTCGTTGCCCAGAACAGGGCTCTCGACATCGTTGACCAAATCAACAATCCACGATCGTCTAAAGTACTGGTTGCCTGTCACCGGGGCGACTGGCGCAACTATCCGGAAAACTCACTCAAAGGCATAGAATCTGTGATAAAGATGGGTGCCGATATAGTCGAGGTGGATCTCGCACTGACCCGCGACAGTGTGCTTGTGCTGTGTCACGACCGCACCCTCAACCGCACCACTACCGGCAAAGGGCGCGTAAGCGACATAACATCCGACTCTCTGTCGAAGCTCTACCTCAAAACGGGCCACGACATAGCGACATCGCAGCGTATACCGACCCTGCGCCAGGTTCTGGAACTGTGCAAAGACCGCATTGTTGTCAATATCGACAAAGGCTGGCAGTACTACGATCTGGTGCTGGCACTCTCCGACAGTCTCGGCGTCACCGATCAGCTCCTTATCAAAGGCCAGAATTCTATCGACGATGTCAGGGCCAAACTCGATGCCCACCCTACCCGAATGATGTATATGCCCGTGGTGCGGCTCGACAAAGGCAAACGCGAAGTCTACGACAGCTATGCCGCCGCAGGCGTGGTACCTCCGGCCTTCGAACTGGTGTGGTCGGAACTCACGCCGGAAGTGGAGACGATGATGCAGGAAATCGTCGCCCGGGGAGCCCGGCTGTGGGTGAATACCCTATGGCCGAGCTTCAACGGCGGCTTATGCGACGACGAGGCATTCGAAGGCAATCCCGACGACATCTACGGCCGTCTTATCGGCATGGGAGCCACCATGATACAGACCGACCGCCCCGCTCTTCTGCTCGACTATCTGCGATCTAAAAATCTGCACGACTGATGTTCGACCGACTACTTGCATTCTACAATATCAGCGCCGCGTCGCCGACGCGCGAATTCGCCTCGGAAGCCGACCGGCAGCGCTACTACAGGAAGCTGCGGCTGCAGGCGTTTCTGGCGGCGACACTGGGCTACAGCCTCTACTATGTGTGCCGCACAAGCCTCAATGTGATGAAAAAGCCCATAATAGACGGCGGCGTTCTCGAGGCTACGGAACTGGGCATAGTGAGCTCGGCCCTGCTGTTCGCCTATGCCATAGGTAAGTTCGTGAACGGCTTTCTGGCCGACCGCTGCAATATCAGGCGCTTCATGGCCACGGGTCTGGTGGTATCGACGGCCGCCAACTGTTTCATGGGACTGCCCGGCATGGTGTCGACAGCGATACCTACTGCCGTCATATTCATATCCTTCACCATAATGTGGGGTCTCAACGGCTGGGCACAGTCGATGGGCGCTCCGCCGGCCATCATATCGCTGTCGCGGTGGTTTCCGCTTAAAGAACGCGGCACATACTACGGCTTTTTCTCGGCCAGTCACAATCTGGGCGAATTTCTGTCGTTCATCTTCGTAGGCTCCATAGTCAGCGTGGCCGGCTGGCAGGCCGGTTTCTTCGGCTCGACACTGGCGGGTGCCATAGGCATCATCATCATCGCGCTGTTCCTGCACGATAACACCGAAAGCTGCGGGCTTCCGTCGATCGAGGAGCTGTCGCAGGAACCTGCCGCCGCCAAAACGAAAAGCGGCAGTGTGGCCGAAATACAGCGCATGGTACTGCGCACGCCCGCAGTGTGGGTGCTTGCGGCCTCGAGCGCGTTCATGTATGTGTCGCGCTACGCCATTAACGGCTGGGGCATACTTTTCCTTCAGGAACAGAAGGGCTTCGGCGTGATGCAGGCGACATCGATAATTTCCATCAACGCGCTGCTCGGCATCGCCGGCACGGTCCTGTCGGGCTGGTTTTCCGACAAACTGTTTAAAGGCGACCGCAAGATTCCGGCGCTCATCTTCGGAGTGCTCAACTCTGTCGCCCTCGCCCTCTTCCTTTTCGGAGGCGACGAGCTGTGGCTGAACTATCTGGCAATGATACTCTTCGGCATCGCCATCGGAGTTCTCATATGCTTCCTCGGCGGTCTTATGGCCATCGACATAGTGCCGCGAAGCGCCACAGGAGCCGCCATCGGCGTAGTCGGCATAGCCTCGTATGTGGCCGCCGGCATACAGGACATTGTCAGCGGCGTGCTCATCGACAGCCATATAACTGTCGGAGCCGACGGCATCAAGCACTACGATTTCACCGCTGTGGCCATATTCTGGCTCGCGGCATCGGTGATATCCTTCCTTCTCCCATTACTCAATTTCCGCAAAAAACCGCAGGAATAGACATGGCAACACTCAGACAGACAATACTTAGCGCCATCGCACTGACAACACTGACGGCGACGGCAGAGACAGTGACGCTCAACGGCACGGACTACGACATAAACACCATCGAGAGTCGCACACTCTCGCCCGGCGTGGAGTACCGGCGCCTGCGGCTTCCCGACTATCCTCTGAACGCGCACCTGATAACGGTGGACATGACCAACCCCGCATGCGAGATCGAAACATGGGTAGCCAACAACTCGGCCAAAAGCGTGGAGCATATCACATCGGCAGCACAACGGCTCTCAAGCCCCGGGCACACGGCTGTGGCTGGTGCTAACGCCAACTTCTGGATTGTGGCCTCGCAGAAGGAATATCCGGTATACTCGATGATGACACGCGGAGCATCGCTATGCAACGGCATGCCTGTGAGCCAGTTCGAGAACTGGGACGGCGGTCCGCGCCGCTGCGGCATAGTGGCCGTTACCGACGACCGGCGGGTGTTTGTCGACTACTGCACCAAGGGCGACACCGTGTCGTGGGGCTCGGGTACACGCATGATCATAAACATGGTGAACAAAGGAGTCAAAGCCTCCGGCAACGGCGAGCTGTGCATGTACAACCGATTCTACGGCAGCGACCGCCGATTCCTGTACGTCGCCGAGGGCAAGGACAGCAGCGGCACTACCAAAATAATGGAAGAAGACGCCGCCGATGCAACCGAAGTGCTTCTCGACGCCGAACCGGACCAGGAATACAAATCGAACCACGACATAGTCTACGTAGTGAAGAGCGTAAAGTCCAATGCACCTGCAGGCACACTCGGCGACCACGACCTTGCCCTGGTGGCCCGGGGCGGCAAGACAGCCAAACTCGCAAAACTTAAAGTCGGCACCCGGGTGAAGCTCAATTGCAAATTCACCATCGATCCCGACGGCGCCCGGCTCACCCAGTCGGTCGTACAGGCCGTGAGCGGCAACGCCATTGTGATGCGCAACGGCATCCTCACCGAGCACAACAGCAACGAAGACTACAACAGCATGGTATACTCCCGCACCGGCTACGGCTGCTCGGCCGATAACCGCACTCTCTATATTATCGTCATAGATAAATCGACCGACCCCGACTACGGGCGCTCCGCCGGCTGCAACACCGCCACCATGTGTCAGCTCGCCGCCCACTACGGATGCAGCAATCTGGCCAATTTCGACGCCGGCGGCTCGGCACAGATGATGGTTGAAGGACGCGTTGCCAACAAAACCACCGAATCGAGTCCGCGAAAGCTTGCCAACGGTCTGATGATATTCTCTACCGCGGCCGCCGGCACCGGCACTACAATAGCTCCCGACAGCGGGAGCGACGCAGAAGAATGGTATACCCTCGATGGCATACGCCTCGACGCCCGCCCGGCAGAAAAAGGCATATACCTGCTGCGTCAAGGCAGCCGCACACAGAAAATAGCAGTGAAATGAGGGGATTCCTCACCCCTGATACCTAACTTTACATATCGAATTGGTCGAAGATGGTGAATACGAGCATCACTTCGACCAATTTTCGTAGTTCGGCCAACGCAAGCGATATATATCGCTGCACGCTCTTGGCGCTAAGCCCTGTTTCTTGCGCTATCTCGGCATAAGTCTTTTTCTCGTAGCGGCTCATGCGGAATATACGCCTCTGAATCTCGGGCATCTGCTCGATGCGGAGATTTATCATCTCCAGAAGATCGGCTGTGGTGATAACCGATTCGAGATCGGGCGTGGTATCGTCGTTGGTCTTAAGAAAATCCGACTGATATTCATTTACCACCTGACGGTGGCGGTAGGCCTGGAAGATGGCGTTGCGGGTCATGCGGAAGAGGTATGCCTTCAGCGAATCGATATTCGATATGCTCTGCCGGTTATCCCAGAGGGTGCAGAAAATATTGTGGGTCACATCGCCGGTGTCGCTGCCCTCCCCCATGAAGCGTGCCGCGAAGTCGCGCACCGACGGCGCATAGCGCACATAGAGCATGCCCAGAGCCGTAGTGTCGCCCTGTCGCATGCGCCGTAGCAGTTCGTCGTCGGTCGTTTCGTCCATAGCCTGTAGTAGCGGATATTAACTTTGGTGGTTTCTTCCGTTATATAACAGATACAAAAATACTAAAGTTTTGCCACAAAACCTATAGGGGAGTTAGAAATTAGAAGTCGTACATTTGTACGGATAAATGTTTTTGAATAATTTTATCTTCAAATATCAG
>URMS01000035.1 GCA_900548975.1 uncultured Porphyromonadaceae bacterium
GTGAACCGAATTTATTTAATTTTTAACCACGTCCATTTTTAGTGGACAGTAGTGTACGAATATATAAAATGGACTATGTAATACTGGCGGCCGGACTGGGGTCGCGCTTTCAGAAAGAGGGCGAGAAAGCCCCGAAACCTTTGGTATCCCTGATGGGACAGCCTATGATAGGCCGCCTTGTGAAGATACTTGCATCGTGCGGTGCGGGTGTGATACATATTGTGGCCAACAGCCGCATGCCCGAACTTGTGGAATATCTGGCCGAACTCCAGAAAGAGGTCGATGTACCTCTGGTGGTACGCCCGATAATATCGGACAATTCGTACTACAGCCTCACCGAGGCTGCCGCCGGTCTCAAGGGAAAATTCATCGGCATGACCGTCGATGCCATATTCGCCAACGACGAGTTCCGCCGCTATGTCGAGGCTGTCGAGGCTATGCCCGAAGGCGAGGTGCTGATGGGTCTCACCCGTTTTGTTGATGACGAAAGCCCGCTCTATGCCCGCATCGGTCCGGACGGCGATGTTATCGACTACCGCTACGGCGGCGAACCGTTTGCCGAGGGCACAATAGTGTCGGCCGGCCTCTACGGCCTCACCGCCGAGGCTATGGAGACTGTGGCCGGCGTGCGATATCCGGCTTCGCTGAGCGATTTTCAGCGTGTGCTTGCCGCCGAGACCGATATTAAAGTGAAGCCTTTCGAATTCAGCAAAGCTCTCGATGTGGACTGCGGCCACGACCGCGAGACCGCCGAGGCTTTCCTTCGCGAGGTAAACGGAGAAACAGTGCAGAAATGAGCGGAAGCTGGACACGACTGAAAGAAGAGTACCGTTCGTCGCTTAAGTCGTCGGACACAGAGGAGCATATCGACCTCTGCTTCTACCGCCCCATCGGCTTCGCATGGGCCTGCCTTTTCCGGAAACTGCATGTCAGCCCCAATGCGGTGACTATCGCGTCGATTTTTATCGGCGTTTTTGCCGGAGTGTGCATGTATCCGACCAATCTGTGGGTGAACATAGCGGGTATCTTCCTGCTCATATGGGCCAACTCCTACGACAGCGCCGACGGTCAGCTTGCGCGTCTCACCAGGCAGTATTCGCAGCTGGGCCGTATACTCGACGGTATGGCCGGCGATTTCTGGTTTATATCGATATATGTAGCCATCTGCCTCCGCAGCAATAACACTGTGCCGTTCTTCGAAGAGCACCACTGGGCCATATGGTGTGTGGCCGTCGGTGCGGGTATATGCCATGCCCTGCAGGCTGCCGTGGCCGACAGCTACCGTCAGTTCCACCTTCTGCTCCTTAAAGGCAGCGCCGGCAGCGAACTCGATTCGACCGAACAGCTGCGCAAGAGCTACAGCGAGCTGTCGTGGAGCCGCGATTTCTGGCGCAAGCTCGTGCAGATGTTCTATGTGCGCTACACGAGCCGTCAGGAGACCATATCGCCTGCCATGCAGCGTGTGCTGCGCATATTCCGAAGCAAATTCCCCGACGGCAAACTGCCCGAGAAATACCGGCATGAATTCCGCGCATGGAGTCTGCCACTGTGCAAGTGGGAGAATTTCATGACTTTCAACTGGCGGTCGATATTCCTTTTTGTGACTCTGCTTGCCGGGCAGCCGTGGCTTTATTTCGTGGCTGAGCTCACCATATTCAACATTGTGCTTGTATACACCATAGTCCGGCACGAATCGATCTGCCGCCGCATGGAGAAAACTCTCGGGCACGAGTAATCGCTCACAAATACGCATAAGAGCGGGGAAAGCATTGGCTTTTTCCCGCTTTTTGCGTATTTTTGTCGAAATTATTCCTTTCATGCGCTTTATCCGATACATTATATATATACTTGCCGCCATCGCCGGCACCCTCGGTTCGTCGGCCCAGGTAAACACCGACCAGGTGATACGCATAGGCCAGAATGCCCTCTACTTCGAGGACTATATGCTTTCCATACAGTATTTCAATCAGGCGATACAGGCTAAGCCATATCTTGCGCAGCCTTATTTCCTGAGGGCTATCGCCAAGCTCAATCTCGAGGACTATAATGGTGCCGAAGAGGATGCCAGCAAGGCAATAGAAATAAACCCTTATCTTACTGACGCATGGGAGGTGCGCGGTGTGGCCCGCCAGAATCTCGGCAAAAATACTCAGGCGATCGAGGACTATACCAAGGCGCTCGAATATATACCGCGCAACCGCCAGCTGATGTTCAACCGCGCGCTCGCCCTCCAGGATATCAGGGAATTGGATCGTGCTGCCGAGGCTTTCGACGAGGTGATAAGCTACTATCCCGGTTTCGACAACGCCTATCTTGGCCGCGCGCGCCTTCGGCTGGAGCGCAACGATACGGTGGCTGCTCTTGCTGATATCGACAAGGCGCTGAGCATCAACAAGAATGCGCTCAATGCATATATCATGCGCGCCGACATAGCCATCAACTCGCACCGCGACTTCCAGTCGGCTGTCGCCGATATCGACAATGCCATCCGTCTGCAGCCACGCATGGCCGGTCTGTATATCAACCGCGCCTTTCTGCGGTATAATCTCGACTCATACAAGGGCGCCATGGAAGACTATGATTTCGCCCTTACTCTCGAGCCTCTTAACATAACAGCGCTGTTCAACCGCGGTCTCCTGCTTGCCGAGGTGAGCGACAACGACCGCGCTCTCAACGACTTCAACCGCGTCCTCGAACTCGACCCCGACAACTACCGGGCGCTCTACAACCGCGCGATGATATACCGTGCCAAGGGAAATACCGACGGTGCCATTGCCGATATCAGCCGTGTGTCCGAGCGTTTCCCCGATTTTCCCGGAGCCATCTATATGCTTGCCGAGCTGCACCGCGAGCGCGGCGAACTGGCCGCCGCCGAGGCCGACTACAAGCGTGCCCGCGCTGCTGCCAAGGCGCTGAAACCGGTGTCGGCCGACGAAGCCGACGCGCAGGCTCAGCAGCAGCCGTCGGCACCCGACGACGATATGCAGGTGCCGGCCGAACTCGCCGCCAAGCGCTTTGCCTCGCTGCTGACTGTCGACGACAACGCCACCATCGAGGAGGAATATAACAACACGGCCATCCGAGGCCGTGTGCAGGACCGCCGCATGAACATCGAGATAGAGCCGATGATGCTGCTGTCGTTCTACTCATCGCCTACGGAGTTGCGCCGCAACACTTACTATATCCGCGAAGTCGACGATCTCAATGCCACTCGTCAGCTGCGTTTCGTGCTTGTGGTGACAAACGACGTGCCGTCGATCGACGAAAGCATGGCCGCACGCCACTTCCAGAGCATAGAGTACTACAACTCGCATCTGTCCACTCATACGCCGCGACCCATCGACTATATCGGCCGTGCACTCGATTTTATAACGGTACGCGACTATATCAATGCCGAGAAGGACATTGACCGTGCCATAGCCATGGCTCCCGACCTTGCGATAGCATATCTGATACGTGCACAGGCCCGCTACGGACGTCTGCAGCTCGAGCGCGATTCGCCCCAGCCCGGTCTCGATGCTATGGCACGTGGGTCGCTCAACCGCAAGAAACTGTCGGATATCGACGCCGACCTCGACGAGGTGATTCGTCTGTCGCCCAACATGGCGGTTGCCTACTTCAACAAGGGCAATATACTGTTCGAACTCGAGGAATACGCTCTTGCCCGCAATGCCTACGACAAGGCCATAGCGCTCAAGCCCGATTTCGGCGAGGCATACTACAACCGCGGCTATATAGCCCTCAAGTCGGGTCATCAGGCCGAGGGTGTCGCCGATCTGAGCAAGGCCGGCGAGCTGGGCATTATCCCTGCTTACAATCTCATCAAGCGCATCTCGCGGTAAAACTTGAAGGTGAAACACCGCAAATTCCGATAAATCCGAACTAAAAGACAGACCCAATGTCTCGCAACCCGCTCGCCGCGGGTTTGGCTTTGAGGATGTGACCAATCGCAGGGTCTCGCTTCGCTCCACCCTGCGCTATTGTCCGGGCACCCGCTCACCGCGGGTGCATGTTCACCACGCCACATGCATATCTTTTGTTATTATCGTGCCGGGCAGACCCGCGGCGAGCGTGGACATGTTCTCCATGCTACATGCGTATCTTTTGTTATTATCGTGCCGGGCAGACCCGCGTGAGCGGGTCGCGAGACAAAACGTGGCCTTTAATGTTATCGGGCGAGGGAGAGGTTGAGGCTAATGCCGTAGGAGGAGTTGGTGGTGGGGTAGGAGCTTGTGGTGACGATGGGGCTGTTGACCTGATGGTCGAAGAAGGCCGATACCGTGAGGCGCTTCGACAGGATGTATGAGGCCGTGAAGTTGATGCCTATGGTGTTGCTGCCGCTTGTGGGCTGAGTGTAGTTGTCCTCGATGCGGCGAATGAGCGCCTGATTGCGCTGGAAGGTGCACTCGGCATTGAGCGTAAGATCGTTGCTGATGCCCTGCTGCGAACCTTTCATTTTCAGGAATGTATTGAAGCCGATTATTTTATATCCCGCTCCTATGCGGATGGCCCTCTGCGTGGCTTCGACGAGCTGTCCGGCCGATGTGTTGAGGGTGAGCGTGCGCTGGTCGCGGTACTCGGCGTTGAACTGGAGATCGTTCTTGAGGGTGGCGTTGATGCCGAAGAGAGGCGCGAAGCGCTCTGTGATTGCCACCGACGAGATATTGTAGGGCGAGGAGGGGATAGGCTCGCCGGTGAGTTCGTCGAGAGTGTAGCCGAGGTTAGCGCTTCCGTCGACGCTCTGCCAGTTGAGATATGAGGAGTATGAGCCTACGGAGTATGTGCACTGGTAGGCGTGATTGACTGTGAAAGTCTTGAAGATATTGCGCATATTGCCGAGGTTGATGAAGCCGTCGTAGGTTATGCGCCAGTTGGGCAGCACGGCCGAGAAGGAGGGGAACGGATCGAGACTTTCGGTGGATGCCGAGCGCCCGGTGTAGGCTGCCAGGAATGCGGGGATGAGAACGTCGGACGATGTTTCGCTCACAGTGCCGGTCTCGGGGTTGAAAAGCTGTCCGGCGGATATGTTGTCTGCCATGAAACCGCCCGTCGGATAGTGTGTGCCTATGTACTGGGCTTCGACACGACGGCGGATTTCGGGAATGTTCTCGAGGAATTTATCGAAAGCTGCGGAGCGGTATCCGTCGGATGCCTTGCTGCCTTTGAGGGCTGTGAGCAGTGCGCAGTGTGTGCGTGTGTATGAGCCTGAGAGCGACGTTGGCATGCCGTCGTACATGAACTGTATCTGAGAGTTGCGGTTGTCGGTGCGGTTGAATGTGAGCTGTACCTTGAAGCCCTTGAAAAGCTCGAGATTTACCTCCATGTTCAGTTCCTGCGTGCGGGCCCATATGGCGGGGGATGTCTGGCCGTCGTCGGTGATGAGCCAGCCGCGCGACAGCGCTTTCTCGATGTAGGATTCGTCGGTGAAGCCGAATGCGAAGTCGAGACCGGGCGACATCGGGCCCTGCGAAGTAGTCTGGCCGAATACATTGCCGATTTCGGGACGGAATAGTGGCAGATTGAGCGATTTGGTAGAGCGGTAGCGCACAGATATATTGCGCGGCGACATGACAAGACGCAGGGCGTACTCGCCGATGTTGCGCATGAGGCTCTTTTCTTCCTTAAGTATCTCGACTATCGTGAATTTTATGTTGTCTTTGCCTCGGTTCAGCACCTCGATGGTGTTGTTGTCGATGATTTTCGTTTTCACTATCACCGGTTTGCCGTTGGCGTCGGTAGCGGTTATCTTAATCTTGGGCACACGCAGATTATGCTTGATTACCAGAGAGGTATCTTCCTTGAGTTTGTAGGTGCGCTCGAATTTCTTGGCCTTGCGGGGCGCGGCTGTCGACGGGCGGGTGTTAGCGAAGCGTTTGTTGATGTCGCGCAGCAGAGGCATCTTGTTGTAGAGTGTCTCGAAGTTGACTCGGCCGTCGGCTGTCCAGGCCGCCTGGTTGGCGATGGAGTTGCCTACCTGTATGTCGTCGATGGTTGCGCCGCGGTCCCAGCGGTAGGTGGCGTTGTAGCTTACATTACCGGTGAGGTAGTCGAGGAAGCCAATTTTGGAGAAAGGCGCCTTGTACTGACCGGTAAATGTCTGGTTGTAGCTCCATGGCGTGCCCATGGAGCGCAGGCTCTGCCATACGGTGTCCTTCCAATCGCGGTAGCGGTCGGGGAAGAGTTTTTTATTGACAGCGCCTACGGTTTCCTCGATGCGCGCCGAGGTGTTGGAGTTAAACGACAGAGAGAGAGTTTTTGTGATATTCCATGTAATGGCAAGCTGACGGTCCCAGAGCCAGTTTTTGCTCACCGACACCGGCAGCTGGAACATGACGTCGGTCTCGGAGCGGGTCTGCTGCTCGTAGTAGTAGCGGGTCATGTTTGTGAGGAAAGAGATGTTGGTCGGCAGCCACGACAGTTCCCATTCTTTGAGGAAACGGGCGTTCTTGCTCTTGCTTTTGAGACCTTTGAAAGGCTTGAAGGGCTTGAAGTAGGGCGAATAGTTGTAGGCGAAGGAGCCGCGGTAGTCGTTCGTGTTTTCGTACTCGGTGGTGGGGTCGTTCTTCGACTGTTTGGTGAATGAGAAGTTGAACGTGAAGTTGGCGGGGTCCCACGGCATCGGTTTGGCGCTGCGGACATCGAACTTCAGACCGGAAATCGAAAAATTCTGCACCGATGTTCGCTCTATGGCGTATGCGCTGATGGAGTCGCGCTCGGCCTTGTCGGAGCAGTCATCGAGAGCGTCTTTGAGCAGAACGTCCTTGTCGAGGGGATTGTACTTGGGCGATGTGCGTTCTTTGGTCATCGAGTAGTAGATCGGAGCCTTGAGTTTGGCTTTTTCGGGCAGGAAACGGCCCAGATCGGCCTGTACGGCGAAGTTTATCTGTGAGTAGTCGTCGAGACGGCGTTCGTTGAGGCTCTGGTCGACGCTGCCGAAACCGGCCGACTCGTAGTGCGTGCCGAGGTTGAGGGTAGCCACATCGCTGACGTTGAGAGTGGCGTTGGCTTTTGCGGCCCAGCCTCCGGCTTCGTTGAAATCGGTTACCTTGAGCTCGTTGACCCATATGGTGCCATCTTTGGTCGTGGCGGAGTTGTTGCGCACGCCCACCAGCATCACGCGCACGTCGCTGAGCGAGGGATTGCCCATTACGGCTACGCGGTTGCGTTCGTTTGCCGGGTCGCGGCCCGTGTAGAGTATGCCGTAGCCTACGCCTTCCTCCTCGGCGCGCTTGGCGCGGTTTCGCTCCTTTTTGAGGTCGACGAGAGTCTGGAGATCGAAGTTGAGGTAGTTGTTGCGCGGCCATACCTCGTCGCGCCTGGCGTCGTTGTATACGTCGGGAGGAGTGAGTTCGAGGGGTACTTCGTATTCGTAGAAGTTGTTTTTGACGTCGGAACCGAGGCGTACGAAGACCGACAGGTCGCCCGAGCGGAGGCCGGTGGTGTTGTTGATGAAGGCTTCGGCATGTACCCACATCTGCATGCGCCTGTAGTTGCGGAGGTCGAGCTGAGTATTGCGGTATACACCGCGGGCGTCGCCTGCGGTGAGGCCGGTGAGCTTGAGCGACATCGACTGCTCGTTGAGCTGTGTGATCTGCGTCTGGCCCGGATCGCTGATGCGGGTTACACCCGGCGGCAGGACGTAGTTCACCGGCTCGCGGGTGGAGTTCTCCTCGATATTGACTACCGAAATGTCGAGCTGACCCTGGGCGGGAGCGTCGCCGCGGGAGTTGAGATTGAAGTCGTATGGGCGCCACTCGCCGCGCACAAGCTCGAGAGTGGCGAAGCGCAGGTGGGTCGTTTTCTTGAATCCGGTGAGGAACATGCGCACGAAGCGGATGGTGGAGAAGTCGTTGATGGAGCCGACCACACGCTCGTATTCGCTCAGAGGTATCTTGAACTGGTACCATTCGACTTCCTGATTGTTTCCGTCGCGTGTAGGCACCACTGTCACCCGCTTGTCTGTTATGTAGTTGCGGCCCACTTCGAGGTCTTCGGGGCGGATGGATACGCGGTACTGGAAGTAGCGCTCGTATTCGTTGAGGGTATTGTCCTGGTTGATGTCCTCTACATCGGGCACGCTGCGGCTGCTCTGGTAGAGAGGGTCGGCGGCGTCTTCGGGCGAGAGGGAGTTGCCTTCGACGCCGTTGTAGCGTTTGTAGCGTTCGAGAATCGACAGATGCTGCTCGTCGTAGTCGTAGCCGCGGTAGAAGTGGTAGTTGTCGCCTGCGGGGTCGTTCAGGGGCGAGAACGCGTCGGTCTGCATGCGCTGCAGGGTCTCGGGCGATACCCGGCGTGATATTTCCTCGACATACTGCGAGTAGGTTGGGAAGGCGAATTCGTCGTTGTTGGGCAGTCCGTCGAGACCTACGTCCTGCGCCACGCGTGCACCATTGTTGTTGTCGAAAGAGTAGGTGAGAGAGTTCTGCTGCGATACGCGGCCCCATACGGTCTCGGTGAGGTACTGGTCGTTGCCGTCGTAGGGAATGCCGTTTTCGTAGCTCTTGAGACCGTCTTTTAGTATATCCTCCGATATTTCGCCGAAGTTGAGGTAGAGGTCGCCGCCCTCGTAGTTGTCGGCTTCGGGGTCGAGGAAGGGGCTCATGAGCCAGAACTGAATGTACTCGATGTTGCTCTGTTCGAAGTTGGTGTTGTCGAGACGGCGCATGATGCCGCCCCAGCGTTTCTCGGGGTCGGTGAGGTGGCCGAGCTCGTCGATGCCCGTGGCGTCGAGATTGTAGGGGCCGCGCTCGTCGGGGTAGTACGACAGGTTGAGGGTCTGGATGGTGGACGATTCTCCGTAGGTGATTTCGCGGCCGGGGAATACTTCGTTTACACGCACTTCGCGCACATAGGGATTCGAAAGCTGTTTCAGGTCGCTTTTGATGTAGCCAGGGCACATCGATGAGTTGCGCTGGGTAAAGAGGCGGTCGATGTAGTACCAGTTGAGCAGCGCGCGGTTTTTGCCGTAGTCCGCATTGTTGCTTAGTGCGGCCTCTGGGAAAAGAGCATTTGCTCCGGACTCATAGGGTGTCGAGGCAAGGAACCAGGAGTAGGGCGAACGGAGGTCGATTCCGGTCTGTGTCGACTCGAAGTCGTCGATATACGAAGAACCTTTGTTCGAGCCGCTTTTCTGTGCGTGGGGCATGAGTTTTGCCACCTCGGCCGTAAAACTGAGGCGCGAAGGCTGTATGGCGTTGACTGTCGGAATCTTGTTGATGAGATTCGTAAGCCACATGAATTCGCCGTTGTAGGCCATGTTTAGACCAAAAATGGAGTTGTTGACGGTCTCGTCGCCGATATTTACTTTCTCGATAAGGGCTTTTTCGGAGAAGTGAAGCACGGTTGCGCCTATGTTCAGATTCTTGTTGAGCTGATATTGAAGATCCAGGCCAAGTAAGGTTTTGCGCTGTGTGGAGAACATGCTTTGGTTCTCGAGGGTGACGCTGATGTTCTGGCCCGAGTCGATAATGCTTTGGTTGGTGATGGTGACTATGCCCATTGCGTAGTCAACGGTATAGTCGGAATTCTCGGTTAGCTGTACACCGCCGGCCGTTACAATAACCGAGCCGCGAGGCACGTTCATGGCGTTGAGTCGTATCTGGGAGCCTGAGGAGGCCTGGTATTCGCCCGACAGTATGAATTTATTCTTATCGGCGTACTGGCGGGCCACCACCAGAGTGGAGTCGTAAAGTTCCTGGTATACATACTGCTGCGCCAGAGCGGGATTGCCTATGGCTTCGGCGAGGTGTTGGCCGAACGGTTCGACAACAGGGAAGACCACTTTGCCGGTGGCCGGATAGATGGTGTAGCCGTCGATGAAGTCGAAGAATCCGTCGGGGTTGCTCTGCTCGTTGGAGTCGATTCGGTCGAGGTTCATCACCTGAAGAAGAGGCTTATTGTTGAGGCCCGGTACCGGCAGATAGTTGATCTGCGTGCCTGTTGTGTCGGAGAGATATTTGATATTGAGCCTGAACTTCGCTTTCTGTATCTGATAGCCTCCGAGAGAGTATACGTTTTTCATCATCAGGTCCCACATGGGGAGCCGCGGCGATGTGGTGGTGCTTTTGAGCATTTTCACAAACAGGGCCTGGTCGGTTGAAGTGATATCGCCCGAAAATTCGCCAACCTGGTAAACTTTGCCGTTGTAAGTATACTCGTATGCAACGGCGAGGACTTCATCGGCGTTTAGTGCGGTGCGCAGCGAAATGTAGCCGAGGGTGGTATTGAGGGTATATTCGCTGGAACTGAGCAGGCGGGCGCTTTCCACTTTTTCGTAGTCGCTGCCGCCTTCGATGCCATAAGCTGCCAGCGGAGAGAGAACCTGGGTAACCTGGTTGATGTTTCGGGCTTCTGGATACTCGGATTTGATTACTGACAGAAGGTTGTTGGACGCATTGGCCGGATTGGGCAACGCCGGGTCGGTCTGCCAGTAGCTGTTGCCAAGCACGCGGTTTTCGCCCAGATCCATGAAGCTGACAAGATTTCGGCTTTGGTCGAACTTGCCGTTTTTGTTGGTGATCCATACCTCGATACGGGTTATCTTGATGCCCGACGAGACATAGGGCAGATGCGCGGCGAAGCGGTCGTAGTTGTCGCGGAAATACTGGGCGAGGAAGTAGTGGCGGTTCTGGTCGTACTGGTCGGCGTTGATTGAAAACTCGGTGGTCTGTGCGCCACCGCGGGTGTTGACGGTCTTGGACTCGGAGTTCTGCTGCGACACGAGCGCCGTGGCGGTGAGTTTGCCGAACTGTAGCTTGGTTTTTATGCCAAAAAGTGCTGTTCCGCCGCGAATTAGCGACGAGCCTGTGGTCATGGACACATTACCGGCTTCGATGGACTTGACGATGTCGTCTTCCTCGCCTTCATAGGCCAGTTTGAGGTTCTTGGAGTCGAAGTCGAAGGTGGCGTCGGTGTTGTATGTCATGTTGAATTTCATACGGTTGCCGACGCTTGCCGCGATGGTGGCCTGTATTTTCTGGTCGAAATCGAAGTATGTCTTGCGACGGGCCGACAGCGACAGTGCCGGATTGTCGGTCTTATTGCTTTTTATGCCCATCGACACCTGCACGGAGCCCTGGGTCTTGAGCGACACGCCGCCGGGGCCGAAAATCTTTTCGAGAGGCCCGAGGGCGAAGTTCATGTCGAGGATATTGAACGGCTCTTTTTCCTTGTCGGTGATGAGCCCGAGGTTGCGCTCCTTGTAGAAGCGCTGCATCGACAGTTTCAGCTGCCAGTTTTCGTACTGCCGCTTCGTAAGCATGAACGGCGTGCCTATCTGGAGGCCGCCGAGGTATGTGCGGACTATGTAGTTGCCCGAAGCGGCGTCGAAATCGGCAGTGGTGGTGATGTTTGAGGGTGTACTGAGGTCGTAGCCGAGTTCATCGGCCATGAGGTCCTCATAGTTGCGGGGCACTGTGGGCCGTACGCCGAAGGGAAGTGAGGTGCTGTCGGCCGGAGAGGGCTGTGGAAAAGCTGCCGGCGCGGGAGCGGAAAAGGCCGGCGGCATTTGCTGGGCGCGCAGACAGTCGGGCATCAGAAATGCCGTGACAACCAGGAATATATATAGTAATAATCTGCGCAATGGTCGGTCGTTGATTTGTGTTCCGCATTGCGGAACGATGATTACATCATGGTCAGAGCTTTCTTTATGGCTGCCTCGACTTTGAGCTGCGGATCGGCGTCGAAAAGCTGTCGGAGTACTTTCTCGCTCGCCTTGCGGTCGAATCCGAGCATGGTAAGAGCGGCGAGAGCCTCTTCGTGGGCGGCTGAAACGCTATGACTGCTTATATTTAACGTAGCGTCGGCCAGTTTTATTTTATCGCGCAGGTCCACTATGATTCTTTCGGCTGTTTTGGCGCCTATGCCTTTGACCGCTTTGAGACGGCGGACGTCGCCGGTCGATATTACCGAGGCGAGTTCTTCGCCGGGGAGAGACGACAGCAGGATGAGCGCCGTCGCCGCTCCTACACCGGAAACGCCTATGAGCGAACGGAATAACTCGCGTTCGCGCTCCTCGGTGAAACCGTAGAGGGTCCATGTGTCCTCGCGGATAACTTCGTGCACCAGTACTCTGGCGTCTTTTTTGCCCGTGAGGGCGTCGTACGACTGGAGGCTGATATTTAGCAGATAGGCTACTCCGCCGTTTGTCTCTACGGTTACGGAAGCCGGGGTGAGGGCGGCGATTTCGCCACGGATGTATTCTATCATTTTGTCAGATGGTTTAGCAACAGTTTCTCTATGCAGGGGCGCGCCATGGCGGCTGTGTGCCGGAGGGCTGCCCCGGGGTCGGCCGGAATAGGGTCGCCGTCGGAAATACAGGGAAATACGTTGGGCAGCCCGACGCCTGCTGCCATGCTTCCGCAGAACGCTGCCGCCGGGATACCGCAGGCGTGTGCGCGGGCATAGACTGCGGCGATGGTCTTGCCGCCAAGAGTCTGGGCGTCGAGGTGTCCTTCGCCGGTTATTAAAAGTTCGGGCGTGGAGTTCTGCAGGGCAGTTTCAAGTATCACCGGCGCTCCGAGGCGGCATTCGCATCCTGCGATATTGCCGAGGGCGAAGCCTATGCCTCCGCCGGCGCCTCCGAAAGGTGCCGGAGCAGGGTAGAGGCACATCAGCCGCCGGAAAAGGGCCTCGCACCACTGTACATCGGCTTCGGTCGCGCCTTTCTGAGCCAGAAACGACATTGCCGAAAGGCCGGCGTCGGCATAGAGAGGCGCGCCGACATCGGCAACGCCGCATACCGTGGCGGCATAGACAGAAGCGAGCGCGGCCGGCGGTATAATGGCGGTGGGCAGACCGTCGCTGTCGCATTCTATGGTGTAGCCCATGCCACGGAGCATGCCCAGACCGCCGTCGGCTGTACGTGTGCCGCCTATGCCTACGTAGATGCCGGAATAGAGGCCCGACTCGGCCGCGCGGCGCACTGCGCGGCCCACTTCGAAGGAACTGCGTTGCCGCAGAGGCTGCTCGGCTCCCGATATGTCCGTCTGCCATGGCATGCCTTCGCCGCACGAGGGGATGTACGCCTTCATACTACCGTCGGCCCCACGGAAAGTGTAATATGCCTGCGGGACGGCCACTGCACCGAGGGCCTGAGCGGTTCCCTCGCCGCCGTCGGCCATGGCGAATACGCGGATTTCGCGGCCGCATAGCTCACCGAGGCCGAGCCTTATGGCTTCGCCTGCCTCGGTCGATGAGAGTGTGCCTTTGAATTTATCGCTTGCTATCGCTATCATCGGTGATGGTGTCGGAAGGTGCCGGTTTTGAGCGTAGACGGTGTATGAACGACAGGAAGTTGTCGAAATCGCGACGGAAAACGATGCCTATGCCCTGGGTGGTCTGGGCGGAGCGCACGTAGAAGTTGCGGTCGTTGTAGCGGTTGTAGGCCTTGAGGCGCCAAGAGCCGCGTTTGTTAAGCAGATATTCGATGTCGAAATCGCCGACAAACTGGTTGGTGTTGAGGCTTTTGTCGCGATAGCCGAAGTTGCCGTTGAACAGCAGGCGGTTGTTGAGCAGACGGCTCGAAAGAGCTACGTCGACTTCGACGTCGGAGAAGTCGCCTCGGTCGCTGCGGAGGTTCGGGGCGATGCTCCAGTTGTCGCTTAGCTTGCCGAGCATGTTGCCGAGCTGGCTCGATATGGTGGAGGAGGCTACCGAGAACAGCTCGCTGCCCTTGGTGGTCGATGCCATGTAGTCGGGGGTGTAGAAGCGGTTGAGTGCCAGAAGGTAGATGATCTGGCGGTTCATCATGTCGGACGTGCTGACGATGCTCCGCACCTTGCGGTAGGTGTCGGAGGTGAGGGTGGGAAATTCGAGGTCGAAGTCGATGGATGGCTGGCGTATGTCGCCGCTGACGAGCATCAGGGCGTGCACCGGCACGTTGGTACGGCTTATCTCCTTGTCCTGCAGGAAGGATTCGTCGAGGTCGCTGAGGTTGGCGTTTGTGGCGTAGTAGGCCTGCAGGTTGGTCTTGACGGCGTACGGATCGCCGTCGAAGCGTATCTCGCTGCCTTCCTTTATGGTGAAGTCGCGGATGATGATGTCCTGGAGAGTGAAGCGGTAGCTTCCCTGCAGAACCTTGTAGGAGCCCCATATGTTGAGCGAGTTGTCGACCGATTTGTAGGCCAGGTGCATGCTGCCTTCGCCGGTGGCTTTGATTTCGTCGCCGGCCATGGGGTCCATGATGAGGGTCATGAGGGCGTCTTTGGTTATGCCCACGCGCAGGTCCATGTTGTATGCCGACGGCTCGTCGGTATTGGAGGCCTTGATGCGGTTTTTGAGTTCGCGGACTATGGCTGGGGTGTCATCGTGCCGTTCGGGAGCACGCAGGGTGTCGGGAGTGGCGTCGCGGAAGCTCAGGAAGGAGTATGTCTCGGCGTCGAGTCGGTCGGACAGCACGAAAGTGAATGTCGACCGTGGCGCCGTTGTCATGTCGACCTTAATGTCGACCACACCGGGATAGCCCGATATGGATGCTCCACCGTTGCCGTAGATGGTGCCGTACCAGTCGGGGTACTGCTTCGGCGTGGCGTTGAAACTCAGAAAGTCCTGCGCCTGGGTTATGTCGAAGTTGAAGACGGGCTCCTTGAAGTAGGTGTGGCGCACTATGCCGTCGAGCATGGCCGTATGGCCTTCGACGTCGTGTATTATCACGTCGTTGAGGCGGATAACGCCGGGCGTCATGTAGACACTGTCGTTGGCTGTATACCAGGTGTTGGTGAAGTCGATTTTCATCTTCACATCCTCAGCCATAACCTGCCCTTCGAGGTCTACTTCCTTGAATGTGCCAAACAGACGGCAGTGGCCGCTGGCATGGCCGTCGATATCGGATGCGAAAGCCTCCATAAAGGGCTTGAGGAAGCCTACCGGCACATGACGGGCGTTGAAATCGATGTCGAGGGCCTCGGCCATAGGGAATATTTTACCGGCAATGCGGCTTTTGTCGCCTTTGAGTCCGGTAATATCGGCATCGAAGGCGAAGGCCTTGTCGGCGTTGTCCCAGCCGGCCTCGATGTCGGCGTCGCCGATGGTGCAGCGGTTGTATCCGATGCTGTCGACATGGAGCTTGGGGCAATAAAGCTCGGGCTCCTTGCTGAGCAGACGGCGGGCGCTGAAACGGCCTGTGGCGCGGCCGCCTATCATGGCTTTGTCTATTTCGAGTGTCTCGAATATCGGAAGCAGGGCAATGGACCGCAGGTCGATGGAAAGGTTGTCGTCTTCGTCGTGGCCGGCGGTGCCGTCGATGGCTATCGACTGCGAGCCGGCGTCGAGGCCGAAACCGTCCACTTTTATCTCGCTGTCGATACTGATGCGCGACTGCTTGATGGACCAGGTCTCGTCGCCGAAGTTGATGGTGCCGGGGTTGAAGTTGACAACCAGCGGTATCGGGCTCAGCAATTCAGTATTTTTCCAGTCGGATGCCGGCAATATCTCGGTGCTGAACGACATGGTACCGTTCAGCGGTATTTTGCGCTCTATCATCCAGTCGATGCGGGTGTCGATGAGGTTGTTGGCTCCGCTGATGAGGCCGGTGAGCGCCATGTCGCCCTTGTTGGTGGGGAACTGGGTGTTCACATATATATAAGAGCGGTCGGTGGCGCGGTCCATGGCTGCATGCAGGGTAGTGCTTTCGACAAGCTTGTCGCCGTTCTGCAGATAGGGCGCGTCGAACGATAGGTATGCGCGGCCGCTGCGGCTGTCGAATGTGCCCTCGAGCTCGGCGTCGTGGACTATATGGAATGGAAGCCCGAAGAATCCGCTGATGCTCTCGGAGGGCAGCAGAGTGAAATTGAACCGGAAGTCGTTGGGATTGATATCGCCGGGCGTGCTGTAGTCGCCCAGCAAGGCGGGAACGAAGTGTGCGGCCAGTGTTTTGAGCTGTGGCACAAGGGAGTTGAAGGAATATGTGCCTTCGAGACGGCCGTTGATGAAATCGGACTGGATGTCGATGGCGGCCGGTGTGGACTTGCTGTCGGCATTGATGGCGAAATTGTTGATGCGCAGTCCCTTGTTGCTTTCGTCCAGCCATCGTATGTCGTTGAGATGTATGTATCCGTGGCCGCGTGCGAAATCGGCCATATCGAGATCGGCGTTGAGTTTTGCGGCGAAGCGATAGCCTTCGCGGCCGGTGGAGAGACCGAGCGTGTAGAAATCGACGTTGGCGGCCATGGCTGTGGCCTGAAGCCGTTTGCCGTCGGCATCGTCGGTGTAGAGGGTGTAGGCGTGGAGAATCGCGGAGGGATCATTGACATCGGCCCGGACCTCGAGTTGGCTGCTGTTCTGCAGATTGGCGCTTATGTCGATATTGGTGTAATTGTAGCCGCGGAAGAAAAAGTCGGAGATTTCGGCTTTTACATCGCATTCGGCGCGGCGTCCCGTGCGACCTTTGCCTTCGATTTTTCCGCTGACAAGACCGAGATCCGTCTTGCCCGTGATAAGTCCGATGTCGAGATCTTTGAATGAGGTCCGGCCCGAGAGGCGCAGGGACTTATAGGGTAATATATAATATGAGGCGTCGAGATTGAGCTCGCCGGCTGTTCCGTCGGTTCGCAGACTGATTTTTCCGTGGTCCTGATTGCCTTCGGCTTTGAGCGATACAGCCTGGGCGGAAATTGTTCTGATGAATTTACGCTGTGCCTGCTTTAGGAATGGAGCAACAAGGATATCGGTCTCCTCGCCGTCGATTGCCGCAGTGCAGTTTTCGATATGGTATTCGTAGCCATCGTCGGTTTTGCGGGCGTTGCCGCGCACACGCAGGGCGAAAGCACCGTTTTCGGAGTCGGACAGCGACAGATTGCCGAGTTCGGCCGATTTGTCGCCGATACTGAGTTCGAGTTCGAGCGACAGAGGACGGTCTATAAACTGCAGTGCAGGCAGAAAGGCTTGAAAGTCGGGCGGATAGATGCGGCTGCGGGCCGATGTGCCGACCTTGAGCGGTGTCTGCGACAGTGCACGCGGTATGTCGGAATATCCGTCGTAGTTCAGGCGCATGGGCGCGAGGGCGAACACGCTGCGGGGCAGTTCTATCGAAAAGTCGCTCACAACAAGTCCCTGGTGGCCGACCGATGTTTTCGCCCGCATGCGCGACAGCTCGAAACCGCTTCGTTCGCGCAGCGACAGGTGCTCGAGTTCGATGTCGTAGCGGTCGGAGCTGATGCTGGGGATATAGGCGTTGAGGTTGATGTCGCTCACTCCTATATGGGCCGGGTCGAAGCGGCCTTCTTCGGGCAGCGGTTCGGAGAGTACGTTGTAGGCCAGAGATGCGTTGCGCAGTATTACGGTGTTGATCTGCAGCTGGAAGTTGCTTTTGCGTCCGCTCCGGCGGTCGCTGCGTATGTGGCCGAGGATTTCTTCGATGTTGACGGGCGATGATTTGTCCTGCCGCCAGAGGTTGAAGGCGGCATTGTCGACAAGGGCATAGTCGATTATCAGTTCGCCTGTGCGCATGAAGTGGTAGAGCTCGAAGCCGGCGCTGATGGTCTCGATAGAGGCCACCGTGTCGGAAAATGCCGGGCGGATGATGCGTACGCCGCGGACCGACAGCTTGTTGAAGGGATGGATGGTCACGTTGTCGATGTCGACCTGTACGCCGAGAAGCCTGGAGAGTTCACGACTGGCGGTGTCGCGCACCTCATTCTGTACAGGATCGGTGGACAGGAGTATGTACAGCGAGGCCGGCAGCGCTACGGCAAGCACCAGCAGAACGATGGCAATAGCCCTGAATATTTTCCATGCAAGCTTCATTGCAGATGCAAAATTAGCCAAAATTATTGTTTCCCGGTGCTGTGCGACAATTTGTTTAATTTTTTTGCTGAAAATTTTGCAGGATTAAAAACTTTGCCTACCTTTGCGGTGTGTTAGATGACTACAACACTACATTTGTCAAACAGCTCTAATCCTCGTTTACTATGAAACCTTTCGTTACCGTTCTCCTCTCGATTCTCCTTATTCTTCTTATCCTCTAAGGACTATGTTGACTTTCAATAATGTATGCTATTCGTATACCCGGGGGCACAAAGTGCTCGACGGTGTGAATGCCGCCATTGCACCGGGTATATGCCTTCTGCTTGGCGAAAACGGTGCGGGCAAGACGACACTGCTGGGTCTTGCCGCCGGTTCTCTTCTTGCCAGAGGAGGATATGTGGATTTCGACGGCGGCAATCCCGGCGACAGGGAGCCATCTGTACTAAGCGATATTTTCTATCTGTCGGACGATTGGCAGAGTCCGTTTAAAAACATCAATACCACGGCTCGTCTGCACGGGTGCTTCTATCCTAATTTCGATGCCGATATGCTTGCCGCCAATCTCGAGGCTTTCGGCCTCACCGGCAACGAGAGGCTTAAGGATCTGTCGCTTGGCATGCGCCGCAAGGCCTATATAGCCTATGCGCTGTCGCTGCGCCCGAAGCTGTTGCTGCTCGACGAACCGGCAAACGGTCTCGACATCGATTCCAAAAAGGAACTTAGGCGCATGGTGAGCCGCTGTGTTGCCGACGACCAGACGATAATCATATCCACGCATACGGTCGGAGATCTCGAGGTTCTGTACGATTCCCTGCTTCTGCTGCATGCCGGCAAGGTGATGCTGTGTGCGTCGACCGACATGATACAGTCGAAATTGCGGTTTGTAAGCTCGAATGTACCGGTTCCCGAGGCACTCTATATGGAGAAAGAGGGCGCTGTGTTCCATGCTATCGTTGCCGCCGACGAACCCGACAGTTCCGATATAGATTTCATACTTCTTTATTCTGCCATCGTCAGCGGCGAGGCTTCGGATATTATAGATATTTTACAACAATGATGAACAGCAACAGATTCAGCTTGCGCCGCGTGGGCATGCTGGCCGGTTTTTACAGCCCGGGAATAAAAAAGATGTTTCTTGTATCGGGAATAGTGTTGCTTGTCTGCTATTTCATATCGTTCTACGGAGCTTCTATGGCCCGCGCATATCCCGACAAGGAAATATTCGTTCTTATATACAGTATGGGAGCGGGTATTGTCGGATGGGTGTACCTTGTAGGACCGCTGGTGTTTGCCATGCCTGCGAAGAGAGAACTCGCCACCACCTTGCCTGCGTCCTGGGCCGAGAAATCGGTGTTTGTGTTAGGATGGATTTTTGTGGCATATCCGCTGTTTTTGGCTGCACTGTGGTATGGTGTTTCGGCTTTGTGCTCGCTGTTCTCCGATTCGGCATGGGTCAATTCGGTCATGCTTGACCATATAAATACCGATTCTCCGGTCGACCTCAACCGTGTGTGGGGCGGCTCTATGTATCTGAACAGGATGCAGGATATGGCCGTAGTGTCGGTTGTGGCGCTTGTGGTGTGCTCGGTACGTCGAAACCGCCTCGCTTACGGAGTTGTAGGCATGCTTGTGGCGTTGTTCGCTTTTTGGGTGCTGGGTGTCGTAATCGGTGTGGTGGCAGCTATTAAGAGCCGCATATTTCAGGATGTTGCAGATCATAGTGCGAATCCCGATTCGATAGCGGCATCTATTGTTACCGAGATTGCTGAATTATTCCCATGGGTTATTGTAGTTGCGGCTATCATAGTATGCGTCTGCTCGCTATTGATAATCAGAAAAATAAGAACGCGTGAGGGCTGATTATGGATTTTAAGACCGACAAACCGATCTATCGGCAGATTATCGACTATGCTTTCGGATGTATTATCGGAGGCGGCTGGCGACCCGGGCAGAAAGTGCCGTCGGTGCGCGAGATGGCCGTCGAACTGGCTGTGAACAGCCATACCGTGCTGAAAGCCTACGATCATCTGCAGGATCAGGGTATTATTATCCCGAAAAGAGGCATGGGTTTCTACCTGGCCGACGATGCTCCGGAGCGTGTCAACGCCGAACGTCGTGAGGAGTTTTTCGATACCACACTGTCCGAGGTATTCTCGCAGATGGACAGTCTGGGCATATCCATCGACGAGTTAGTCGTTGAATACAAGAAATTTAAAGCTGAACAATAGCTACATTCGACAGGCTCCAGAATGCTTCGCGGTCCAGAATTACGAATCGCATTTTGCCTTTCTCTACTTTTTCGAATGTATAACTTCCGGCAGGAGCCTGAGTGAGAAGCTTGGGCTTCTTGCTGTTTACAATGGTGCCTCCGAAGTTGCGGATATCGATTTTCTCGCAGGAGCTCAGATTGATATTTCCGGCCACGAACTGCGATTTCTTCAGGAAACCGCCCTTGAGCAGCCCCAGTTTTTCCAGTCTCTCCTTGTCGGCGGCGAGAAAATAGGCCTCGTTTATGCGCTCTGCCTGCTTCGAGACTGTCTGGTTGAGAGCGGCATTTTCTTCGCTTAGTTCGATATTGCTGTTTCTGACCATTGTCAGGTCTTCGCTGAGTTGGGCGATGTTGCGGTTGGATATGGCGAGTTCGTCGCGCAGTTTGTTGAGTTGGGCTTCCTTGGCTTCGAGTTGCTCGTTGAGATAGTCGACCATTGCCATCAGTTTCTTCATCTGTGTGCGGTCAATGCCGCCGCGGCGAAGCGAATCGGTCAGAAGAGCTATGCGGTTGCGTTGCCTTTCGACCAGACTGGCGAAGTTTTTGACGCGTTCGCGCAGTTCGCGTCGAGTATACGGCCGTCCCGTCTCGGGATCGCGGTTTATCATCAGCACTCCCTCGCTCTGCGAAATGCTGTCTACGCATTCCGATACTTCGTCGACATAGGACTTGAGTCCGTCGAGTTCTTCGCGGATGGCTGCCGCCTCCTGTGCAAGCGAATCGCGTTCGGCCGTCAGGCGCTCGCGCTCTGAGCTTCCCATTCCGCACGAACTGCACAGTATGGAGAGCCATATGAAGTGAATAAAAAACCGTTTCATTTCCATTACAATTTCGAGACTTCGCAAAATTACACTCTTTTTGTCGATTAATCAAATAGCCCTTCCGCTAAACTTTCGCGTAAAAAACGGTCATAGAACAAAAAAAATTCCTAACTTTGCACATCGAAAATCGCCACTAATTCTTGGCGCAACATCTAAGGTCCGGTAGCTCAGCTGGATAGAGCATCTGCCTTCTAAGCAGACGGTCCCGCGTTCGAGTCGCGGCCGGATCACAAAAGGGTCACCCGTACGGGTGACCCTTTTGTGTTTCTTTTCGGGCAGCGTCCGGGAGGTCTTATTTTTTATTATATAATGTGTAGATGAATTTGGGATGGTGCTAACTGTAAACAAATGTTAAATTCATGCTATAAAACACATTTTCTTGATGAAAAATTTGGTGGGAAAAGAAAAAGGCTCTACCTTTGCACTCGCTTTCGGGAAGCAAGCCCGGGCGGCCCGCAAGAGAGCGGTCGAAAAGCAAAAGAATGTTAAAAGTTTGAACAAAATTTTGACGTGAATGTTTTTCGTCTTAACTTTGCCGAGCTGTTCCGCCCCACCTCGGGGCGAGGCACAGAGAACATTGAAAAGTTTGACAACAGATACGAAAGTAGTACAAGAGAAACGGTAAATTAATTTCCGTCTCTGTCAATTCAAGCACAACGATCTATCCGGAGAGCGGGAGACACGCTTCTGAGCGCTTGTGAAAGGCAATAAAAATTACAAATACTTGCCTTGAATTTTTTTGAAAAAAAAGAAAACAAGATAAGCAACAACGAAGAGTTTGATCCTGGCTCAGGATGA
>URMS01000036.1 GCA_900548975.1 uncultured Porphyromonadaceae bacterium
CTGATATTTGAAGATAAAATTATTCAAAAACATTTATCCGTACAAATGTACGACCCACTAAATAAGGTCGATGGTCAGGCCTTCGTTGGCGGCTATGACTACGGGGAATTCCTCATAGGCTTCGCCGACAAGGCGGTCGGTGCATTCGACGGTCTTGGAGTAGTGGCCGATAACGAGTTTCGACGCATTGGCCAAGGCGGCTATCCGGGCTGCCTGGCGTGCTGTGGAGTGTCCGCGCGGTTTGGCCTTGATTTCCTGGTCGTCGCCGTAGGTAGCCTCGTGGTAGACCACATCCACACCTTTTATTGCTTGGGCCACACGCGGGTCGAATGCTGTGTCCGAGCAGTAGGCGTAGCTCATGGCCGGATCGGCGTCTTTGGTCAGACGGGCGTTGTCGATTACGCGCCCGTCGGGGAGGATGAGGTCTGCGCCTTCCCGCAGGCTTTCCATGGCATAGTGGGGCACGCCGTAGAATTTGGCGGCTTCGCCGTCGATATGCCTTTTCTTGGGCTTTTCGCGGAATATATATCCGACACAGGGCACACGGTGGTACAGCGGGAAGGCTTCGACCTCGAGCTGACTGTCGGAGTACACTATGCCCGGATTTTTAGGATCTATGATATCGAATTTCAACTCATATGGCCTGTCGCGGCATACCACATCGAGGATTTTTCTGATCAGGTCGGCCCCTTCGGCGAAGGTATGGACGGTCACGGTGCCCTGCACGTCGTGAAGGGCCATCGTCGACAGCAGGCCCGGCAGCCCGAGGAAATGGTCGCCGTGGAGATGCGACAGAAATATATGCGATATTTTGGCGAAAGAGCAGCCATAGCGGCGCAACTGCAGCTGTGTGCCCTCGCCGCAGTCGATGAGCATCGACTGTTGTCGGTAGCGCACAAGTTGGGCGCTGGGGTTGTGGCGCAGTGTCGGCGTGGCCGAGCCGCAGCCGAGTATTGTTACGGAGAAATACGACATAGTGCAAATATAGGTAAAATTCGCCGTTTAATTGCAAAAGAGTAATAAAAAACAGGGTTTTGAGGCCTTCTTGTCCAACATTTGTGCCCTCTATTACGTATATCAGTCAGAAACAGCAGAAAGAAGTAAAGTATTGAATTAGTTTTTTCATAGGATTAGATTTTTAAGGTTTAGAAGTTGCGCGGCGATCGTGAGATTGTCGCGCAGCGCTTTTTTACGGAAAAATTTCGTAAGTTTGCAGCTATGAAGAGGATTCTTGCAGCTGTAGTGGCCCTGGCGGGCATGCTGTGGTGTCGGGCTGATGCCGTCGACTCGGTGCTTCGCGTGCTCGACAGCGAGATATTGCACGCCCCCGAGGCGTATATAAAGCCCAAAGAGGCGTTGCTGGAGCGCCTGCGGCAGCGCTACGACCGTGCCGGCAGCGATGCAGCCCGCTTCGAGACGGCCCGCGAGCTCTATGAGGAATATTGCTTCTATCAGTACGACTCGGCCTACAGCTATGCGCGCCGCATGGAGACCCTTGCCGGGCGTACGGGCGACTCGCTGCGTGTGATGCAAGCGCGTACGGCGCTGATGGAATGCTTTGCCACTGTGGGATTTTTCAACGAGGCTCTTGCCGTGGCGCGCAATGTCGACGCCGGTCTGCTGCCGGTAAACGAGCGTATAGACTACTATCTGTCGGCGGCGAAGCTCAATCAGAATATGGAATCGTTTGTGGCCGGTACATCCGACCTCTATTTCGGCTATGTCAACAAACGCCGGGAGCTATATCAGAAGGTGCTCGATCTCGCCGACCCGTCGAGCTACGAGTATGGAATAGCGTCGCTTGAGCTCGAGCGAATACGCAGCTATGCCACCGACGAGACCATAACCCACTGCAAGTCGCTGATCGGTAATTTCAGCCTCGACGAGCATCAGAAAGCCATAAATTACTCCACTATAGGCATATCTTACGTAATACTCGACCGTCAGGACTCGGCCGCATACTACCTGGCGCTGTCGGCCATCAGCGATCTGCGCTCCAACACCCGCGAGACCACGGCGGCCAAAGACCTCGCCACCATCATGCACTCGCAGGGCGATGTCGAGCGCGCCGGCCGCTATATCCATCAGGCGCTTGCCGATGCCGAGGGCTACAACAGCCGTATCCGCAAGGTCGAAATCAACAGTATAATGCCTCTGATAGAGAACGCGCGCCATGTGCGCCTCACCGAGCAGCGTCTGCTGCTGTCGGTGGCCGCGTCGGTTTTCGCGCTGATGCTCGCAGGCATGATATTTCTCTTCTTTAAGCTCAAGAAGCGCAACCGCAGTCTCACCGAGAGCCACCGCGAGATCCGCGAGAAGACCCTTGCGCTCCAGACCACCAATGTGGCTCTCGCCGATGTGAATACCCGCCTGCGCGAGGCTACCGAAATCAAGGACCAGTACATTATCCAGACGCTCTACAGCAACTCCGATTTTGTAAACGAAGTGGAGGAGAAGACCAAGCGCGCCCTGCTGAAGCTGAAAGGACGGCAATACGGCGAATTAGGCTCCATACTGTCCGACATGGGTGTGCGGCGCGAACAGGCCCGCATGTATGCATCGTTCGACAGCGCCTTTCTCAAGCTGTTCCCCAATTTTGTCGAAGAGTTCAATAAGTTTCTGCTTCCCGGGCAGGGGATAAGCCTGTCGGGAGGCCGCCTGCCCACCGATGTGCGTATATTCGCCCTGATGCGTCTCGGCATCACCGGCACGGCCGATATAGCGCAGTACCTGTGCCTGTCGGTCAATACCGTGTATGTGTACAAGGCAAAAGTAAAGGCCCGTGCGGCGGTAGATAAAAATGTTTTCGACGAGGCCGTGATGGCTATTCCGAAACCTTGATTCCGGCTTGCAATTCGGGAGGTGAAATGGTCGCATTTGATTCATTCGGGTCTTTCACCAATCTTAATTATTGATGTGTTAAAATTGCGCAATACGCTGGTATATAGTGCATTATTGTTTTAACTATCTTAAAAATAATATTGCGGCGTTTCATCGTGCGAAAAAGTGCCTAATTTTGCTTTCGGACAAGTGCCTGAAAGGCCGGTCCCGCAACCTTGAATTTAATCAAACCAATATCTATCCATTTCTAAAATCTACCCAATGAAAACAACAATGCACACACTCACTGCGCTGCTGTTGATGTTGGTGGCCGCGTGTCTGCCCGTGCAGGCTGCCGCGCAGACCATACAACTCGCGGGCACGGTGGTGGAGGCCGGTACCGGCGAACCTCTCATCGGTGCGTCGGTGTCTGTGAAAGGCACGAAACTTGCCGCCGCCACAGACCTCGATGGCGCCTTCGTCATCAAGGGCGTGGACCCCAAGGCCACAATAGTGGTATCGTATGTAAGTTTCAAGACACGCGAGATAGCTCTGGACGGGCGGTCGCAGATTACGGTCGAACTTACCCCCGACAACGAGCTTCTCGACGAAGTGGTGGTAATCGGATACGGCACCATGGACAAGAAAGAGCTTACCTCGGCCATATCGCATGTGGGCGAGAAAGACTTCCTTTCGGTAAGCTCGCTCGACCCCTCGATGCTCATCCAGGGCAAGGTGCCGGGCGTGTCCATCACCAACACCGGCTCGGCCGACCCGAACAATCAGGCAAGCATACAGATCCGCGGTGTGTCGTCGCGCTCGGCCGGCCTCGGCCCGCTGATTGTGATCGACGGTGTGCCCGGCGGCAACCTCACCAATATCAATGCCAACGACATCGCTTCGTTCGATGTGCTCAAGGACGGCGCCGCATCGGCTATCTACGGTACGCGCGGTTCCAACGGCGTAATTCTGGTTACAACCAAGAAAGGCACCA
Source organism: uncultured Porphyromonadaceae bacterium (assembly GCA_900548975.1). Taxonomy (GTDB): domain Bacteria; phylum Bacteroidota; class Bacteroidia; order Bacteroidales; family Muribaculaceae; genus CAG-873. The sequence continues at coordinate 3,815 of URMS01000036.1, forward strand.
AGGACGGCGCCATCCATACATCCTACTCGGGCACATTTGCCTGGGATAAAATAAACAAGGAGCTCGACATGATGAATGCCCAGGAATACCGCGACGTGCGCCTCGGATGGGGTGACAACGGTGTCGATCTGGGCGGCAACTACGACTGGCTCGACGGCGTGAGCCGCACCGGTTTCGCGCATCACCACACTCTCAGCCTCAGCGGCGGCAACGACCGCAGCAACTACCGCGTGAGCGTCGACTACCGCGACCACCACGGCGTCGACCTGCGTTCGCGCCGCGAGGAGTACGGCGGCCGTGCAGCCCTGTCGCATACCACCAAGGGCGGTCTGCTCAATTTCACCGTCAATCTCGCGCCGCGTATCATATACCGCGACCAGGCCGACTGGAGCGTGTTCAAGAATGCTCTGGAGGCAAATCCCACCACACCTCTGATGGATCCCGAAAATCCGTCGCGCTACTACAACTTCCAGGGCCAGGTCACAGGCTATAACCCCGTGGAATCGCAGCGTCTGGAGACCGACCACGGCGACACCAAACTGCTCGACTGGGACGCCACAGCGCGCCTCAACCTGCTGCCTCTCTTCTGGAAAGGCGAAGACTGCCCCTATACGCTCAATACCCAGGTGATGTTCGCCGACCATCAGTACGACAACAACAATACCTGGTTCCGCCCCTCGACCAGCACCCGCGCCATAAACGAGGGTCGCGACGGCCAGGCAAGCCGCAGCTATAAGAAGGAGCGCCAGTATATCCTCGAGTGGATAACCAATTTCAGCGCCCGTCTGGGCAAGAACAACCTCAAGGCCATGGTGGGCTACAGCTACCAGTACTCGCAGTACGAGGGCTTCTCGGTGGATAACGCCGACTTCCCCAACGACGGTCTGCATGCCGACAACATCGGCACAGGCGAATATGTGAAGGACGAAGGCGAAGTGGGCATGAGCAGCTATAAGAACGATGCCAAGCTCATATCGTTCTTCGGCCGCGTGAGCTACGACTGGGACGGCAAATACCTCGTCACCGCATCGCTGCGCCACGAAGGTTCCTCGAAATTCGGCGCCAACAACAAGTGGGGCAACTTCCCCGCCGTGTCGGCCGGCTGGCGCCTGAGCCAGGAAGAATTTATGGAAGGCACCCGCGAATGGCTCAACGACCTCAAGATACGTGCCGATTACGGCGAGACCGGCAACCAGGACTTCTCGAGCTACATGTCGCTCAACACCATGAGCGGTTTCGGATACTACCTCTACAACGGCAAGTTCATCCAGGTATGGGGCCCGTCGAAGAACGTCAACCCCGACCTGCGCTGGGAAAAGGGCAAGAACTGGAATGTCGGCATCGACTTCTCGATGTTCAACAACCGCTTCAGCGGCTCGCTCAACTACTTCAACCGCCGCACCCAGGACCTCCTGGGCAACTATAAGGTGTCGGTGCCCCCGTACCTCCACGACGAGACATTCGTGAACGTGGGCACGATGAAGAACACCGGCTTCGAGTTCGACCTCAGCTTCAACGCCGTGCAGACCAAGGAATTCGACTATAACTTCAGCGTAATCGGAACCACGATGAGCAATAAGTTCGTCGATTTCAGCAACTCCGAGTACGTCGGCCAGGACTACTACAGCGTGTGCGGCACCGAGGACCCCTATCCTTTCTATAACCTATAGCGTATCGAGAAAGGCGAGTCGGTGGGCAACTTCTTCATGTGGCGCTATGCCGGCATCAACGAGGACGGCGAGTGGCTTGTCTACGACAAGGACGGCGACATTATCAATGCCTCGCAGGCTTCCGAGGCCGACCGTCAGAAAGTGGGCAACGGCATGCCGAAGTTCACCCTCTCGACCACACATAATTTCCGCTACCGCAATTTCGACCTCTCGCTCTTCTTCCGCGGAGCCTTCGGATTCGATATCTTCAATATCCACGACTTCTACTACGGCACCCGCAAGTTCACCGGCAACGTGCTCAAGAAGGCCTATGGCAAGAACTTCGCCATCAGCCCGACATCGTCGCACGCCGTAACCGACTACTTCCTCGAGCGCGGCGACTACTTCAAGCTCGACCAGCTCACTCTCGGCTACACCCTCAATGTGCCCCAGTGCCGCTTCATCGACAAGGTACGCCTCTACGGCACGGTGAAGAATGTGTTCACCATCACCAAGTTCAGCGGTGTCGACCCCTCGAGCTATCAGGTGAACGGCCTCACTCCCGGCGGCCAGGGCTCGCGTTCGTATTTCCCGACCACACGCCAGTTTATCCTCGGTGTGCAGCTCGACTTCTAAACAAATAAAGCCATGAAAATAAAATCATTGAAATATATAGCGGCAGCCGGCGCGCTCGCCATTGCCGCGGGAGCCTGCACCGATCTCGACGAGAAACTCTACGATCAGGTGGGCACACAGAACTACTACAATACCAAAAGCGACGTGGTGCGTGCGGTGTTCCGTCCCTTCGAACACGCTTTCTGGAGCATCCAGAGCCGCCATGTGCTCAACGAACTCACTGCCGACCAACTCATCACCCCCACGCGCGACGGATGGTGGGACGACGGCGGCCGCTGGCGCAAGCTCCACTACCACCAGTGGAATGTGGAGGACGGCGGCGATGCCCAGACCGAATGGAACGGCTGCTTCCAGGGTATAGGCCAGTGCAACTACGTGATCGAGGACATGCGCACGCTCGACCCGGCCAAATTCGGCTTCTCGCAGGCCGAGTTCGACAATCTTGCGGCCCAGTGCCGTGCCCTGCGCGCATGGTTCTACCTCCGTCTGCTCGACGCTTTCCGTAACGTGCCTCTGGCTGTGAGCTTCAACGATATGTCGCTCAACTCCGACGGCCAGGTCGAGCCCCGTGTGATATTCGAATTCATCGAAAGCGAGCTTAAGGACTGCATCGATCTGCTCGCCAAGAAAGAAAGCCTCGGCTCGCAGGCCGGTATCCAGGGCCAGTGGACCAAGGCCGGTGCTGCCGCACTCCTTGCACGCCTCTACCTCAATGCGGGTGTGTATATCGGCGAAGAGCGCTATTCCGACTGCGAGAAAGTGGCTCAGGACATCGTCGACGGCGTGTACGGCCCCTACCAGGTGGCCGACCGCTGGGATGCCGCTTTCGACTGGAACAACGATACCAGCGACGAGGTGATCTTCGGATTCCCCGCCGACCAAGGCTATACATTCTGGCACTATCAGGGCGACACCTACTGGTGGACTGTGCCCGCACGTGCCCGCTACTACCTCGGCGACGCCAAGAGCAAGGGCGGCGACCACAATTGCAAATATGCCGCCTCGCCGAGCTATGACCTCAACGGCGAGCTCTACAGCTACACTCTCGGCATGCCGGTGCAGAATTTCCGCAAATATCCCGGCGACGAGCGCATGAAGCTCTACCGCAATCTCGGCGACAGCCGCCGCGAGGGCATGTTCCTCTACGGTTATCTCGAGTATACCGACGAAAACGGCGCCAAGAAGCGTGTGCGCGCCCCCGAAAGCCCCTACGACCTCTACATCCGCGATGCCGTGGGCAAGTTCCAGGGCATGGATCCCGACAAATGGCCCTCCGACAAGAACAGCACGCTGCCTAACGGCGACCACAACTCGGGCTGGCATTTCGTGAAATATCCCCTGTATTCCGACGAAGACACCCACCAGATGGAGAGCGACTTCACCGAAATCCGTCTGCCCGAGGTAATCTATATGCTTGCCGAGTGCAAGATACGTGCAGGCCGCAAGGGCGATGCCGCCAAACTGCTCAACGGCGTCCGCAAGCGCAACTATCCGGCCGAAAACTACGATGACGTTCTCTACCAGCCCGAAGGCAAGGTGGAACTCACCGAAAAGGAGATGCTCGACGAATGGGGCCGCGAATTTTTCGCCGAGGGGCGCCGTCGAATCGATCTGATACGCTTCGGCGTGTTCTGCAGCGGCACATGGTGGGACAAAACTCCCGACGCCGACCGTCACTACGAAATCTTCCCCCTGATGCGCCCGATTCTCGACGCCAACCCCGCACTGGTGCAGAATCCCGGTTACAACAGCTAATTCCGCGACGTTTAAATCAATAAAGATATGAAAATAAAACAGATATATATGGCGGCAGCAGTGTTTGCCGCCGCGGCGCTGGCCGGTTGTGAGGACGAAAAAGACCTCGTGATCATCGACGGGAATCTGCCCATCAAGGCTTCCGCCCTCTATATGGTCGGCGACGCCACTCCCAACGGCTGGAGTATCGACAGCCCGACGCCTTTCACGGCCACAGAGGCCGATCCGCTCGTTTTCGAGTGGAGCGGCACACTGAATGCCGGCGAGATGAAGCTCTGTCTCGCTCCAGGCAGCTGGGACGCTCCCTTTATCCGCCCGCTCGAGAACCAGACGGCCATCAGCTCGACCGATATCGACAAGGCCGCCTTCCAGATGCATGCGGGCGACCCCGACGAGAAATGGCGCGTGACCGAAGCCGGTACCTATACTCTTACTTTCGATCTCCGCAACTGGACCATGTCGACCCGCTATACCGGCGGCATGCCCGAACCGAGCAAGGACCCCATCACAGCCGAGAACGTATGGCTCGTAGGCAGCGCCGTACCCACCGGATGGAACATCGATGCCCCCACGGCCATGACCAAGACCGGCGACTATACTTTCGTATACGAAGGTCCGCTCACTGCCGACGGCGAGCTGAAAGCATGTCTTTCCACGGGCGATTTCGGCGTGCCATTCATACGCCCCGCTTCGGCCGATGTCGAGATCAACAAGGACGGCGTGGCAAGCCCCGATTTCGTATACACTTCCGGTCCCGACGACAAGTGGAAAGTGACATACAGCGCCAACTATAAGCTGACATTCGATCTGGAACACTATACCGTGGCAGTCGAATATGTATCGGATATCGAGGGCGGCGACAGCAATCCTTTGCTCGAAGCCTCCGAGGTATGGATGATAGGCGACGCCACTCCCAACGGCTGGAGCCTCGACGATGCCCAGCAGTTCGCCAAGGTCGATGGCAAGGACCATGTCTTTACCTGGCAGGGCAATCTCGTGGGCGGTACTTTCAAGGGCTGCATCATCAAGAGTTTCGATGCTCCCTTCATACGCCCGGCAAGCGGCGATGTTACCGTGTCGAAGAGCGGCGTGTCGGCTCCCGGATTCGTATACACAACCGGTCCCGATGACCAGTGGCGTGTGACCGACGCCGGCGAGTACAAGATTACTCTCGATCTGGAGAACAATACCATCGAGGCCGTGTTTGTGAACGGCGGCGGTGACGAGCCCGAAGAGGGCATCGTAGCCGACAACGTATGGATGATAGGCGATGCCACCGCCGGTGGCTGGAGCCTCGACGATGCTACCGCTTTCACCAAGGAATCGAAGTATATATTCACATGGCAGGGTACTCTGAAGACCGGCGATTTCAAGGCTTGCACCGTCAAGAGTTTCGACGCCCCCTTCATCCGCCCGGCAAGCGGCGGCGTGACGGTGTCGAAGGCCGGTGTGTCGGCTCCCGGATTTGTCTATACCACCGAGCCCGACGACAAATGGCGCGTGACCGAGGAAGGCGAGTACAAGATTACACTCGATCTGCTCAACTTTACCATCAAGGTTGAGGTGTCTTCGCCGAAGCCCGAACCTATCAAGACCGACGTGCTCTATATGATAGGCGACGGCACCCCGGGCGGCTGGAGCCTCGACGATGCCCAGACATTCGTCAAAGAGGCCGACGGCGTGTTCTCGTGGACCGGCGAACTCAAGGAGGGCACTTTCAAGGCCTGCGTTATCAAGGATTTCAGTGCGCCGTTCCTGCGCCCGTCGAGCGGTAATGTCACCGTTTCGTCGGCCGGTGTGTCGGCTCCCGACTTCGTGTACACCACCTCGCCCGACGACCAGTGGCGCGTCACCGAGCCGGGCCGATACAAGATCACATTCAATCTCGGCGAGTGGACCATCGCTACCGAGAAACTATAGGATTCAAAGCAAAAGAAATGAAAAACGCATTCAAAATAGGCATTGCCGCGACTGCTTTCGTCGTAGGAGCCGGTCTGCTGTCGGCATGCGACGACGATAACTACAAGATGAAATATCCGCCACGCTACGAGCTGCCCGAGCTGCCGGTGGTGGAAGACATACACACCTACAAGGCACCTCTCTACTGGAGCGTCTACGAGTACTGCTACGAGCAGGAACGCGCCGGCGTGAGCAACGAGAACATGGATATCACATCGGCTGAGTGGGACAAGATTCTCGACTGGATATCGACCGACCTCAAGCCCCACGGCTACGACATGATATGCACCGACGGCTGGATACCCCTCCTGGCCAAGGACGGTTCGCCCTATATGACGCACTATGGCTCGATGGCTATAAAGGATCTTGTAGCCAAGGCTAAGGCTAAGGGTATACGTGTGGCCATCTACGACAATCCCATGTGGCTGCACTGTCCCGACAATACCATTATTCCCGGCACCGAGTACACCACAGGCTCGCTCCGCTACAACGGCAGCGAGGAAGTGCGCAACCCCAAGGCCGACGATTTGTGGTTCTGGTGGGGTGTGGCAACGCATCCCGGTGCCCGTGAGTGGATCGACGGCTTTTTCCGCCACTACAAGGAGCTTGGCGTGGATATGATACGCATGGACTTCCTCAGCTGGTACGAGGACGGCAGCGACCGCGGCATGGGTGTGACAGGCCGCGGCTATGGCCGCGACAACTATGCTCGCTATCTGGCATATATAGCCGAATCGGCCAAGAAATACGGCATTTTCACCTCGCTTGTGATGCCGCATCTCTACGACGACGCCGTTCTCGAGGCGTGCTACGGCAATATGTTCCGCGTGGTGGCTGATACCGGCAACGGCGGCTGGTGGCATGTGTCGGAAGGCGACAAAGGCAAGTCGTACGGCAACTGGCCGCACTGCAACAACCAGTTCGACGGCTTTACATACTGGAGCCATCTGTCGGGCAAGGACAAGGTGATTCTCGACGGCGATTTCATACGCCTCAACAAGCTCTCGGGCGATGCCGAGAAGCAGACCGTTGTATCGCTTCAGCTCATGGCAGGCGGTCCGGTGGCTGTCGCCGACCAGTATTCGACACTAGGCGGCGACACCCGCTTCTATACCAACGACGAGCTTCTGGCTCTCAACGCCGACCGCTTCGTGGGCAAGCCGCTCTCCGATCAGCTCAATTCGCCCGACAGCAATATATGGTATGGTACCATGAGCGACGGCAGCTATGTTGTAGGTCTGTTCAACCGCGGCGATTCGTCGCAGAGCTTCGATGTGGCTCTCTCTCGCTTCGGCATCGACGGCGAGATGAACCAGCGCGACCTCTGGAGCCATACCGACGAGGGCCGCGTGAGCGCCGTCAAGGCCACTGTGCCGGCACACGGATGTAAAATCGTTAAACTGACCAAGTGATGAAGAAATATATCATAGCGGCCATTGTCGTGGCTGCGGCTTTCGACGCCTCGGGCGTGCAGGTGGCGTCGCCGAACGGCAATGTTGTGGCCGATTTCGACGTTGTCGGCGGACATCCGCAGTATTCGGTCTCCTACAAGCAGAAAAATGTGATCATGCCCTCGCGCCTGGGCCTGGAGCTGGTCGGCGCTCCCGATCTTATGGACGGTTTCGAACTCCTTGGGGTCGAGACTTCCGATTTCGACGAGACCTGGCAGCCCGTCTGGGGCGAGAACAGCCATATCCGCAACAACTACCGCGAGCTGCTTGCACATCTGGCGCAGCCGGCAAATAACCGCCGCATCGACGTGCGCTTCCGTGTGTACGACGACGGTGTGGGCTTCCGCTACGAGTTCCCGCAACAGCGCGAGCTCAATTACTTCGTCATCAAGGAGGAACACACTCAGTTTGCCATGCCCGGCGATATGACCGCATGGTGGATTATCGGCGACTACGATACCCAGGAGTACGAGTACACTGAAAGCCGCCTTTCCGAGATACGCGCCCTCAATGCCCGCGACGTGGAGCACAACCTGTCGCAGGAGCAGTTCTCGCCCACCGGCGTGCAGACCTCGCTGCAGCTTAAGAGCGACGACGGGCTGTATATTAATCTCCACGAGGCCGCTTTGGTCGACTACTCGTGCATGCACCTCAATCTCGACGACAGGAACTTCGTGTTCGAGTCGTGGCTCACGCCCGACGCCCAGGGCAACAAGGGCCACCTGCAGTCGCCCTGCATATCGCCCTGGCGCACAGTGATGGTGAGCGATGACGCCCGCGACATGCTCGCGTCGAATCTCATCCTCAATCTCAACGAGCCGTGCAAGTACGAGGATACTTCGTGGATAAAACCGGTGAAATATATCGGTGTGTGGTGGGAGATGATAGGCCACGGCAAGCCCTGGGCCTATACATGGGACCTACCGTCGGTAAAACTCGACCGTCTCGACTATTCGAAGGTGAAGCCCAACGGCGTGCACCCCGCCAATACGGCCAATGTGATGAAATATATCGACTTCGCCGCCGAACACGGTTTCGACCAGGTGCTTGTCGAAGGCTGGAACATAGGCTGGGAAGACTGGTCGGGCAACAAGAAGGACTATGTGTTCGACTTCCAGACTCCATACCCCGATTTTGACATCGATTCGCTCAATTCCTACGCTCACTCCAAGGGTGTGCGCCTGATGATGCACCATGAGACATCGTCGTCGGTGCGCAACTACGAGCGCCACATGAAGGATGCCTACGACCTTATGGACCGATACGGCTACAATGCCGTGAAGAGCGGTTATGTGGGCGATATCCTGCCCCGCGGCGAGCACCACTACGGCCAGTGGCTCAACAACCACTATCTCTATGCCGTGACCGAGGCTGCCAAGCACCACATCATGGTCAATGCCCACGAGGCTGTGCGCCCCACCGGTCTGTGCCGCACATATCCCAACCTCATCGGCAACGAGAGTGCGCGCGGCACAGAGTACGAGTCGTTCGCCGGCAACAGTGTCACTCACACCTGCGTGCTACCCTTCACACGCCTGCAGGGCGGCCCCATGGACTATACGCCCGGTATCTTCGAGAACAATCTGAGCCTCAACAATCCCGACAACAAGAGCCATGTCAATACCACCATCTGCCGACAGCTGGCGCTCTATGTGACCATGTACAGCCCGCTGCAGATGGCCGCCGACGTGCCCGAGGTGTACAACCGCTTCATGGATGCGTTCCAGTTCATAAAGGACGTGGCCGTCGACTGGGACAAGAGCATCTACCTCGAGGCCGAGCCCGCGCGCTACATCACCGCGGCCCGCAAGGCCAAGGGCACCGACGACTGGTTCGTTGGCGGTATATCGGCCGACAGCCGCAAGACCGAGCTTAAGCTCGACTTCCTCGACAAAGACCGCAAATACGAAGCCACCATATATGCCGATGCGCCCGACGCGCACTATCTCACCAATCCTCAGGCATATACCATTACAAAAAAGAAAGTCGACGCCAAGACGCGCCTGAAGCTTGCGTCGGCTCCCGGCGGCGGTTTCGCCATATCGATCCGCCCCCTCTGATACTGCAAGGGTAAAAAAGTGAGTGGGAAGACCCCGGAACATCGCGTCCGGGGTCTTTCTTTTTTTGCGGCATTTTGTCGAATTATTTTGCGATTCTGTGGGATTATGCTAATTTTGCCGCTGCAAAACGTTAAATTATCGCTTATGAAAAAACTTTACACATTACTTTTTGCTTTTGTAGCTTTCATGTCTGTTCCGGCTGTCGCACAGTTTTCAATGGCGAACTATACCATCACCCCCGGTTCGTATGAGCATCTTACTGAAATCGAGACCGTGACGATACACTGGAGCGGACTTGCCGACGGTATCGACGCACATATCAGTCCTTCGAATGTCGGCCAGTATGTCACCATCACTGCCGATGGCGCCACCTACAAAGCCAAGGCCATGTACGCCGGAGTGGCGCCGGCGCCTTCTGTCGACGATCTCGTTCTGGTATTCGACAAAATAACCGCCCCCGGCACCTATACTCTCAATGTGCCCGAAGGTATAGTGATGGATTATGATCAGCAGCAGAGTGCCGACGAAGGCGAGAGTTATTCGACGAATGCCCCTATCACAGCCACTTATATCATCGATGATACAACACCCAAGACTCCGATGAGCGACTACACGCTCGACCCTGTCAGCGGTTCGACCGTAAAGTCTATCAAAAAGATCATTGTCACTTTCCCCCAGACGGCCGAGCGAGAGGGACTGGACGAATATGGTAATCCCGATAAAAATGTGACACTGGTATGCGGTGAGAATGTATACCATCCCAGCACTTCTTATCCCGCGGAATACGATTACTGCGCCGCAGTGCTCGACTTCGGTGAGATAACCGAGCCCGGTACCTATACACTCACCATTCCGGCCGAGATGTTCAAGGAATTTGATGCCTATGTTGATGATCCCGCCACGCAGACCAATCCCGAAATCATTGCCACCTACACCATCAGCGGTAACAGCGGCATCTCCGTCGTAGAGGCCGACGCCGCCGACAAGGTTACTGTGGTCGATCTCATGGGCCGCATAGTTGTCAAGGACGCTTCGCGCACATCGCTCGATTCGCTTGAGGCCGGTTTCTACATCGTAAACGGCAAAAAGACCCTTCTCCGCAAGTAAACCATATTAAAGAGTAATAGCTCCGAGACGGTAAACCTCCGCAGGAGGTTGATTATGGATAGCCCGGCATGCGCCTCCTGTGCATGCCGGGTCAATTGTTCTCATTCAAAAAAGCCTCTGAAGGAGGCTGATTAGCTTCCGCAGAGGCGTACCGTTAATCGGCCTCCCGAGGAGGCCTTGATATTGTTGGGCGTTTTATGACCCGGCATGCGCGGGGCATGCCGGGCTATTCATAATCAGCCTCCTGCGGAGGCCTGGGTGTCAGAGGCGCCAGAGGGCGGAGGAGGCGTCGGAGGGCATGCGCCAGTCGCCGCGGGGCGAAAGGTTGACGCTGCCTACTTTGGGGCCGTCGGGCATGCACGAACGCTTGAACTGCTGAGCGAAGAAGCGGCGGAAGAATGTCGAGAGCCATTTTTCGATGGTATCGCCGGTGTATACTCCCTCGAAGGCTTTGGTGGCGAGCAGTAGTATGCGCCCGGGACTGAAACCGTAGCGGAGGGTGTAGTAGAGGAAGAAATCGTGGAGCTCGTAGGGACCGACGAGGTCTTCGGTCTTCTGTCGGATGGTTCCGTCGGCAGCGGCGGGTATGAGTTCGGGGCTGATTGGGGTATCGATGATGTCGAGAAGGGGCCGGCGCACGGCTTCGTCGTCGGTATCGGCGGCCACGTAGGCGGTGAGGTGCCGGACGAGCGTCTTGGGGACGCCGGCGTTGACGCCGTACATCGACATCTGGTCGCCGTTGTAGGTGGCCCAGCCGAGGGCGAGTTCCGAGAGGTCGCCGGTGCCGAGCACCATGCCGCCGAGCTGATTGGCGAGGTCCATGAGAATCTGTGTGCGCTCGCGGGCCTGACAGTTCTCGTAGGTCACATCCTGCACGGCAGGGTCGTGGCCTATGTCGGCGAAATGGCCTGTGACGGCGTTGACTATCGATATTTCGCGTATGTCCACGTGCAGGGCCTCCATGAGCGCTATGGCGTTGCCGTGTGTGCGGCCGGTGGTGCCGAATCCGGGCATGGTGACGCCGGTGATGCCTTTGCGCGGCAGCCCCAGGCGGTCGAATGCGCGCACGGCCACCAGAAGCGCCAGAGTGGAATCGAGGCCGCCGGATATGCCTATGACAAGGTTGCGGCACCTTGTGGCGTCGAGGCGCTGACAGAGGCCTGCCACCTGGATGTTGAATATCTCTTCGCAGCGTTCCTTGAGGCGGTCGTCGGCCGAGGGTACGAAGGGATGCGGGTCGACGGCACGCAACAGGTCGGTGTAGGACGCATCGGCCGGCTCCGACGGGGTGGTGAAGACTTCGGCCGAGGCGCCGTTGCGGCGAGCGCAGTCGTAGAATGTGCCCATGTGCATGCGGTCGCGGGCGATGGCCTCGGTGTCGATATCGGCCACGATGAGCTGCGGGCCTGCCTGCCAGCGGCGGTTGGAGGCGAGAATGGTGCCGTTTTCAGCTATCATGAGTTTGGCGTCGAATACCAGGTCGGTGCTCGATTCGCCAAAGCCGGCCGAGGCATACACATATCCGGCCATGCAGCGGGCCGACTGCTGCTTTATAAGCGCTGTCAGATAGGCGTATTTGCCGATGAGGTCGGGGCTTGCCGAGAGGTTGAATACGACGGAGGCGCCGGCCATGGCGGCATGGCAGCTCGGGGGCACGGGCACCCACAGGTCCTCGCATATCTCGATGGCGAGCTGCACACCTTTATGGCTGATAATCACCGAGCCGGGCGCGCTTTCCGAGGGCTGGAACCACCGGCGCTCGTAGAACTCGTTGTAGTTGGGTATATATGTCTTCTCGACCGTGGCCACGATGCGGCCTTCGCAGACGGCATAGGCGGCGTTGAAGAGCGCACCGCCTTTTCGCAGTGGCGCCCCAACCATTATGAGCAGGCCGGGCATGCCGGCGCTGGCGCTGACGATGGCTTCGATGCCGCGGGCTGCGCCGTCGAGCAGGGTGGTGTTGTGGAAGAGGTCGGCGCAAGTGTAGGCCGTGACGCTCATTTCGGGGAAGACGACCGCGTCGGCCCCGGCTTCGTGAGCCCGGCGGGCGAGTTCGATTATGCGGTCGGTGTTGGCGACGGTGTCGGCCACGGTGACACGCGGCGCGGCTGCCGCCACTCTGAAAAATCCGTTTTTCATTTGTTATTAAACAACCTCTTATAGTGTAAATGTATATTTTCCTGATTTCAGACTCTTTTGTTTCTCTCCCGGCAGACGAAGCAGGGCTGTGGTGCCTTCGGGGACTTCGAAGTAGTACTCCACTTTGTCGCCTGTCTTGCGCCACGACGATACGATGGTGCCCCATGGCGAGTCGTACTCGGCGCGGGCGTGGGTGAGACCGTCGGGACGCGGGTCGACCGTCGGCTCGAGCACGAAGGTGGCGAATCCGCAGCCATCGTCGGCGCGGCGTATGCCTCCGCAATGGCCCATAAGCCACTGAGCGACGGCGCCGAAGGAGTAGTGGTTGAAGGAGTTCATGCTATTGTTGGTGCCGAAGCCGTCGTGGATGGTGTAGGAGTTGAGTCGTTCCCATATGGTAGTGGCGCCCTGGTCGACGGGGTAGAGCCACGACGGATAGTTGTGCGAGGTGAGGAGGGCGTAGGCGTCGGCGGTGGCACCGCAGCGGCTGAGAGCGTTCATTATCTGTGCAGTGCCTATGAATCCGGTCATGAGCGAATGTGGCGGACACTGTCGGCCGTCGTCGGCTGCCGATGTGCGGCGCAGGGTCTCCAGGAAATTGGCGGCGAAGGCGCTGTCCTGTTCCACATCTGCGATACCGAATACTATCGGGAGCACGTACGATATCTGTGTGTCGACCGGGCGCCCCTCTTTATCGGGCTCGAAGGCCGAGAAGCGCGTCTTGCCCGTAGCGGGGTCGATGTAGGTGTTGCGGAAAAATTGCGCGCGCTCCCGGCGCAGTGCGCGGTATGCGGCTGCATCGTCGCTATGGCTTGTCAGCGCGGCCATTTCGGCCATCATGTCGAGGCAGTGTATGTAGTAGGCTTCCCATATGAGCGATTTGTCGTTCTTCTCGCCTTCGGGACTGAGCCAGTCGCCGAGGTCGCCCCACTGTCGCGACTGCACTATGATGCCGGTGGCGGGGTCGATGCATTTTTCGGCCACATAGTCCATGTAGCGCTTCATGGCACCATAGTTTTCGGCTACGATGGCGGTGTCGCCGTAGTGCCGCCAGCTTTCGTAGGGCAGCACTATGCCGGCCGAGCCCCACAGCAGTCCGCCGAAGCCGAATCCACTCGGCGCTATGTCGGGGAAGCGGCCGTCGGGGCGCTGGCAGTCGCGCATGGCGCGCATGTGGCGGCGCAGGAAACTGTCGGTGTCGGCCAGATAGTTGGCCGAGGGGCAGAATACGCTGATGTCGCCCGACCAGCCCATGCGCTCGTTGCGCTGCGGGCAGTCGGTGGGTATCGACAGGAAGTTGCTGCGGGTAGACCACAGTATGTTCTCCCACAGCCGGTTGAGCGAGCTGTCGGAGCATTCGAAGCGGGCGGTGAAGCGGGGTATGGAGCTGAGCACCACGCCACGGACGTCGGCCACCGGCAGCGGGCGGCCGATGCCCGAGATCTCGATGTAGCGGTAGCCGTGGAAGGTGGTGGAGGGCGAGAAGATTTCGATGCTGTCGCCGCGGCATATATACTTGTCCTGGGCCATGGCGGCGCGTATGTTCTCCATCATCATTTCGCCGCCGTTAGCGGCATATTTGGGGGTGGCGGGGTAGAGGACTTCGGCATAGCGCATGTTCACCACAGCGCCGGCGGGGAGGCCGCGGAGGGTCACTTCGGGTACTCCCGCGAAGTTCTGCCCCATGTCGTAGATATACACGCCCGGCCGCGGCTCGCTCACAGACATGGCTGTGAGGGTGTCGACGGCGGTGACGGCACCGCCTGCATTTTCTACAAGCTGCCACTGCGAATAGTCGCCCGGCATGGGCCAGCAGTCGGGGCTTTCGGCCGGTATATGGCCCTCGAGGGGTATCTCCGCGGCGGCTTGCCATGTCATGCGGTCGGCGGACGCGCGGCCGTCGAGAATCTCTCCCTGGAAGAACGAGCCGCACACCAGCGGGCCGTCGGTGGCACACTGCCAGTCGGCTGCGCGGGTGGGTATCTGTTCGGTAGTTCCGTCGGTGTATTCGAGGGTAATGAGCGCGAGGAACGAGGGGCGGTCGCCGTAGAAGTTCCAGTTGTCGCCTGTGAAAGTCGACGGCCCGCACCACCAGCCTTCGGCAAGCTGCACTTCGACGGGATTGTCGCCCTGCCGCATCAGCGGTGTAATGTCGGTGGTGTCGTAGTAGTGAGTGCGGTTGTACTGCGAGGCTCCCGGCGCGAAATATTCGGCCGTGGTCGGGCGCCCGTTGATGCGCACCGTGTAGATGCCGCGGGCCGTGGAGCGCATGGTGGCTTTTCTGAGGGGTTTCGATGCCCTGATACTGCTCCGCAGCAGGGGTTGCCCTTTCACCGGCACGCTCGCGAAGGCGGTGTCGCCGGGGGCGGCCTCGATTTCGCCTGTGGTGCCGACGGTGGCACCGGGCGAACGGCGGTTGCGCACGGTGAATGTGGCCCGTATGTCGGCATCGGAGCTTACGCCTACGTCGCCCAGCACGGGGTAGGCCATGTAGTCGCCGCCGTTGCCACAGGGATTGACGCCTTTCGACAGCACACGGGAGCCGTCGATGTCAATGTCGATATAGCCGAGCGCACAGCTTATGTCGATGCTGTGTCGTCCCGGTCCCGGAGCGCAGTCGGCTTCGGCCATTACGGTGGGGGTGTCCTCGCCGGCAGTGTAGTTGCGGCGCAGCAGGCGTATTTTTTTAGCCGTGGAATCGAGTTGCAGTGCCACGTACGAAGTGCCGGGCGAGGCTGCCACGTGGTCTTTGTTGAGATATGGGGTTGTCAGACGCTCGTCGTTGGCGCCGAAGAATACGGTGCTCACGGCACCGTCGCTTTCGTAGTCGCACTGAAGACGGAATACCGGCATATATGCCGGATAGACGGCCGGACTGCCGTCGGCGCCTATCCATTGGGCGCCGTGCCAGTCGGCCGGCGCTGCGGAAGCGGCGATGGCGGCGGTGGCGAATATTGTAAGCAGCAGATTTTTCATGATGAATGTAGAGGTTATTAAACAAGCTCTAAAGACGCAGTCAAAAATACACAAAATCTGCCACGCGCCCAAATATAGTGTCTAAAGTCAGTGAAAAGGGTCAGATTAATCGTTTACAATGATGAATTTGTCGGCTCGTGCCGGCAAAGCACAAATCAGCATCAGCACTCCGATCAAATAGGCGATTCCTGAAGTTCGCTTATATTTATCTTCGTTGCTTGTCTTGATATATGGGGAGAGATAAGTGTGTGTAAGACAATAACGTCTGAAAATGGATTTCATTGAATTAACTATTTAACAAAATGCACATAATACCAAAAAAGCAATTGGCCCGAACATCAATATCGCACCGATTATCTTGGCTTTTCTATTGTTAAAAATCGGTTTGTCTATCATTTTCAGAAATAATTTATTCCGGACCAAATGGACATATAACCATAATGCCAATGCACTCCCAATCGCAATAAAGAGATCACTACTGTCCACTAAAAATGGACGTGGTTAAAAATTAAATAAATTCGGTT
>URMS01000037.1 GCA_900548975.1 uncultured Porphyromonadaceae bacterium
GTGAACCGAATTTATTTAATTTTTAACCACGTCCATTTTTAGTGGACAGTAGTGATATCCACAACCAATCCAAACAGCAATGAAAAAAATTTTACTTTTCATGCTCGGAGTGCTTTTGGCACTTCCGGGCATAGCCCGCGACTTCACCTACGAGTACGAAGGACAGACTCTGACCTACACCGTACTCGACGAAAAAGCCAAAACCTGCAAAACCAAAGATGGAGATTATTATTATGGCTCCGGAAAAACTGTGCCCGGTAATAAAGTTTCAGGAGAATTAATTATTCCCGCTGTCGTTAAAGATAACGATACAGAGTATACTGTCACTTCAATCGGCTTCTACGCCTTCGCCGAATGCTCCGGCCTGACATCGGTGAGCATACCAAATACAGTGGAGACAATCGAGTATAGAGCTTTCATAGACTGTACAGGACTGACTTCGGTGACAATCCCCCATTCAGTAACATCAATGAACAATGGGGCCTTCTCCGGTTGTACCGGCCTGACCTCGGTGACGCTCTCTGAATCTCTCACTTCAATCGGCGAAAGGGCCTTCAGCGGTTGTACCGGCCTGACCTCGGTGACACTCTCTGAGTCTCTCACTTCAATCGGCAAAAGTGCCTTCAGCAGTACCGGTCTGACCTCGGTGATAATTCCCGATTCAGTCAAAAAAATCGAAGCCGGTGCGTTTAGCTATTGCAGGAGTCTGGCATCGGTGACATTCGGCAATACGGTCCAGGAAATCGGTAAGGAAGCTTTCTCGGAATGCAGAAGTCTGACCTCGATAACAATTCCCAATTCAGTAACTACAATCGGCGACAAAGCTTTCTATCACTGTGACAATATGACTTGGGCGATAATCGGCAAGTCTGTAACCCAAATGGGCTACGATACCTTCAGATTCTGCAATAGCCTGATCAAAATAGCCTATCCAAGTACTATTGGGTGTCCCGAAAACACCTATAGTGTGGCTGTTGCATATCCGGCAGAAGACGTCATAACTGAAGACGGCTTTGTTTACGGTCCGGATAAAAAAACCTTATACTTTGCACCGTATTATCTTGAGGGGGAATATACCATTCCCTCAACAGTCACTGAAATCGGACAAAGAGCTTTCACTATATGCGAAAGTCTGACATCGGTGAAAATACCCGATTCAGTAAAGTCAATCGGCGATAATGCCTTCGAAAACTGTACCGGCCTTAACTCGGTAACAATCGGCAACTCTGTAAATAAAATAGGAAAATCAGCTTTCTACGAATGCAGCAATCTGACATCGGTGATAATACCCAATTCTGTAAAGTCAATCGATGACAATGCCTTCGAAAACTGTACCGGTCTGACATCGGTTACACTTGGCAACTCAGTCACTGAATTCGGCATGAATATCTTCAAAAGCTGTTCCAGCCTGAAATCGCTCATAGTCACGAATATGATTCCAGCTACCATAACAAAAGAAACATTCCGGGAGCACTATGCCAGCACAGAACTGTCAGTGCCTGAGGATGTGGCAATGGAATATATTCTCACACTCTGGTCGCTCTTTGATAATATTCGGATAGTAGATTCTGAAAAAATTTTAAAAACTTTTGAAACCGGCAACCTGAAATACCGGCTCATCCCGGCAAAGGCAGATGGAGAAAATAATCTGGCCGTAGTGATCCCCGGCGATTACTCATCGCTGACCGAAGTAACGATTCCCGAACGATTCACTGTCACAGAGAATGGTAAAAACTTACGCTATTACGTCGATGCCGTAGGTTACAATGCGTTCAACGGATGTGGTAATATCACAACCATTACATTCAATAGCCGTAATGCTGCAAGGGTGATAGGAGAGTATGCGTTTGCCGGTACTAAAATATCACAAATTGCCCTCCCCGGAACTCTTAAAACCATCGGAAACTATGCCTTTAACAAATGTGAGTCTCTACAGAATATCACAATTCCCGCAAGTGTCACGTCTTTCGGTAAAAATGCCTTTAGCGATTGTTCCTCATTGACCTCTGCCACATTTGAACCCGGTCTCCAAACCATCCCAGAGTATGCATTCAGCAATTGTCAGTCTCTACAGAATATCACAATACCAGCAAGTGTCGGGACTATCAGTGACAATGCATTTAGCAAATGTTACAGTATGAGTTCTCTCATTCTTGAGTCCGGCATCAAAAACATCGGCAACTTTGCTTTTAGCGAATGTAGAGACCTGAAAAACATCACAATCCCGGCAAGTGTCGATAGTATCGGCTCTTTCGCATTTTACAAATGCTCCCACTTGACCTCTGCCACACTTGAGCCCGGCATCAAAGCCATAGGAGAGCATGCCTTTGATTCTTGTGAAAGGTTGGGGAATATCACCGTACCCGGAAGTATCGATACCATCAGCAACTATGCTTTTAGCGATTGTCAATCATTATGTACTATCGTAGTTGAACCAGGCGTCAAAATCATCGGCGACAATGCCTTCTACCAATGTAGGGAAGCTGATAAAGTCACAATTGCGGGAAGCGTCAAGACTATCGGCGACTGGGCTTTCCACAATATTAATAGCGGCATACGAAATGTGTCACTTATTTTGACTCTCAATGAAGGTCTTGAATCAATTGGAAGTAATGCTTTCTCTATACCTGGTGGTAGTGGTCATCGTCAGACACTTTATATCCCATCTACAGTTAGGTCTATAGGAAACGACGCCTTCAAAGAGTTCAATTGTACACATATAGATATTTCCGACCTGGCGGCGTGGTTTAATATCGATTTTGAAAACGGCCTTGCTAATCCTGCTACTGAAAATAGCCTGTATCTCAATGGTGAACAAATCAAGAATCTGGTTATTCCCGAATCTGTAACCGAGGTCAAGAAGTATGCATTCTATAAGGTGCCGTTAGAAACTCTCACATGCAACGACGCACTGCAAAGCATTAATATGAACGCATTCTTTGATTGCGGCCTCACTAAAGTCCTTATCTCGGGAAATGTACGCACTATTGATAGCTTTGCTTTTAATTGGAATCCTATCCAAGATTTTACTTTCGCATATGGAGCTGAACCTATATATGGATCCAACCTCCCCACTCCCACCAAGCTCTCGTGGGATCGCCCGATTGAATCTATGAATTTCGATCTCTCCAAAGTAGAGGACCTTACCTTAGGCAACTCAGTGACAGAAATCCCGGCAGCAAGGTTCAAGGATTTTACCAAGTTGAGCACTGTCACACTCGGAAACGGCCTGACCACCATAGGCGACGAGGCTTTCAGCGGCTGCACCGGCCTTACCGAAGTAATCCTGCCGCCGTCGACAGAAACCATCGGCGCATCGGCTTTCGCCGGCAACACCAAGCTGACATCCATAATCATGGGTCATAAAGTGAAGACCATCGGCGAGAAGGCCTACGACCTCTGCCCGGCCCAGACCGTGAGCATCACGGCCCAGACACCTCCCGAGGCTCCCGACAATACTTTCAGCAACTATACAGGCAACCTGTATGTGCAGGGCGAGGAAGCAGCCGAGGCATACTACAATGCCGACTACTGCTGGTTCCAGTTCGAGGGTCATGTGATGATAGAGCCTACCGAACTCAAGGTCGACGGTGACAAGACACTCACCGGCAAAGCCGGCGACACATTCCAGCTCACCGCCACCCTTTACCCCGAAAAAGTGACTCTGCCCCAGATTTTCTGGCGCTCCACCAACCCCGACATCGCCACCGTGACTCCCGACGGTCTTGTGACCCTCCATGCCGACATGAGCGACATCATGGCCATGGCCGCTGATGACGATTCGTCGGAAAACTCGTGCAAGATCATCGCCGAAACGCTCTATGCCAACGGTCCTGTTGCGGAAATTACCGTAAACAGCATCTCGAGCGGCATCGACAACATCATCGACACCAACACTCCCGATGAAATCGACTACACCGCTCCTGTGGAAGTGTACAATTTCCAGGGCATGAAAGTTGCCACGACAACCGACAATCTCCCGGCCGGCATCTACATTATCCGCCAGGGCAACATTGTCAAAAAAATAGCCGTGAAATAATCGGCACAGACCCTACTCCCGCTAAGATCGGCTGCGACCCCACGAGGTGTCGCAGCCGATTTTTTATGCTTGCGGCAACCGGTTTACACAGTTTACAAATTTCTAATTATATTTGGCGAGAAATAAAAAATTAGTAATTTTGCTATTTCAACATCTATATCCGGATTACTAATTTTTTTAACTGCTGAATTATGAAACAGAAACGCTATTTTCTTTCTGAGGATGAAATACCCCGCTACTGGTACAACATACAGGCAGAAATGAAAAACAAACCGCTGCCGCCACTGCATCCCGCCACAAAACAGCCTTTAAAAGCCGAAGACCTTTACCCGATTTTCGCTAAAGAATGTTGCGACCAGGAACTCAATCAGACCGACCCGTGGATAGAGATACCGGAAGAAGTGAGGGAAATGTACAAGTACTACCGCTCGACGCCTCTTGTACGCGCCTATGGTCTCGAAAAAGCCCTCGGCACACCGGCTCATATCTACTTCAAGAACGAAAGTGTGTCGCCCATGGGGTCGCACAAACTCAACTCGGCCATACCGCAGGCCTACTACTGCAGGCAGGAAGGCGTGACCAACATAACCACCGAGACAGGTGCCGGCCAGTGGGGCGCCTCGCTGGCCTACGCCGCAAGTATGTTCGGCATCGACTCGGCCGTGTACCAGGTGAAGATATCGTACGAGCAGAAGCCCTACCGCCGCAGTATAATGCAGACATTCGGCGCACAGGTCACGCCGTCGCCCTCGATGTCGACGCGCGCAGGCAAGGACATACTCACCGCCCACCCCAACCACCAGGGGTCGCTCGGCACCGCCATATCGGAAGCCGTGGAACTCGCCCGCACCACACCGAACTGCAAGTACTGCCTCGGCTCGGTACTCAACCATGTGGCCCTCCACCAGACAGTGATAGGCCTCGAGGCCGAGAAGCAGATGGAAATGGCCGGCGAATACCCCGATATAGTCATAGCCTGCTTCGGGGGCGGCAGCAATTTCGGCGGTATTGCATTTCCGTTCATGCGCCATGTAATCGCCGGCGAAGAAGGCAAAAACCACACACGCTTCATAGCGGCAGAGCCTGCGAGCTGCCCAAAGCTCACACGCGGCGAGTTCCGCTACGACTTCGGCGACGAGGCAGGGTACACTCCCCTGCTCCCCATGTACACTCTGGGGCACAATTTCACTCCGGCCAATATCCACGCCGGTGGTCTGCGCTACCATGGAGCCGGCGTGATAGTGTCGCAGCTGCTTAAAGACAAAATGATGGAGGCCGTGGACATCGAACAGCTCGAAAGCTTCGATGCCGGTGTACTCTTTGCCAAAAGCGAGGGCATAATTCCGGCCCCCGAATCGTGCCACGCCATAGCTGCAACCATACGCGAGGCCCTCACATGCAAGGCGACGGGCGAAGAGAAGGTAATACTCTTCAATCTGTCGGGCCACGGCCTGGTCGATATGGCCTCTTACGACAAATACCTCGCCGGAGACCTCCAGAACTACTCCCTCTCCGAAGAAGATCTCGCCGCCAACCTCGCCGAGACCAGGAAGATAGGAGATTAGGAAGATAGGAAGTTAGGAGGTTAGGAAGATAGGAGAATAGGAGGTTAAGAGGATAGGAAGTTAGGTGGTTAAGAGATTAAGAGGTTAGGAGGAAAGGCAGATAAGAGGTTAAGAATTTAGGGAGATAGGAGGGTGGAGAAAAAAAGATTTGGTGCTTTTCACATATTTTCCTCACATCCTACATTCCTTCCCTCCTTTCTCCATCCTCCCCTCCTTTCCTCCTAATCTCCCACTCTCTTATCATTCTTTACTCCTCCCACCCTCCTATCCTCCTAACTTCCTAACCGCCTTTCCTCCCACCCTCCTAACATCCTAACCTCCTTTCCTCCTAACTTCCTAATCTCCTAACTTCCTAATCTCCTATCCTCCTAACCTTGTTTTTGTGTTGGAAAATCATTATCTTTGTGCTAAGATATTGATTGTATTATGGAGATTGACGCAAATACTAATAATATATTAGCTATATTAGATGGATTTACACTGGATAATCCGGCAGATATAGCGCTTCATGTGGCAGAGAGCTTCAGAAAACGCCGGGTAGAGAAAAATATTACCCGACAACACATTTCGGAGCTGTCGGGGGTTCCCCTGTCCACAGTGGCACGATTCGAGCAAAAAGGCCTTATCGCTTTCGAATCGCTTGTCAAACTGGCTGTCGCCCTGGGATATACCCCGGAGATTAAAAATATTTTCGAAGTCTCAAAGTTTGACACCATGGAAGAACTCGATATCATCCGACAGAAAAGCGGCAACAAACGCGCCTACCCCAAAAGCACGAAGAAAGTAAAAGGGAATTAGCGGCGGGGGGAAGGGAACGCGAGGTGTAAATTTTCGGGGCGGCTGAACGCAAAGTAAGGCGGAAATGTTGTAATTTTGAACGTTCAACTGCTATGGAACAGGAAACAGACACCGACAAGAAAGCAAAAGTACCGCTGAGCCAGCGCATTATGGCCATGTGGACCTTTTTCAACACCGGCATATGGAGCGATACGCGCCGTAACTGGTGGATGAACACACTGCGCACGCTCAACCTGTCGATACAGTCGTTCCTCAACCGCGACATCCAGTCTCAGGCCTGCGCCATGACCTACCGCACCATGCTCGCCGTAGTGCCCGCACTGGCCATGCTCATAGCCATCGGGCGCGGCTTCGGCATACAGAACGTGCTCGAAGAAGAACTCTACCGCCTCTTTCCGGCACAGCACTACGCCATAAACTACGGCATACGATTCGTCGACACTTACCTCAAACAAAGTTCGGAAGGGCTGTTCGTAGGCATAGGCATAGCATTCCTGCTATGGACACTGATATCGCTTATCGGCAACATGGAAGACACCTTCAACCTTATATGGGGTCAGAAGCAGGGTCGCAGCATATGGCGCAAAATCACCGACTATACGGCGATGCTGCTCATACTGCCGGTGCTCATGATATGCGCCAGCGGTATCTCGCTGCTGCTCAGCTCGACGCTCAACGCGGTGTTCCACTTCAGCTTCATGACGCCTGTGATTTCGGCCCTGCTCGAAGTGGCGTCGTGGGTCATGACATGGCTCTTTTTCGCCGCCATATATCTGTTGCTGCCGAATACGAAGGTAAAAATAAAGAACGCCATGATATCGGGCGTGCTGGCCGGCACGGCATTCATGGTGCTACAATGGCTCTTCGTGTCGGGTACTCTCTATGTGGCGCGCTACAACGCCATATACGGCTCGGTGGCTTTCGTGCCATTGCTGCTGCTGTGGATACAGCTGGCATGGATGATATGCCTTGCCGGCGCCGTGATATGCTATTCGTCGCAGAACGTATTTGCATTCAACCTCGACCGCGAAGTCGCCTCCATTTCCATAGGCTACCGTTCGCGCTGCATTCTGGCCGTATGCGCCATAGCGACACAACGCTTCATCAGGGAACAGGGCCCGGCCACGGCACGCGACCTCATGGACGCCTACGAACTGCCGGCGCGCATGGTTACCAATGTAACCGATCTTCTATGCCGCGCCGGTGTTTTCTCGTGCGTGCTGCTGCCGGGCAGCAAGGACGTATACGGCTATCAGCTGTCGCTCGACCCGTCGACACTCACTGTCGGAGCCTTGGCGCGGCGCATCGACGCCACCGGCACATCGGGCTTCGTGCCCGGCTTCGGAGCTAACTTCCCGGGCGTGGACACGGCGGCCGACACCATCGTTAAAGCATTTCTCGACAAAGCCGACACCATACTGGTGCGCGACATACAGATTGTCGATAAAACCATACAACATTCTTTAAACCCGTACTAATGAAAAAAGTAATTGCCACCACCGCCGCTCCCGGCGCTATCGGCCCCTACAGTCAGGCCATCGACACCGGTTCGTTTGTATATGCATCGGGCCAGATACCCATTAACCCCGCTACCGGCGAAATTCCCGAAGGGATCACCGCGCAGACCCGCCAGTCGCTGGCCAACGTATGCGCCATCCTCGACGCCGCCGGCCTGAGCGTGGACAACGTTGTCAAAACCACCGTATTCCTCTCCGACATGGCCAACTTCGGCCCCATGAACGAAGTATACGGCACCGTATTTACCGAGCCCTACCCGGCCCGCTCGGCCGTGGCCGTACGCGAACTCCCCAAGGGCGTACTGGTAGAAATCGAAGTTATCGCTGTGCGATAACATAACTTTCTGACAGCCAAACAACCGCACGACACACTAAAAAATGCCGTGCGGCTGTCTTTTTTGGCCGTTCGACAATATTTCGCTAATTTTGTGGAGATTCTGACACGAAACATTTTTCCAATCATTCTATCATGAAACTTTACCTATTATTGCCGCTTGGCATCGGCGCAGCCCTGAGTGCCTGCTCCCCCGACCCGCACACTCCGGCAGAAGTGTATGCGCCTGCGGCGACAAACTCTCTGCGTGCACCCGCCACTCCGCTGGTGACAATCGACCCCTACACCAGCGCCTGGTCGTTTGCCGACAATCTCTACGACGAAGGCATCCGGCACTGGTCGGGCCGCGACTTTCCCATGATAGGCGCTCTTCGCGTCGACGGCGAGGCCTACCGTGTGATGGGCGAGAAAGTAGAGCTCAAACCTATCATCGGCATGGCAGCCACCGGAGCGTGGGACGCCGACTATGTATTTACCGAGCCAGCCGGTGAATGGCAGTCGCCCGGCTACGACGCCTCGGCATGGAAAAAAGGCAAAGCGGCTTTCGGCACCGAGGGCAATCCTCATCTGGCTACCACATGGGTAGACGGCGAAATATGGGTGCGCCGCACATTCGACTGGCCCGACAGCCTATCGAAAGAGAATCTGTATCTGCAGTTCTCGCACGACGATAATATCGAAGTGTACATCAACGGCATAGAGACAGCCACTACCGGCAACGGCCTCGCCTACGATCTGATGAAGGAGCTGCCCGAAGAAGTCATAGCCTCGCTCAAGCCCGAAGGCAACGTCCTGGCCGCACACTGCCGCAACAACGGCGGAGGCGCCTATGTGGATATGGGCATAATGCAGCGTGTGAACATCGAGAACTCGTTTGCCCGCGAAGCTGTGCAGAAGTCGTGCACTGTCATGCCGACACAGACATACTACACCTTCGAATGCGGTCCCGTCGGTCTCGATCTGATTTTCACGGCCCCCTTCATTCCCGACGATATGCAGGCGCTGACATCGCCTTACAACTACATAACATATCAGGTGCGCTCGCTCGACGGCGACAAGCACGACGTACAGTTCTACCTCGAGGCCACTCCCCACTGGGCGGTCAACTTCCCCGATCAGGACGTGACATTCAACATGGAGGAAAAGAACAGATATATGTATCTGAGCACCGGCACCGAAAGCCAGGAGGTCCTCGGCCGCAAGGGCGACGACGTCCGCATCGACTGGGGCTATTTCTATCTCTCCGGCGTCAAGGCACCCTACACCAGCTATGCCATCGATGAATTTACGGCCGCCAAGATGGATTTCATGGCCGATGGTTCGCTTGCCGGCAAGGTGGGCGCTACCTGCCCCGACATGGAGAAACAGATGACTGTTCTTGCATACTCCGACAACCTCGGCAAGGTGGGCAAAGATGTCAAGGCCGGCCATCTCCTTGTGGGCTACGACGATATCGAGTCGATAGAATACTTCGGCGACCATCTGCAGCCCATCTGGAAAGACTGCGGCCGCACAATTTTCGACGCCATGGAAGCGGGAGACAAAGCCTACAATGAGACCATGCGGCGGTGTGCCGAATTCGACGCCGCTCTCATGGAGGAAGCCACAAAGGCAGGCGGCGAGAAATATGCCGAGCTCTGCGCTCTGTCCTACCGTCAGGCCATGGCGGCCCACAAACCCGTTTACGACAAGAACGGCGAACTGCTCTATTTCTCCAAGGAGAATTTCAGCAACGGCTCCATCGGCACCGTGGACATCACCTATCCCTCGGCCCCGATGTATCTCATCTATAACCCCGAACTGCTCAAAGGCATGATGAACCCCATATTCCACTACTCGGAAAGCGGGCAGTGGAACAAACCCTTCCCTGCTCACGACGTAGGCACATATCCCATAGCCAACGGACAGACCTACAGCGGCGACATGCCTGTGGAAGAATCGGGCAACATGCTCATTCTCACCGCCGCGCTCGCCGAAGTCGAGGGGAATGCCGACTATGCCGCCAAACACTGGGACACCCTCTCGCAATGGGCCGAATACCTTGCCGCCGAGGGTCTCGACCCGGCCAACCAGCTCTGCACCGACGACTTCGCCGGCCACTTCGCCCACAACGCCAATCTTTCGATCAAGGCTATAATGGGTGTGGCATCCTATGCCCGTTTAGCCGGTCTGCTCGGCAAGGATGACATCATGACCGAATACATAACCAAAGCCGGCGAAATGGCTGAAAAATGGCAGAAAATGGCCGCCGACGGCGACCACTACCGCCTGACATTCGACCGTCCGGGGTCATGGAGCCAGAAATACAACCTAATATGGGACAAAATGTTAGGTTTTGAGATATTCCCCGAAGAAATCGCACAAACCGAAATGGCATATTACAAGACACATCAGAACAAGTATGGTCTGCCTCTTGACATCCGCAAGGACTATACAAAATCCGACTGGATACTGTGGACGGCCTGCCTCACCGAAAATCCCGACGATTTCGAGGCCCTGATGAATCCTGTGTGGAATTATGTGAACGAGACGAGCTCGCGTGTTCCGTTCTCCGACTGGTATATCACCACCGACGGCACCCAGCAGGGCTTCCAGGCACGATCGGTAGTCGCCGGCCACTTCATGCGCATGCTTCAGAACAGACTTCAGAAAAACAAAGAGTAAATACATCCTGTCGTGCCATACGAACCGCGCCCCATCCACCGGGACGCGGTTTTTTGTGGAAAAAAGTGCGGCGGCAACCGATAATTCGCCATTTTCAGCTAAATTTGCACGAGCGGCTCTCAGACGGCCGCACCAATACTATGGATAAAGATTTAGAACGGATAAAATGGCTGCGCGACGAGCTGCACCGCCACAATCACAATTACTATATTCTTAACTCGCCCGAGATTTCCGACCGCGAGTTCGACATGCTCATGCACGAGCTCGAAGCCCTGGAAGCCGCCCATCCCGAAGCAGCCGACCCGAACTCGCCTACACAGCGCGTTGGCTCCGACATCAGCAAGGGCTTCACGCAAGTGCCCCACATCTATCCCATGCTATCGCTTGCCAACACCTACAGCATGGACGATGTCGACGCATGGGTGCGCCGCGTCGACGAAGCTCTTTTCGGCCAGAAGACCGAAATCGTAGGCGAAATGAAATTCGACGGTACCGGCATATCGCTCATCTACGAGCATGGCGAACTGGTGCGCGCCGTGACCCGCGGCGACGGCGAGAAAGGCGACGACGTGACCGACAACGTTCGCACCATCCGCTCTATTCCACTGAAACTCCAAGGCGAGGGCTACCCCGACTTCTTCGAGATCCGCGGCGAGATAGTGCTGCCATGGAAAGCCTTCGACCGCCTCAATGCCGAGCGCGAGGCTGCCGGGGAACCGCTTTTCGCCAATCCGCGCAACGCCGCCGCCGGTACCCTCAAGCTTCTCAATCCGGCCGAGGTGTCGCGCCGCGGACTCGACGCATATCTCTACTATCTCCTCGGCGACAATCTGCCCTTCGACAACCACTACGACAATATGATGGCCGCCCGCAGCTGGGGCTTCAAGGTGTCGGATGCCATGACTCTGCTCCACTCGCTCGAAGATGTCGACCGATATATAAACTACTGGGACACCGCGCGCCGCGAGCTGCCCGTGGCCACCGACGGCCTTGTCTTCAAGGTCAACTCACTGCGGCAGCAACTCAATCTCGGCTTCACTGCCAAGTCGCCCCGCTGGGCTGTGGCATATAAATTCGCCGCCGAGCGTGCGCTCACACGCCTGCGCTTCGTGTCGTTCGACGTCGGCCGCATGGGCATCATCACTCCCGTGGCCAACCTCGAGCCGGTGCTTCTGTCGGGTACGGTTGTTAAGCGCGCTTCGCTGCACAACGAAGACATTATGCGCACACTCGACATCCACGAGCACGACATGCTCTATGTGGAAAAAGGCGGCGAGATAATACCCAAAATCACCGGTGTCGATACCGCTGCCCGCGAGGCCGGCAGCCCTGCCGTTGAGTTCGTGAGCCACTGCCCCGCCTGCGGCACTCCCCTTGTGCGTGTCGAAGGCGAGGCCGCATGGGTATGCCCCAACAAAAGCGGATGCCTGCCGCAGATTGTGGGCCGCATAGAGCACTTTGTGGGCCGGCGCATGATGAATATCGACGGCATCGGCGAGGAAACGGCGGCCCTGCTGTTCGAAAAAGGACTCGTGGGCAATATCGCCGATCTCTACGACCTTCAGGCCGCACAGCTCGAAGGCCTCGAAGGTTTCGGCAAGAAAAGCGCCGAGCGCGTTATCGACGGCATAGCTGCCAGCCGTCAGGTGCCGTTCGACAGGGTTGTATATGCGCTGTCGATACCCTATGTCGGCGAAACCACCGCCAAAAAGGTGGCCCGCGCCGCCGGATCGATGGACCGCCTGATGAGCATGTCGCAACCCGAACTCGAGGCCATCGAAGACGTCGGACCGCGCATAGCACAGACTATAGCCGAATTCTTCGCCGACCCGGCCAATCTCGAGACGGTGCGCCGCCTGCGCGAAGCCGGTGTGCAGATGGAAATGCCCGAGGAGACGGCGGCCGAACCGCTGTCCGATACTCTCGCCGGTAAAAGCATAGTTATAAGCGGTGTATTCGCCCACCACAGCCGCGACCAGTACAAGGCCATGATCGAGGCGCACGGAGGCAAAAACGTCGGGTCGATATCCAAAAAGACCGACTTTATCCTCGCCGGCGAGAACATGGGACCGGCAAAACTCGAAAAAGCTCAGAAACTCGGGGTGCCCATAGTGTCGGAGGACGAATTCCTCGCCATGGTCAGTCCACAAGAATAAGACCGAAACAGTCGGCAACGGCACCGGGGGGGGCATAGGTCGATACCTCGATGCCGTTCGCGCGTACGGTGGCGAAGACATCGACACCGCACGCCTCCATGGATGGCGCAGTGGCGTAGGGTTCGGGGCACTCGCCCGGCTTGCCCTTGCACACCTTGCACCGGCGGCACGGCCCTGTGCCGAAAGCAAGCGCCTTGTAGTAGCCGCGCCTGAAAAGGCCGGCAGTCACTTCTATTGCCAGAGGAGTTCCGGCCGACATATCGTGCATCCTGAAGAGAATGGCACGGCGGTAGCATGCAAGAATATCGGCCATCTCGCGCCACGACGGCGCAAAAGGCGGACAGCACAGATTGCGTCCGTACTGCGGACACCCGTAGCGGCACTTCATTACAGTCCATGCCGCTGTCGCCACGCTCGACGCAGCTATTTCCACCGCCACGTCGGCGCCACCGTCGAGAAGTTGCTTTATCGCTGTTTCCATTCAGGTATGTATACAAAAAAAGGGTAAGCTTACTACATCGCGCCGCTACGACCCGATACCCTTGCTTCGGTCAAGACCTGGGGGATTCTCGGGGAGCTGGCCGTGTAGGACTTACCCGGGCACAAAAGTACTACCTTTTTTTATACCGGCAAGCGCCGCCCCGACGCTTTAACCCTTCTTAACATTTCAGCCAAGCGCTCGTGCCATAGTCAGTGTGTGCGGATTTGGTAGGTGAATAAATCGAAGCGGGAGAAGCCGAGAGCTGCGAGGATCTTACGGCTTGCCTCCCGGTCGGCATCGGTATTATAGTTCGGTATCAGGGGGATGCGGATGAGACAGTCGTTCTGCCGTCCGGCTTCAGCTATAAGCCTGAGATTGTCAAGGACAGGAGCGTTGGTCTTGCCGGTATAGCTGCTGTAGATATCGGCATTCATATCTTTTATGTCGATGATCAGAGTGTCGACAACCGGGAGCAATGCTGCGATATTGGCCGTCGGAACATTGAGCGATGTCTCGAGGTTGAGCCGCCACGACGGCCCGCACAAGCGGCGGAACTCACGGATAAACTCCGGTCGCATGCACGGCTCGCCTCCGCCGAATGTGACACCGCCATTTGTAGCTATGAAGTAAAGCTCGTCGACGCGGGTCTCGGCATACAGTTCCTCGGGTGAATACTCTCTGAAACGGGCTGCACACCCCAGTGACTGAGGATTAAGACAATATATGCAACCAAGCGGACAGCCGTGGAAGGCCACAAGCGTAGTGACACCGTCGCCGTCCGTCGAAAGGCGATGGCGCGAAATGCCGATTATCTTAGCCTGTCGGTTTTCCATGCGTAAATTATCTGTAGCACAGCAAAGATAGCACTAATAATCGATATTCAGAGCGACAGATGTGAACCAAACGACTGTTTCTGTGTTATAGTGGATAAGAGAAGGCATTTTTCTGGCGTCAATAAAAAGCCACCCATCCAATGGAATAGCCTTCTCAGCCCCGGCCTTTATGACTGTGGGCTTTTTTTATAACAAACATCCACGTTTTAATTATTGACTCTTGTTTATTAACTTTGTGTTCTAAACCCACGATGAAAGACTATGGAGATATTAACAGGTGAAAACATATTGCTATTAGGCTCTATCCTCCTCATTGCAGGCGTTCTCATAGGCAAGACAAGTTATCGCACCGGATTACCGCTTCTTCTGGTATTCCTGCTCGTAGGCATGGGCTTCGGCACCGACGGCCTGGGCATACAGTTCAGCAACATGCACGATGCCCAGTTCATAGGCATGATAGCCCTGTGCGTCATTCTTTTTTCCGGCGGCATGTCCACGAGTCTGTCATCCATCCGGCCCGTTATAGCGCCCGGTCTGGTGCTGTCGACTGTCGGAGTGCTTCTCACGGCCATTATCACAGGTCTTTTCATATTCTGGCTTTCGGGAATGCCGTGGACCAATATACACTTCGCGCTCATACCGTCGCTGCTGCTGGCGTCGACAATGTCATCGACCGATTCGGCCTCGGTCTTCGGCATCCTCGGATCGCAGAAAGTGGGCCTCCGACACAATCTGCGGCCCCTGCTTGAGCTGGAAAGCGGCTCGAACGACCCTATGGCCTATATGCTCACCATAATCCTCATCGAGGCCATAACCCTCGGCGGCAGTCTCTCGGGAGGCACTCTTCTGATGCAGCTCGTGCTGCAGTTCGGCATCGGCAGCGCACTCGGTGTGGCCATGGGCTATCTCACAAAATGGATAATCGGCTTTTACCGCAAACTGGGAGGCGGCTCCGACCGCGAGGACCGCGGACAGGCCACCGCCATGATATCGATACTCATCATAGGCTCGGTATTCTTCACCTACACGGCCACCACGGCCCTCGGAGGCAACGGATACCTCGCTGTCTATATTACCGGCATAGTCCTGGGCAACTCCGCCCTGCCCCATAAGAAGAGTATAACTAAATTTATGGACGGCCTTACGTGGCTGGCCCAGATCGTGGTGTTCCTGATGCTCGGTCTGCTCGTCAATCCGCACGAGATGCTGTCGGTGGCCGCGGTATCCTTCCTTATAGGCATATTCATGATTCTGGCCGGGCGCCCGCTGAGCGTGTTTCTGAGCCTGCTGCCCTTCCGTAAAATCAATCTGCGCACCAAGACATATATATCGTGGGTGGGCCTGCGCGGCGCCGTACCCATAATCTTCGCCACATACCCCGTGGTGGCCGATGTGCCGGGAGCATCGCAGATATTCAACATCGTCTTCTTCGTCACGCTCCTGTCGCTGATCATCCAGGGCACGACCGTGATATCGGCGGCACGCAAGCTCGGGCTCGTCGACACCACCGCCAGTGTCGACACCGATTTCGGCGTCGAACTCGACGACGAGCATCCGACCTCGCTCCATACACTCATCCTCACCGACAAAGACCTCGAAAAGGGCAACACCCTGCGCGACATAGCTCTGCCCGACGGCGGTCTGGTGATGATGATACGCCGCGACAACCGTTATATAGTGCCTAACGGCAAACGCCGCCTTCAGGCAGGCGACAATCTGCTTATCATTACCGAAGACCATGACGGAAAAAACGGATGAAATAGCCATACGGAAAAGCCGCCCCAAGGATATCGACATAATAATGCCGGTATACGACTCGGCCCGACAGTTCATGCGCTCGAAAGGCAATATGACTCAGTGGACCAATGGCTATCCATCGCGTGGCGCCATCCTTGCCGACATCGCCGCCGGCAACCACTATATCGGCATCGACAGCAAGGGCATGCCTGCGATGGTATTCGCACTGATATTAGGCCCCGACCCCACTTACAACATCATAGAAGACGGCGCGTGGCCCCACAACGGCCCCTACGCCACCATACACCGCCTCGCCTCGACCGGACGGCACCGCGGCGTACTGGCGGCATGCACGTCCTTCGCCCTGAAACTGGCCGACACCATACGGCTCGATACCCACGCCGACAACAGCGCCATGCTCACGGCCGCGCGCCGGCTCGGCTATGTGCGCTGCGGTGTCATATACTGTCAGGACGGCACACCCCGCATAGCCATGCAACTTAATTAAGAGTATGTTTACTTTTAAGAGGTTGTTTTAAAACATATATGGTGAACATTGGCAGCGATTTTTTTGTATAACTGATACCAAAAACATATCTTTGCAACAACAGAATATCATATACACCTACATAACTAACCAGAAATGGAAAATAACGAACTTATCAAAGAGGTGACTGCCAAAGCCCAGACATGGCTCACCGACGGCTACGACGCCGAAACACAGGCAGAAGTACGCCGCATGCTCGATGCCGACGACAAGACCGAGCTCATCGAATCGTTCTACAAAGATCTCGAATTCGGTACCGGCGGCCTCCGCGGCATTATGGGCGCCGGCAGCAACCGCATGAACATATATACCGTAGGCGCTGCCACCCAGGGTCTTGCCAACTATCTTAAGGAAGCTTTCGCCGATCTGCCTGAAATCAGCGTCGCCGTAGGCCACGACGTGCGCAACAACTCGCGCAAGTTCGCCGAAATCGTCGCCGACATATTCTCGG
Source organism: uncultured Porphyromonadaceae bacterium (assembly GCA_900548975.1). Lineage (GTDB taxonomy): Bacteria > Bacteroidota > Bacteroidia > Bacteroidales > Muribaculaceae > CAG-873. The sequence goes on from URMS01000037.1 coordinate 17,123, forward strand.
CCAACGGCATCAAGGTATATCTCTTCGACAGTTTCCGTCCGACCCCCGAGCTCTCCTACGCAATCCGCAAACTCGGCTGTCAGAGCGGCGTGAACATCACCGCCTCGCACAACCCCAAGGAATACAACGGCTACAAAGCATACTGGAACGACGGCGCCCAGATCATCGCTCCCCACGACGTCAACATCATCAACCATGTGAACCGTATCAAGGACGTACGCGACATCAAATTCCAGGGGGACAAGTCGAAAATCACCATTATCGGCGAAGAAATCGACAACCAGTATCTCGATGCCGTACATACTCTCAGCCTCGATCCCGAAGTGATCAAACGCCAGTCCGACCTCAAGATTGTCTACACTCCTATCCACGGAACCGGCGTGAAGCTCATCCCCGAATCGCTCATGAAATGGGGCTTCACCAACATTATCCACGTACCGGAGCAGGACATCCCGTCGGGCGACTTCCCCACCGTAGAGTCTCCCAACCCCGAAAATCCGCCGGCCATGGCCATGGCAATTGCCAAAGCAAAAGAAGTGGGCGCCGACCTCGTAGTGGCTTCTGACCCCGACGCCGACCGCATCGGCTGCGTAATCCGCGACAACGACGGTGAGTACCAGCTCATCAACGGCAACCAGATAGTAATGATCCTTATGAACTACATAATGCTCCGCAACCGCGAACTCGGCCGCCTGCAGGGCAACGAATATGTAGTGAAGACCATCGTTACCACCGAGACCATCAAAGCCATCGCCGACAACAACGGCATCAAGATGTACGACTGCTACACCGGCTTCAAGTGGATCGCTGCCGTAATCCGCGAGCTCGAGACCAAGGACCGCTATCTCGGCGGCGGCGAAGAATCGTACGGCTTCCTGGCCGAAGATTTCTGCCGCGACAAAGACTCCGTATCGGCAATATCGCTTATGGCCGAAATCTGTGCATGGGCCAAGGACCGCGGCATGGACTTCAACCAGATGCTTCAGGAAATATATCTGAAGAACGGCTACAGCCATGAAGAAGGCGTATCGGTAGTACGTCCGGGCAAGACCGGCGCCGACGAAATCCAGCAGATGATGGTGAACTTCCGCGCCAATCCTCCCAAGACTATCGACGGCTCGAAACTCTCCTGCATCAAGGACTACCTCACACTCACCGCTACCGACCCCACGACCGGCGACATATCGGAGCTGAAATTCCCCACCACATCCAATGTGCTCCAGTACTTTACCGAAGACGGCACCAAGGTATCGATCCGTCCGTCGGGTACAGAGCCTAAAATCAAGTTCTATATCGAAGTGCACGACAAGATGGCCGACGCCGCCGACTACGCACGCTGCAATGCCGACGCTGCCGCCAAGATTGCCCGCATAAAGAAAGAACTCGGCATCTGATCACAATCCACAACACACTCATAGGCCATGAGGCCGTGTCTGAATTTCCTTAAATTACGACGCGGCTTCATGGTTTTCTTATCATTTAGAGGTTGTTTAATATGAGAATCATATTTTCCATCATTGCTTCATTCCTCGCCGTACTTACGACTATGGCGCAATATTCCGATACCCTTTCACTACAGGGCGCACAGGGAAATCTCTTTGCGATTCTTCAGGCTCCGGAAAAACCATCGGTAAGTAAAAAATATCCTTTGGTTATAGTGTGCCATGGATTCAGCAGCAACTGCGAAACCCCGCTCATTACCGGAATTGCTTCCGACGTGGTGTCGGAAGGCATGGCAGTCTTACGCTTCGACTTCAACGGCCACGGTAAGAGCGAAGGTCTTTTCCAGGACATGACCGTGCCCAACGAAATCGAAGATCTTAAAAAAGTAATATACTGGGCACAGAAACAGCCATGGGTCAAGTCGGTAAGCCTCGTGGGCCACTCGCAGGGCGGTGTGGTCGTGAGCATGGTTTCGGGCGAACTTGGCGAGAAGACAATAAAATCGGAAGTGCTTATGGCACCCGCCGCCGTACTCCGCGACGATGCTCTGCGCGGCAATACTATGGGCGCGATATATGATCCGTGGAATTTCACAGGCGATTACATCGAACTGCCTTTCGGACATCTACGACTCGGACGGGAATATATAAAAACCGCAGTAACCCTGCCTATATATGAAACAGCATCAAACTACCGGGGACCGGCACTGATAGTACACGGAACCTACGACCGGATAGTGCCTTACACCTATGCCGAACGCTACCACGACAAATTATCGAAAAGCACGCTGAAGATAATACCCGGTGATGATCACGGATTTTCAATAACAGCTCCCGAGACAGGGCGCTTTGTGGCCGATTGGCTGCATTCGGTATTGAAATAAAGTAAGAGGTTGTTTAATAACATATGTGAATTCACAGGCCAAAAAGTCAGAGATGGA
>URMS01000038.1 GCA_900548975.1 uncultured Porphyromonadaceae bacterium
TATAGCCGAGCACACGTATTTCACCGCCTATTTCCACCATATAATTCTTCACGCCGTTGCGTTCGAGCATTTCGGCCACACAATCTACCCCATAGCCCTTGGCTAACGACGAAAAATCGAAACGCGTATCACTGGTCTTGCGCATTAGTCGTCCGCGCCTGCCGATCTTACATTCACCGATACCAACAGAAGCCAGTGCGGCCTCGATGAGCGAATCGGACGGTGTACCGTCGGTGTCAACTCTCCCAAAGCCCCACAGATCCACAAGAGGCGCTACAGTAGGATCGTAGCGACCGCCTGAAAGGGCGTTGACATACACCGCGCAATCAAAGATCGTACGGAAATGCACATCTACCGTATCGCACTCTCCGGCATTGACGGCCGAAAGGGCCGATGCCGGATTAAACATCGACAATTCACTGTCTACCAAAGCTATCTGAGCCTTGATAGAGTCCGAGAGATCGGTCTCGCCCGAGTACACCACATGGTATGTGGTCGCCCAGGCCGTTCCATCGTTTGTAATAAAATTCTGCGAACAGCTTGCAAATGTCAAAATAAATACCGATATTAGCGGCAGAGTTATAATTCCATGTTTCATCCTGTAAAATTTTCACCTCAAAAATACACAAAAATCATCAATTAAACAACGAACAATAACTCTATCCCGTTTGTTATTGTTATCAGAGACCGCATAGGTACACCCGGCGGCTTTCCCCCATAACCTCGAAACGTAGTCTATCCATCCACAAAACAAACCTACCATGCACCGTTCATTTATTTTCCTTGCTGAAGGTTTCGAAGAAATCGAAGCCCTGACCGTTGTCGACGTAATGCGTCGCGCCGGTATGGACATCAAGACAGTGTCAATCAACGATTCGAAAACAGTAGTCGGCGCGCACGGCATACCCGTAGTGGCCGATATCACTTTTAAAGAAGCCGACTTTGCCGACTCGGAATGGCTTATTCTCCCCGGCGGAATGCCCGGCGCCACACATCTGCACCAGTTCCAGGCCCTTGGCGATCTGCTCAAGGTACACAAAGGCAAAATTGCTGCTATATGCGCTTCTCCTGCAGTAGTGCTCGCCCCCCTGGGCATCCTCGACGGCCGTGAGGCCACATGCTATCCCGGCTTCGAGAACGAATGCAAAAAAAATGGCGCAACCATGCGCGATGTGCCTGTTATGACCCTCGATACCCTCATCACGGCCAACGGACCCAGCTCGTCACTGAGATTCGCACTCGCCATTGTAGCCAATTCGATGGGCGACAGTGTTGCCCAGCAGGTAGGTTCGGGTATGCTCTACTACCCCAAAGGCATGAATTTCTACTTCTGATTTCACAATAAGACATACAGAACCCCCGGCAGCTTGCTCTGGAGCTGCCGGGGGTTCTCATGTTATCGCGTCAGCGTACAGTCACCTTGGATATGCGCGACCCACCCTGCACAAGATAGATGCCGGTCGACGCCTCGACTTCAACCGTGGATGCTGCCGACGGAGTGCTGTATACTACCTTGCCGTCGACCGATGCCACGGTCACGGGGAGGCCTTCGGCCCCTGTCACACGGATCTTGTCGCCGCCGGTTATCACCACTTCGCCGCCCTCGGCAGTACCGATGCCGCTCGAGCCCAGAGTCACGGCTACGGCATCGCAGGCACGCGATTCGGCCATATTATACACCGCGCTCACACGGTAAGTGAACACTCCCTGTACTCCGGGAATCTCGGCGTAGGAAGTTTCAGCCACAGGCTCTGCCGTGAGTTTCACGCCGTCGCGGTACACGTTGTAGCCTTCCAGGCGGGTATCTGTCGGAAGCTTCGAAGCCGCTTCGAAACATATATCATCCACAAGCAGGGCGTACGAGTCGTAAGCGTTGTGGCGGATTGCAAAATAATTGGCACCGGCCGGAACAACGGCCTTGTACTGCGTCCAGTCCTCCGACACTTCGCCGTCGGCAGGATAGTTCTCCACCGCATTGATCTTTGTAAACTCGCCGTCGGCTTCGGAACCATAGAGCACTTCGAACGATTCGGGGATATACGACGTAAAGCTGCGGGCGAAGAACGTAACGGTCTGTTCATTACCGCTCAACCGGGGCGATATCAGCCAGTTGTCGTTCGGTCCTTTGGCACTCCATGCCACAAGAAGGGTATTTCCGCTGTGAGGAGCGATATCGATATAGGAATCGGAGGGCACGCCCGCTTTCACAGGGTCGTAAAGCTGAAAAGCCATGGGAAGAGTGCGGTACGGATTTTTAGTATCGCCTATAAACGAATAGGTCTTGCCGCGGTCCTTGTCTATCATCTGCCATCCGCCGAAATTCTCTATAGTCAGAGCCTCGTAGTCGGGATTCTCGAAATCTTCCGTCATAGCCTGCGGCTCGAGCAGACCGGCCAGTGAGGGCGCTGTCCACTGTAGCTCGACCTTGCCGGCACCTGCATCTGTAGCTGCAAGACCTTCGACACCCGGCACCTCGGGATGAACCACCTCAATGACAGTCCCGGCCTTGTTATTTGCCGCATTCATATCGCCTGCCGCCTTCACTTCGACGGCCACATCGAGCCGGTCATCGAGGACTGTAGCGGGTACTGCGAAAACAAGCGAGGTCACCTTACCGGTGGCTATAGTACCGATTTCCTTTTCGGCCGCCTTTACACCGTTGCTGAACATCTCCACACCGACAGCCTCGCAGTCTTTTTCGCCGATATTCTCGAGCGCAACCGTCAGCAGAGCGCTCTCGCCGCTTGCCACACTGCGTTTGCCGCTCATCGACGATATGCGTATATCGTTTTCCACAAGGTCTATAACACGCATATTATCCAGAGGCACGCTCCATATGTGCTCATCATCGTTGTGTATGGCTTTCAGCCGCACACCCACCTGTATATATCCGGCCGTTTTGTACTCCGAGAGATCGATACGGCAAAGAGTCCAGTCGTCGGTAGGATTTTGCATCAGATCGATATCGCGCACCGATTCGGGCTGCGAGCCATCCTTGCCGACAAGTGCCTGCAGCAGGCTGCCTTTGCCCTGATACCAGAATTCGAACACCGGCCGGGCCGCCTTGCTTACATCTATTTTGGCCGAATAGAACCCATACACGCCGTCCTTCGACATCGGCATGAAATAGAAGAAACCATTGTCGGCATCGTGCGAGTTGAGGTATTCGGGCTCGGCATCTTCGTCATCGGCATTGGTCTGCAGTTCGTTGTCGTACATGGTTCCGGTGAGCATGGAGCTGTCCGACGCCGGATCGATAACCCACATCTGCTGATAGCAGGCATCGGAGAAACTTTCGTGCCAGGGAGTGCTGTCGGGCTGTCCGATCACCACGATATTCGAGTTTGTCGCCAGGGAATAGTATATCTCGTCAATACCTGCTGTCACCTGATAGGCAACGAAATCCTGCGCGGCGAAGTCGCTGTAGTCCAGCACGATCTTTGTCTGGTCGGTTGTGGCAATGGCGGGGTCGTAGTAGGAGCCGAAGGCATCGAAAATATAATATGTCACTTTCGATGCATCTACATAGCCGCCGTTCTCGCCTGTCTCGCCCACGGCGTCCCAGCTGAGAGTCACGGTCTTGAAATCGTCCGACAGGGTGGCTTTCACATTCTCTACCGGCAGCGGATTGTCGGGGCCGGCATAGAAATCGAGTATTTTGGCCGTCTCGCCCGGAGTGTCGTCGACATATGCAGTGGCCTCGATGCGGTTATAGCCGTTGTTGTTCAGATCGGTCTCGAATTTGAGTTCCTGGCCTGGAACGACATCGGTAAATGTATGTGTCACCAACCAGTTAGTCTTCACTTCTACTTTGCTAATCTTTTCCAGATCACCGCCCTCGATATCTTTAAGGGGAGCTGTATACTGTACGGTGGCTTTCAGCTCGCCCTTGGGAGCGAGTTCGTAGCTCAGTTCGCCGGCCGCAGGGGGTATCACCTTGGAGCCGCTTTCAATCACCGAAAAATCGTATAAAGTGATGATAGCAGTATTTTCGAGTGTGGTGGTGCTGTGGAAGCCGAAATAGTAATAACCGTCTTCATCTACCGTAAACTCAACCTCCTGTGTCGGCTGGGCTGTGTTCTTGTCGTATTTCACTTTAATTTCGTGAGTGGCAATCAGTTCGCGGGTCATGGCCGAAGGTTCCTGACTGCCGCCCATATAGAAAGCCAACAGACCGATTTTGTTGGCTCCGACCGTGTTCAGCCCTTCGCCGAAACTCGCTGTATAGCTTTTGCCAGCAAAAAGGTGTACCGCCGGCGAAAGCATCCAGTCGTCGTTCGCCTGCGCTATATCTTTGTTAGGACCGGTACATGCCGCATATGAAGTCATGTGGCTCCAGCCCTTCTTATCCTCGTTGAGATCGAATTTCGGATAAAGATCGGCCTGGCTCTTGCCCATCTGATGCGTAAACGGTACCTCGACGGCATCGGCGGGAGCTTCGGCGGCACGGAATGCAGGCGCGGAAACATGTCTGCGCGCCGTCTGCTCGCGGACGGAGGCCTCAGGCAGTTTCTTCATCGTAGAGACACTGCGATGAGGTAATTCGGCCATAAGGCACAGTGGCAAACCCACAAGCAAAGCAAAAAGTAAAGTTTTTCTCATGTTTTATGTGTATTCGTATGGTTTATGGGTGCAAAAGTAAGCATTTTTCCAACAGAGAAAAGAGAAACGCCTTCTTGTTAACACATATTAACATCCGCACGGCAACTTTTATCGAAACTGGTATGTTTCAACTTGGAAAACTCGAAAAAATACACAAATGAAAAAGTTAGTTCTCACAGCCATCGTGGCTATTGCCCTCGCCGCTACCTCCTGCGGCACAAAACAGACCGGGGAAGTCTCTGCTTCCGACCTGAAAACGAAAATCGAAAACTGTACCAACCCCGATAGTGTCAAAATATATGTCGATCAGGCCAAAGACTATGCTAAGAAACTTGTCGACGAAGGAAAAATCGATGAGGCCAGGAAGTATCTCGATCAGATTGAGCCGGTCGTAAAAGAAAAAGCGCCCGCTCTCAGCAGCACTTTCGACGCCGTCAACACTGCCCTCGGAAAAGTGAAGGAAGCCGCCGGCGATAAGGCCGAGGAAGCCAAGGATGCCGCCGCTGCCGCCACCGACAGTGTCAAGAATGCCGCCGACAACGCCGTCCAGAATGCAAAGGACGCCGCTTCCGATGCTGCTCAGAAGACCAAAGATGCCGTGGAGAACGCCAAGGATGCCGCCTCCGACGCCGCTCAGCAGGGAGCCGACAAAGTAAAGGATCTGCTTAAATAAATAGTATACTTCTAATTGAACAGGAGGGCATCTGACCGTGTTGTCAGATGCCCTCCTGCATTTTATCCGGTTATTCCTTCCACAAAGCGTGGAAATGATGCACCGGACCATGTCCGTGGCCGATATCGTAGTCGGCACCGGCTTCGATGGCCGCCGCTATATAGTCCTTGGCGGCGCGTGCGGCTTCGTCGAGGCTCATGCCCTTGGCAAGCGAGGCCGCGAACGCCGACGACAGGGTGCAGCCCGTGCCATGGGTATTGACCGTGTCGAGACGGCGCGACTTCAGTTCGGTCGTCTTGCCGGTCTCGGCATTATAAAATACATCGATAAGTTCGCTGTCGTGCAGATGTCCCGCCTTGAGGAGCACCGACACACCGCCGCAGCGCTCCGAAAGTTCGCGGGCGGCAGCGGGCAGTTCGGTCTGATCGGTGAGGGGATGCCCTAAGAGCAGCTCCGCCTCGGGTATATTGGGCGTTATTACCCGCACACGCGGTATAAGCTCGTCGCGGAGTGTGGCCACGGCGTCGGCCTCGAGCAGAGGGTCGCCCGAAGTAGCCACCATCACGGGGTCGAGCACCACGTTTTTTATATCGTACTGCGCGAGGGTGTCGCGGACGGCACGTATCAGCTCCGACGAGTGAAGCATGCCTATCTTGATGGCGTCGGTGCCTATGTCGTCGAGCACCGAGCGAATCTGCCCTGTCACGAAATCGACGGGTATGGGATGCACGCCGGTCACTCCGACGGTATTCTCGTCTACAACAGCCACCACCACCGATGTGCCGTAGCAGCCGAGTGCCGAGAAGGTCTTCAGATCGGCCTGCAGACCGGCGCCTCCGCTGGGATCGCTGCCGGCTATGGTAAGAGCGCGGCGATAGGTTTTCTTGCTCATAGGCCCCACATGTTCTGTTTATATGCGCTGTCCCAGAAGAGCCATTCCATATTGGTGGCCTCTACGAAAGCTTCGGTCATGGCGCGGCGTACCTCGGGAGTAGCGGCTTCGGCAAGATCGTCGCAGATGGATATGGCCAGATTGTTGCTCGTCTCGAAAGCGGGATCGCCGTAGCAGTCGATCCATGCCTTATAGGGATTCGAGTCGCCCTCCTGACATTTGTAGATGGTTTCGCCCACCTCTTTATATACCCAGAAACACGGCAGAATGGCGGCTGCGGCCACCTCGACCGGTGCGAAGGCATGCGATTTAAGCCACGACGTATACAGGTTGCAGGCCGTGCTCATGTGCATGTCCTCGAGTTTTTCGCCGTGGAGATACACTTCGTGCAGGGCTTTCTCCACAGCCACACCGTCGCCAGCGAAAGCTATGAATGCAGCGGCATGGTCGTTGCGGCCCAGGCGCGACGCTATGTGGGCCAGCACACGGAAATACTCGGCGATATAGAGCGAATCCTGGCGGATATAGAACAGGAAACGGTCGTGCGACAGGCTGCCGTCGGTGAGCTCCTTGATGAAGGGCAGCTCGAGAATCTTGTTATAGGTCGGGAGTGCTGCCTCCCAGGCCTCTTGACTCCATTTTTTCATTTTATAGCGCTTATTGCCACGTAGTCGCCACGGTCGTAGCCTTCTACGGGTTGTTCTTCGGTGTTGTCGGAATAAAGTGGATGTGTGGTGAGGGTCTGCGCGAAAGTAAGGTTACGGAAACCGGCGTCTTCGAGCATAGCTATTTTCTCGGCGGTGGTGCGCCATTTGGCCACCTCCACAAATTCTATCGGATAGGGGTTCGGCGGATAGCATCCTTCCAGAAGCGGATGTTCCCAGGTGCCGAGAGCCTTTGCAAGATTGTAGAGAATGCCGTAGGAACTCTCCTTGGGCACATCCACGAGCACTATGCGGCCGCCGGGCTTCAGGGCCTTGTACACTCTGCGTACCACCTCGGCCAGACCGTCGATATAGCTCGGAGTGCCGTTGAAAAGTATGGTGTCGTAGACACCGTCGCCGAAATCGGCGTTTTCGGCCGTGGAGATAGTCACTTCCACACCGCGGTGACGCGCTATGGCAGCCATGGCCTCCGAAGGCTCGATGCCGTCGCGTATGTCGATGCCGCGCTCCTCGCGCAGTATTTTTTCGAACAGACCGCTGCCGCAGCCTACTGAGAGAATGCGTCCGGCGTCGCGGAGCATAGATGCCACAAGGTTGACCTCGGAATAGAGCACATTCCTGTTCTCAAGAAACCATGCGTCGTATTGCTGGGCATATTCGTCGAATCCTTTTCCCATATATTGTTAAAATTGGAGTATGTTAGTATTAAGTGTTTTAAGATCTATCACATATAGTTTTCCGTCGAGAGGCTCGCCGAACTGGCCCAGAAGCTTCAGCGCCTCGCCGGCCTCGATGGCGCCTATCACACCCGGCACGATGCCGAGCACTCCGCCCGACGATGCCGGCTGCCGCCCGAGCTCCTCGCGGTCGGGGTACAGATAGCTGTAGCGCAGTCCGTGCGCACCGTTCATCACTGCCGCCTGACCGTGGAATGCGCCTATCGAGCCATAGACCCATACCTTGCCCAGCTCGGCGCATACATCGTCGATGAGATAGCGGGTGGCGAAGTTGTCGCAGCAGTCCACCACTATATCATAGGCGCCGATGATCTCCCGGGCGTTTTCCGGTGTAAGGCCGTCTGGATACTTTTCAAAGACCGTATGGCCGGAAATAGCTGCGAGCCGCCTTGCGGCGCAGTCGACTTTGAGTTGCCCTACTTCGGCCTCGGTGTAAAGCACCTGTCGCTGAAGATTCGACAGATTCACCGTGTCGGGGTCGCACAGACCGATGCGGCCCACGCCAGCACCGGTAAGATATGTGGCGGCAGGCGCTCCAAGGCCTCCGAGACCCACTATGAGCACGGAGCCTCGCTCTATCATTGCCTGACCCGTCGGCCCGATTTCGGGAAGCGCCGTCTGGCGGGCGTAACGTTCGTCGTTCATCAGTCGAAAATTTTATCCCAGTCCTTCCACACCACCTCTACGCCGGCGGCATGCAGATCTTTTTCTACCTGGGCGGGCGTACGCTCGTCACTCACCGAGAACTGCTCGAGAGCCTGCGGATAGGTGTGGTAGCCCCCCGGTTCTGTCTTGGAGCCGGCGCTCATCGAGGTGGCGCCGAGGGTGGCGATATTGTTGCGGAATTCGGGGCGTTCGCGGGTGGAGAAGGATATGTCGATATCGTTGTCGAAAATACGGAAAGCAAAAGTGAGCTGCGCGAGTTCGCGGTCGCTCATCACCACATTGGGCTGAAAATGGCCTTCCGAGGGCCGCATGCGCGGGAAGTTGACACTATAGCGTGTGCGCCAGTAGTTTTTGCGCAGATACAGCAGATGGCGGGCCATCATGGTCACGTCGGTGCGCCAGTCCTCCAGGCCTATCAGCACCCCCATGCCGATTTTGTGCACTCCGGCCTGACCCATGCGGTCGAAGCCGTTGACACGCCATTCGAAGTTCGACTTCATGCCTGCCGGATGGTATTTCTTGTAGTTCTCGCGGTGATATGTCTCCTGGAAACATACCACGCCGTTGAGTCCGCTGTGTGTCAGGCGCTCGTACTCCTCGGCCTTGAGCGGCATCACCTCGATGGTGAGGTTGTTGAAATAGGGGCGGCACACTTTCAGCGCCTTCTCGAGATAGTCCACGCCTGCCGCAACCGGATTCTCGCCTGTCACAAGCAGCAGATTCTCGAAGGGGCCGAGTTCGCGTATGGCCTTGCACTCGTTTTCGATTTCCTCGGGTTTGAGGATTACGCGCGGAAATTTATTGTGGCGGTTGAAGCCGCAGTACACACACGAATTGGTGCACGAATTGGTGATATACAGCGGAATATACATCGACATCGTCTTGCCGAAGCGCTGCCGCGTTAGCTCACGGCTGCGACGTGCCATCGCCTCGATATAGGGGGCGGCGGCAGGCGATATCAGCGCCATGAAGTCGTCGATGGTCGGACGGCGGGCACTGAGGGCACGCTCAACGTCGGCGGCTGTCTTCGAGGCGATAGCCGCCGTGGTGGCGTCCCAGTCATATTTTTCTAATTCGTCGGAAAACATTGTCAGTCAAGGAAAGATGTTAGAGGGCTGCTGGCCTCGGCATGGCGGCTCACGGCGCCGAGACCGGCCAGATATGCCTCGCGGCCGGCCTCTGTAGCCTTGGCGAAGGCTCGTGCCATGGCGGCGGGGTCGCCGGCCACGGCGATGGCGGTGTTCACAAGCACGGCGTCGGCGCCGAGTTCCATGGCCTCGGCGGCATGCGAGGGAGCGCCAAGACCGGCGTCGACCACTACAGGCACGCGGCTCTGCTCGATGATGATTTCGAGAAGGTCGCGTGTCACAAGGCCCTTGTTGGTGCCGATGGGAGCGGCAAGAGGCATCACGGCAGCCGTGCCGGCTTCCTCGAGAAGCTTGCACAGCACAGGGTCGGCCTGAATGTAGGGAAGTACCTTGAATCCCATGCGGGCAAGCTCGGCGGTAGCCTTGAGGGTCTCCACGGGGTCGGGAAGCAGATATTTGGGATCGGGGTGTATCTCGAGTTTTATGAAGTCGGTGCCGAAAGCCTCGCGGGCGAGCTGGGCGGCAAGCACGGCCTCTTCGGCATTGCGCACGCCCGATGTGTTGGGCAGCAGCTGTATTCCCTCGCGGCGCACATGTGCGAGCATGTCGTCGGCCGGATTGGCCATATCGATGCGCTTCATGGCCAGGGTCACCATCTGTGTGCCCGAAGCCTCGATGGCGCGGGACATTTCTTCGTTGGAGCGGAATTTTCCCGTTCCGACGAACAGGCGCGAGGTAAACTCGCGGCCTCCTATTGTCAGAATATCTTTCATTATATGTCTGTTTTGTTGAGAAATAATCGTGTTGTGACAGCGGGCTCGTCGGCGGTGAGCAGCGCGCCCGACACGGCCACGCCTGTCACGCCCGTAGCCATGATGTCGTCGAGATCGGCGGCGGTGATGCCGCCGATGGCCACCACCGGAAGAGAGGAATGGCGGCGGAACTCGCCCATTATGCGGCGGTAACCGTCGGTACCCAACACCGGACTCAGTTTTTCCTTTGTCGTAGTGAAGCGGAACGGCCCCAGACCGATATAGTCGGCACCGGCTTCGACGGCCCTGAGCATATCGTCGAGAGTGTTGGCCGTGGCACCTATTATTTTATCTGGTCCTAAGATACGGCGCGCTTCCGCTACCGGCATGTCGTTTTTGCCAAGATGAACTCCGTCGGCGCCGATGGCCTCTACAAGCTCCACATGGTCGTCGACCACGAATGTGGCGCCGTAGCGGCGGCACATCGCGGCCAGCCGCCGTCCGGTGCCGGCGATTTCCTCGGGCGAGGCATCTTTCATACGCAGCTGTATCCACCGGCACCCGCCCTCGAGAACGGCTTCGGCACCCGACAGCTCGTCGTATCGTCCGCGTCTATGAGTTATGAATTGCAGCATATTTCGCTATGGTTTCAAGATTGTCAGTGAGGTTTCCGCTCCATATATATCCTAAAAAGGCCGCCCCGCCGAAACCGATGTCGGCCAGCAGGGGCAGACGGTCGGGCGTGACGCCGCCGAGGGCCACGAATGTGTCGTCGACCTTGCCGCGTAGGGCGTCGGGGTCGAAAGCACTGCGGTAGCCCTGCTTCGACAGGCTGTCGAATATCGGACTGAGAAAACGGTAGTCGGCCGGAGCCGCCGCTTCTTCGAGCGAATGGCAACTGCGGCTCACCACACCCGTAAATCCGGCCGGAACCGACGGATTGCGGGCATTGAGGTGGATGCCGGTACCGTATTCCGCCGCCAGAGCGTGGGCATCGTGCAGCGAAAGGCGGCCGCGCAACTGCGGCGGCACAGCCTCCACAAGGCGCCGCACGGCATCGGCCGGAGCGCCGGGCTTACGTATATGCACACGCCCGATAACGCCCGAGCGAAGCATCGCGGTTATGTCCGCGGCCTCGCCGGCCGAAAAATCGGGCCGGGTGACAGCAATGCACCTCATCCGCCGCAAACGGCACTGATTACGGTCAGCATCGCGCCTTCGCGCAGGTATGTGGTGGTCCAGGCGGCACGGGGCACCACCTTGTTCTCGATGGCCACGGCTATACCCTGCTTGGGAAAGCCCTGCGCCTCGAGTATTTCTTCTAGGTTAAGTTTCGGATTAGCCTCTACGACTTCTCTGTTGATGTAAATCTGCATATTTCAAGCTATTGACAGAGTGTGCCTGCATCCAAGGCTATGAACAAGTCCTTTCGGCGGTACTGACCGCATCAAGTTCATAGGGTATGATCTCAGCCCCGGCGGGGCACCCCTCTTGTATTTGTGCACAAATATAACAATATTTCCGGCTATATTGTTACTGTGAGTCCACTTTTTTTCAGTCGGGAAGCGACGCCGGTTCGAGCCGGTCGGTGGTAATGAAATCGCAGCCCCACGAGGCATATTTCATATAGTCGACAGGCTTGTTGGTGACCCACATGTTCACTTTCAGACCGTTCGCGTGGAATTTGTCGACAGTCTCCTTGTCGAAGCATCCGCCCATGATGTCGGCGTCGATTTTCCATTTCACGCACCAGTCGAAGTGGTTGGCCCAGTACTGTGCCGTGAGGAACTGAAGCTCGATGTCGGGATAGTTCGTGCGGATATATTCCAGGCACGGCTTCATGGAAGTGAGTATGATACAGCGGTCGCGCATGCCTGCCGAGTCAAGCTCGGCAATGAGCAGAGGTATCTTCGAGGTGTCTTTCGAATTGATGCCATCGGTCCATTTCAGTTCTACAAGCGGACGCACGCCGCCCTCACGGCATATGTCGAGAAATTCGCGCAGAGTGCATATCTCGCCGGTCCAGTCGGTGCCGGCGCGGCGCTGCCGCAGCTTCTCCGATTTCAGTTCGTCGACCGTCGACGAGGCTATAGCCAGCTTGCCTCCGAGACGTTTGGTTGAATCGTCGTGGGTGCAGACAAGCACATCGCCTTTGGCAAACCTAACATCTGTCTCAAGCAGATCGTAGCCAATGTCGATACCCGTGCGAAACGACTGTTCCGTATTCTCCACACCATAACCACTCCCGCGGTGTCCTGCAAAAAACGGTCTGGCACCAAACAGAGGAAGGGCCGCAAGGGCCAGAATTGCAAATACTGTCTTTTTCATTTTACTCAAATTTTACATGATTAAGTTGAAGTTTATATAGTTGAGAAAGTTAAAAGAGTTAAGATAATAGAGCTTGAGAGTCCGGCGTTTTTTTGTCTCCCGCACATAAGAACTATTTCCTTAACTTTTTAAACTTTTTACTTTTTCAACTAAATTATCAACTCTGAGCAAGTTGAAAACTTGCGAAACTTAAATCATTTTATTTTCTCATATACGTATAGTTCGTGTACTTCGCCGGTATATCCTTCGGCGGTAATGGGGCCCTGACTCATGCCCAGCACTATTGTGGTGCCACGGTTGTTCAGCACCACAAGATCGTCGTTTACGGGGTCGATGGCGAGACCCTCGATTTCGCCGGCACGGCGGAAGTCGGTCATGGCGCGCAGTGGCCTCACCTCGCCGCGCATGGCACCGGCCGCTACAAGTCCGCGGCGCATCTCGGGCTTGCCGTCGGCGCCGAGTTTCACGCTGAACGGCGTATCTTTCACCACTTCCTCGCCCTCGACAAGGCCTGTGAACGGCACCTCGGCGATTTCGGCCACATATATATTGTCGGGCAGATTGTAGGCAGCCTCGCCGTCGTCGGCCGAGAAGAGTATTTTGCCGTCAGCTATAAATATGCCCTGGCACCAGTATGGAGTGGGCACACACTGCATTTTGGTGTGATAGCGCCCGGTGGCAAGGTCGTAGCAGTAGGCATAGCGGCTGTCGACCCAGTCCGACATCCACACCATACCGCGGTCGCGGTCCACGGCTATGCCCGACACCTCCACCTGGCCGCTTTCGGGCGACCACGGCAGATCGCGCTTCCACTCGAGCGTAGCGGCATCGTAGATCGACACGGCAATATTGTAGCCGCGGCCGTACTCGAAGCGCTCTATGCCGCAGTAGATTTCGCCGTTCCACACGTCGATGTCGCCGAAATGGTTTGCGACTTCGGGATGCCGGAAGGGGCGGTCGTTTTTCTGCACGAGGGTGCCGTTTTTATCATATTTATATAGCGCACGGGTGTCCGACACGTAGTAGTATGCGCTGTCTATGGCTATCCCCTGGCGTCCTTCCACCGGAATGACTGTCCGGAGGCGGTATTCCGACCCCACGTGCTGGGCCGATGCGGCTGCCGTAGCCGAGAGCGCGAATAATGCGATGATGTGTATTGGTCTCATGGTGCCGCAAAGTTAGCTAATTATCTGAAAACGGACAAGTGTTCGGAAATGGACAGTGCCGCCGGCGCTAACATGCTGGCGATTAAGCAAAAAGCACAAACCGATTTTTTGTGTGCTAATTTTGCAGGTGTAAAAACCGATAATATGGACAAAGAAATACCAAAAAGCGAACAGCGGCGCGAAAGCCTCGTGCGGATAGCCAGAGTCGGCGTTCCGGTAGCGCTTGTGGGCGGAGCATTGCTGTGGTTCCTGCTTGCTGCGGGCACGCGCAGTGTCGACGCATCGCATCTGCACTTTTCGCAGGCCGAAATCGGCGATATCGACGCCACCGTCAGCGCCTCGGGCCGCATAGCTCCCGCCTTCGAGGAAATCATAAACTCGCCAGTGACATCGCGCATACTCGAGGTGCGCCATCGTGCCGGCGATGTGGTCGAGGCCGGAACTCCCCTCCTGGTGCTCGACCTCCATGCCGCCCGCGTGGCCGCCGAGAAGCAGGCCGACCAGCTCCACATGAAGCGTCTGGAGCTGAAACAGCAGACCGCCAACGACAACACCGCCCTCAGCGCGCTCGAAATGCAGATAAAGGTCGGCGACATGAAGGTGCACCGCCTCGAGGCCGAGCTGAGCAACGAACGCTACCTCGACAGCATAGGCAGCGGCACCACCGACAAGGTGCGCGAGGCCGAGTTCGCCCTCCGCTCGGCGCGTCTCGAGCAGGAGCAACTGCGGCAGCAGCTCGACAACGAGCGCGAGGTCCGCAGCGCCGCCGCCGATGTCAAGCGTCTCGAAATCGAAATTATGGCCAAGGAAGCCGACCTTGCCGGCCGCACCCTCGGCGAAGCCGAAATCCGTGCACCGCGCCGTGCCACTGTCACAGACATATCCGACAAAATCGGCGCACAGGTATCGCAGGGTCAGGAAGTGGCCAAGATAGCCGACCTCGGACACTACAAGGTCGAGGCCGAGGCCGCCGACAGCTACGGCAACCGCATCGCCACCGGCAACCGCGCCACAATCCGCTTCGGTTCCAACTCGCTCGAAGGAACCGTCAGCGGCGTCACCCCAACCGCCTCAAATGGCCTGGTGGCATTCACCGTCACTCTCGACAACGACAGCGCCGCCAGTCTCCGCTCCGGCCTCCGACCCGATGTCTACGTAAGCCAGGGCGTGAAAAGCGGTGTGGTCCGCGTGGCCAACGGCCGGTTCTACACCAAGCCCGGCAAATACATGCTGTTCGTGCGCTCGGCCGACGGCAAGTCGCTGGTGCAGCGCGAAGTGCAGCTCGGCGTCGCCAACATGGACTATGTCGAGGTAGTCTCGGGCCTCGAACCCGGCGAAACCATAGTTCTGAACGATATGAACGAATATATGAAATACCAGTCGCTAAAGCTAAAGTGAAAAAAGTTTAGAAAGTGAAAAAAATCAAGACAAAAGCTCAGGTACCAATATCTTGACTTTATAAACTCAATAAACTTATTAAACCCGCAACCAACGAACGAAATGAAAACAATAGAACATGTGTGGCATCTGATTTGCCACAACAAACTCTTCTCGGCCATCTACATCTTCGGCTCGGCTCTCGCTCTTGCGACGGTCACCATGTTTGCCGTCGTGATGTGGAACAAGGTCGCGCCTGTCTACCCCGAGTACAACCGTGCCGAAACCGCCTATATCCAGACCATTCAGGTGTCGCGGGTCAGCAACAGAGGATACTATCAGGGCCGTATGAGCCTTGAGGCCGCCCGCGACTATTTCGGCAATCTCCCGTCGGCGAAAAAGACAAGTATCATGGTCGATTCCTGGGACGATGCTTTCGTCCAGCCCGAAAACGGCGACCCCGATGTAAAGGTGCGTGTCAAACCCACCGACCCGGCGTTTTTCGACATTTATACATTCAAATTCCTCGCCGGTAAGCCTTTCAGCGAAGCCGACTTTGAGAGCGGGCTGCGAACTGCCGTTATCAGCGACGGTCTTGTCCGTAAGGCCTTCGGTAATATCGACTATGAGGAAGCCATAGGCCGCGAAATATCGCTCGACTTCAAAAAATATAAGGTCTGCGGCGTTGTGAAAGAAGGAACTCCAACAGAAATCTGGAGCTATGCACACATCTTTTATCCATACACATCCGGCGACAATAAAAACCGGGCGAATTTCCCCCTTGTCGGAAGCTTTAAATCGGTGATTCTTACCGATAATATGGAGTCCTTGAAAAACGAGGCCAAGGCAGTGGTCGACCGCTATAACAGCTCTCAGGACGAATACGAGCTAAGTCTGCTCCAATATCCTGTCGACCATACTGTTTACTCTCTCGGAGATCAGGGCTCCGACGATGAATTTACCATCGGAAACTTCCTCCTCGGTATCGGTGTGATTCTGCTGGTGCTTCTGCTCGTGCCCGCGCTCAACCTCAGCGGCATGATTAGCGGCCGTATGGAAGAGCGCCTGGCCGAAATGGGTGTCCGCAAGTCGTTCGGCGCCACCCGCGGCCGTCTTCTTGGCGAAGTGCTGTGGGAGAATCTGCTATTGACTGTCGTCGGAGGCGTCATCGGTTTCCTCTTTGCATGGCTGCTTCTAAATGCCGGCATAGCAAATCTTCTTGCCGAAGGCGATTATGGTGTTGACGCTGTCGTCACTGCCGAAATGGTATTGTCGCCCGTCATATTCGTTTTTGCCTTCATCATCTGCTGCGTGCTCAATGTCATGTCAGCTCTCATGCCTGCCTGGCGTTCGCTCCGTCGTCCTATCGTTCAATCGCTTAAAGAATGTTGATATGCTTAAGATAATATTCAAGAATCTCTGGAATCGCCGCGGACGCTGTGCGTGGATTTTCATCGAGCTTATTGTAGTCACTTGCCTTGCATGGTATATTCTCGACCCCGCCATCGTTAGCTGGTACGATGCCAATATTCCGCTCGGTTACGACGCCGACCGCCTTGTTGTGGTCGAAGTAGCCTCTTTGCCCGACAACGACCCCCGATACGACTCGGACACCACACGCGTACAGGCCGACGACATGCACCGCCTGCTTACAAAACTGAAAAGCTTCGGCGGAGTCGAAAATGTAGCAGCCCATAAAAGCGGAAATACCATCAACTCGCAGAGTATCAGCATAGACGAGCTTAAGGCCGGAATTCCCCGCGATACCCTTGCAAAATGTGTCAATTCAGTCACCTTCATTCCCGGCCAGCACTTCCTCGAGACCTACGGAATAGAATCGGTGCCCGGAAGCCCCACTGTCGAGGAACTCTCGGCAAGAAGCTATGCCGATATGGACGAAGTCCTCGTTACGAAAGATTTCGCCGACATCTATTGGCCCGGTGAGAATGCCGTCGGCAAGAAATTCGTCCGGGGCGAAGGTGATAATCAGGAATATATAACCGTGGTCGGAGTTGTCGGCAACTTCCGATACCAGACATTCAACCGCACCAATTGCGCCGTCTTTTTCTTCTGGAATCCCAAATTCCCGAAAGAAGACTTTGCGGTCACAGTGCGTCTCGCTCCCGGCGAATCGCCCCGCGACTGGGCCGACCGCTTCCGCCCCTGGGCTGTCAAGGAAATGCTTACAGGCAACTACTACGTAAAATCCGTCACTCCTTTCGAGAATATCGTTGCCGAGACAGAGTATAATTTCGGTATAACTGCCGAGCGTCGCACGGCATGGCTCCTCGCTGCCTTCTTCCTCGTCAACCTCGTGCTCGGCGTGCTCGGTTCGTTCTACCTTCAGACCCGCCGCCGTATCGGCGAAATGGGCATACACCGTGCATTCGGCGCCCGTCGCGGCAACGTATTCGGCATGCTCATGGGCGAAAGCATAGTCCTTGCCACCATCGCATTCATAATCGGCGATATCCTGTATCTGCAGTATGCTCTCAAGTCTGGTCTCAACGAAGGCCATGGCAACAACGGCATGTACAACATCATCGACACCTGGGTCACTCACTTCGGCGAGCACTTCGCCCTTATATCCGCAATAGTCTACATCATCATTATAATATGTGTAATCATCGGCACATGGCTCCCCGCAGCCCGTGTCAGCCGCATGAATACCGTCGATACCCTCCGCGACGAATAAACAATTACAGTTACAAGTTAGAAATTACAAGTTAGAAATTAGTAGTCGTACATTTGTACGGATAAATGTTTTTGAATAATTTTATCTTCAAATATCAG
>URMS01000039.1 GCA_900548975.1 uncultured Porphyromonadaceae bacterium
TTTTTAGCCTGTTTAAACTATAAAAAGAGACTGCCCAAACTTGTTAGACAGTCTCCTTGTTTTTGCGTAAGACAGAGCCTCATTTTAGATTTTCACTAATATTTGCATTGCGACATTATCGCTTTGGGGATACGTTGGCATGTTTTGGAGGATTGCGTCGCTGCGTGGCTGTCAAAATTTTGTGCGGTATAAAAGAAAAGCGGCGAAATCCGAGGTGGATATCGCCGCTTTGTGACTCCTACAGGATTCAAACCTGTAACCTTCTGATCCGTAGTCAGATGCTCTATTCAGTTGAGCTAAGGAGCCGAAAACTACTACTAATTATGAAATGAAATCTTGTGACTCCTACAGGATTCAAACCTGTAACCTTCTGATCCGTAGTCAGATGCTCTATTCAGTTGAGCTAAGGAGCCGTTTGGCCTCTGCCTTATTTGCGAGTGCAAAGTTACTGCGTTTTCGGGAATTGTGCAAATTTTTTGTGAGTTTTTTTAGGCTCTTTTCATATTTTGCGACGAAAAAAACGGTACAGGCATAGGCTCAGGGATTATGGCATTTCAATGAGTGAATGCCGAGGAGCTGAACCGAAGTACTTCGGGCAGGGCGGTACGCCAGTAGGTCCAGTTGTGAGCGCCGTCGCGCATGCGGTATTCTATGGGTATTCCTTTGTGTCGCATAGCGGTGTAGAATGCAAGGTTGCTGTCGGCGAGAAAATCGTCGTCACCACAGTCGGCAAACCATCGGACGGTGCGCAGCTGTCCGAGAGTGTCTTCGGATGCGTTTTCGAGGAAAATAACAGGATCGTTAGCAGCAAGGGATTTTGCATAGTCGGTATCTTCGGAGTGTCGCTGAGCCGTAAGTCCTACAAGACCGCTGAGTGAGCATGCCGCGGCCCAGAGGTCGGGATGCTTCTGTGCATAGACCACGGTGCCGCCTCCGCCCATCGACAGTCCGGCTATGGCACGGTGTTTCTTATCGGGTATTGTGCGGTAAGTGGAATCGATGTGTGGCATCAGTTCGTCGAAGAAATAGCGTTCGTAGTCCCAGCCGGGAACGCTGAAATATCCCATCCGTTCGCCGCCGAAGTTTTCGTCGACACCGCGGGCGTCGGGCATCACGACAATCATAGGTACGGCCGTACCGTTTTTGATGGCGAGATCGGTAAGTTCCTTCATCGTCCCTTTTTCCGACCAGTCGCGGTCGTTGCCCCATGCTCCGTGCAGAAGATAGAGCACTGGATAGCGGTCGGCCGAAGAATCATAGCCTGCGGGCAGATATACGGTGTATGTCTTGTTCTGGCCGAGAACAGCCGAAGGCATTTCGGCATTAATCACTTTGCTGTCCTGAGCAAAGACAGCTATGGCACCTGCCAGTGCCATAGCTGCCGCGAAAAGCTTTTTCATTGATTCTTCATCAGTCTTATTTCGTAGACATTCGGGCTGTCGCTGTTGTCGGATGCCACTACTTTGATGATATGCTGTGAATTTCCGGCTATATTGACAGGGAATTCCGCCGGCGATGTGCCGTCACCTCCGAATGAGCCGATTTTTGTGCCGTCGAGGAAGATGTCGGCATGGCGCATCTTGTCGGGACCGTAGCTTACCACAATTCTATCGGCTTTCCTGCCTTTGGGGTTGAAAGAATAGCTGAACCAGCCGTCGCGCGATGCCCTGCGCCAGTGCAGATCGCCGTCGTAGCCGGTCTCCGAGCGGTCCATTTTGACGAAATGGTCGCTTTCGGGCTGCTGTTCGCCGCAGATTACCATGTCGGCCGTAAGGGCGTCG
The DNA here is from genome assembly GCA_900548975.1 of uncultured Porphyromonadaceae bacterium. Lineage (GTDB taxonomy): Bacteria > Bacteroidota > Bacteroidia > Bacteroidales > Muribaculaceae > CAG-873. The sequence continues at coordinate 1,782 of URMS01000039.1, forward strand.
AGTGCGTCGCGGCGCTGTTGTTCCTCTGCGATGGCGGCAAGCTTGCCGTCGAGCTCATCGGGGGTCATAACGGACCAGTAGACCATATAGCGGCATTCGTTGAGCGAGGAGAAGGGCACGAGGCGCATGCCGTCGTATTTAGCCGGATAAACGCCGTGCATGGTGAATGCGAGAGGCTCGCCGGGAACAGGCTCGAGGCACGATGCGATGTCGGACGATTCGGTGACTATAACCGGCATATTCTGCAGCGGCAGACGCGGACCGGCCGCAATGTGACCGCCGCGGCTGTCATCGGCCATCAGACCCTCCTGGCTCTCGCTGCCGAGGTCGGCGGCAAGCACCATGGGACCGTAGAGGAACGAGTAGTTTGCCGAGCTGTCGGGGAGCTGTTCGGCATGCAGGTACATGGGTAGAGTCACGGCGATGCTGTCGCCGGGTGCCCATGTGCGGTCTACCGAGAGGTATCCGGCGTTAATCTGCGGTTTTTCGGTCTTGCCGTTTACGGCCAGCACTACAGAGTCGGGGTTGGTCCACTGCGGCACGCGCACTTTGACGGCGAACTCGCCTTCGGAGGCGGGATTCACGATGATGGATGTGACGGGAGATGCCGGAAAATCGGTGCGCTGCTCGAGGGTGTTGCCGTTCCAGGTGAGGACGGAGGGTATGAACAGGTTGACGTAGATGTTGCTGTCGGCATCGGCGGCATAGATATACTCGCCGTAGCGGGCATGGTTTTCGAGTCCCGAGCCTACGCAGCACCAGAAGCTTGTCTGAGGCTGCGAGTATACGCGGTAGTGGCCCGAGCGCATAGGCGTGAAGTAGACGAAGCCGCCGTTGTCGTGGTTCTGCGACGAGAGAATGTGGTTGAAGATGGCTCTTTCGCCATAGTCCATGTAGGAGGGGTCGCCGCTGCTCTGGTAGAGCATGCGGGTGAGGCGGAGCATGTTGTAGGTGTTGCAAGTCTCGGGACCCTGCTCGCTTTCGAGCATGCTCGAGAAATCGTCGGGCGAATGGAAATGCTCGCGTACGCTGTTGCCGCCTATCGAAACCGACCGTTTCGATGTCACGTCCTTCCAGAAGAAGTCGGCGGCGCTGTCCCACGCGGCATTGCCTTCGATGTCGGCGATGCGCTTGAAACCGATAACTTTCGGAATCTGGGTATTGGCGTGCATGCCCGTGAGGCGGTCCTCGCCGTTGAGCAGCGGTTCGAGCACATCGTTGTGCGAGAAACGGTGAGCGAGGGCAAGATACTTGTCGTCGCCTGTGATGGCGGCCACGTCGGCGAAAATTTCGTTGAGGCCGCCGTGCTCGCTGCGCAGCATCTCCTGCACCTGCTCGTCGGAAAGCTGCGATACCTCTGCCATCATCCAGTCGGTTAGACCGACAAGCATGTCGCGAGCATCGGTGCGGTGGGCCTGCAGCCATGCGTCGCGCAGACCGGCATATGTCTTATGGATATTGTAGAGAGGCACCCACCGGCTGTTGAGATCGAAGCCGCCGGCACGGATATCGCCTTCGGCAACCTCGCGCCACATCTGGCGACCGCCCGGTACACCGCAGATATAGCCGTCGCCGGCAGCATCGGCGCAACGGCGCAGCTCGGCAAGCACATAGTCGAGGCGTTTCCCGATCTCTTCGTTTCCGGTGGCGGCATACATATATGCCAGCGCCGAGAGATAGTGGCCGCCGATATGGCCGTCGAGACCGGTATTTTCCCAGTTGGGATAGTTTTCGGCCTTAGGCTGAAGGCCCGCTTCCTTAAGATATGGGGCCAGCAGCCTGTCGGGATCGAGGGCGAGGAGATAGTCCAGGTCGAGGTCCTGGGCATGGCGGAAAGGGCCGTCGGTGAGGCGTACGTTCTCAACCGGAAATGCCGTCACAGGTACCGGCTGCGCCTTTTCGGCGGGTGAATGAGTGCATGCGGCTGCAGCCAGTGCTACAGCCGGCCATAGTAGTTTTTTCATGGCATTGAGGATTGGTTATTTGAGAATTGGTTATTTTTTCTTGACTGCGGCTTTATAGCCTATTTTGGCAAAACCTTTGGTTATGTTTTCGATGTTAGTTTTCTTGGGATTGTATACTATGGTCACCGACTGTTCGGGCACCGAGGTAGCGATGCTTTTGATGCCTTTTTCGAAGCGGAGATTGGTCTTGATTTTTTTCTCGCAGTTGGCGCACGACATTTTGGGCTGTACGGTGAACACGACTGTCGAGTCGGAGTTTTCTGCGGCGAAAGCCGAAGCCGATATTGCGGCCATTGCCGCGAAGGCGAGTATGATGCGTTTCATATGTTGTTAAACAACCTCTTAGAGATATTTGGTGAAGTTATAGCGTACACCGGCATAGATCATGGCGCCGTGCAGAGGTGCGTGGACCATTGTGGCGTCGAAGTCGGGCCCCCATGGGTCGGGGGCGCCTATGACGGGATTCTTCTGCCTGTAGCCGGTGAGGTTTTCGCCGCCGATATACACGCTCCAGTGGCGGAAATTGCGTGTGAGCTGTGCGTTGAGCATGGCATAGGCGTTGTATCGTTTCTGCCAGAGAGGATCGGTCACGGCCGGCAGCGGGTTGCGGCCGCCGCCGTTTATGGCGCATGTGATATCGAGCTGCCATATGCCCATATCGGGTGTCCAGCCGAGGGTGAAGAGGCCCTTGTTGCGCGATGTGAGCGGTTTCGTTACGAGTCCGCGGCCGTAGTCGGTCCTGACGTCGGTGAGGCGGTAGGCCGCGGTGAAATTGAGATCGGAGAGGATGTCGAAAGTCACCTCGGCCTGGAAGGTGTGCGAATACGACCGTCCGCCCGATGTGCCGATGTAGGCTGCGTGAGGATCGGCGTCGAGGTCGACTTTCAGCTGATCGGTAAAGCGTGTGTAGTAGTACTCGGCCGATAGTCCCAGACGTCGGCCCCCGAGCATGATGTATCCGTTGGCCGAGGTGCCGGCGTTCCATGCGCTTTCCTGCTTCAGGCGGTCGGCTATGTATATAGCCCGCGATGATGCGAGCAGGTTGTGGTACTCGGCCATGGGATGTGGCGAGCGGTATCCGCGGCCGCCCGACAGCTGTATGGTGAGCGGCCGTGCGACATTGTAGCGGATATGCACGCGTGGGGTGTACATCATGCCGTAGAGCGAGCTCCGGTCCACTCTCATGCCTGCCATGGCTATGAGACGGTCATCGAGGTTGAAGGTATACTGGGCGTAAGCTCCCGGAGTGGCCTCATGGGAGTCGGCGGCGCGGGGAGTGTCGTCGGTGGGGTTGAGCGCGGGGAGCATCTGGTGGTAGTTGTCGTAGACAAGACCGAGGCCGGCCGACAGTGAGTGGCCGCCTGTCCATTTACGCTCGAACATTGCCGACAGATAGGCATCGCGCTGTATCACCGAATAGCGGCGGTCGCCGTAGGCGGCGTCCATGTCGTGGAAATTTGCAGAGGCTATCAGGGCTATATTGCCGTCGTTGTCGCGGTCGAATATATAAGCGTTTTTAGTGAAAGCCTCCACGCGCCGTGTGTCGATATCGATGATGTAGGGATTTTTGTAGTGAGCTCCGTGGGCAATCTGTCCGCTCCGGCGGTTTTCGCCGATATATTTTACGGCAGCCTGGAATACATAGCTGCTGCCGAGATATGCCCAGCGGTTCATGGCGGCGAACTGACGCGTGCGCGGCATGTCGGCGAAGCCGTCGTGGTTGGTGTCGTGGGCCTTGAAGGCGTTCTCGCCGTGAAGAAGCAGGGCGGTGCTCCATTTGTCGCCCAGTTGGATATTGCCGTCGAAATTACCCTCGGCTTTGCCCATGTGGTCGACATAGGCGTTGAGCGACAGCGAAGGGTCGTTCTGCGGCTTTTTCATCTCGATGTTTATCTGTCCGGTGATAGATTCGAAACCGTTTTTCACCGAACTGGCGCCTTTCGAAACCTGTATCGACTGAATCCATGGTCCGGCGATATATCCCAGTCCGAATGGAGCGCCGGCGCCGCGGAGGGCGGGCACATTCTCCGTCAGCATCTGCACATATGCTCCCGAAAGGCCCAGGAACTTGATCTGTCGGGCTCCCGTGGCGGCATCGCTGTAGCTTACATCTACCGACGGATTGGTGGTGAAACTCTCGCCGAGGCTACAGCAGGCGGCGCGTTTGAGATCGGATGCGGTGATAAGCTCCGAGTTGGCGGCGGTACCGCGCATTTTTAGCATGGAGTGTTTGCCGGTCACCACGACCTCCTGCATCTCTACGACAGTGGTGTCGGCATCTTGTGCAGTGGCTGTGAGCGCGCTAAGTAAAATTATGGCTAATGATTTTATTCTAATGTGTTTAAAAAACATATCTGAATTCCGATCGGTCATAATAACTTACAAAGTTAATAGAAGCTTTCAATACTGGAAATTACGTGAATGTTATTTAATCCTAAATATTTAAGTATGAGGTCTTACAAAACAATAAGGTTGTTACAAATGTTATTAAATCATAACGAATGCTCTTGAAATGAAAAATATGAAAGCTAAGATACTTGCAGCCAGGGCGGTGGATATGAGGCCCGTGTTTATGTTGATTTTATCGGCCGTTATGTCGGTATTTCTTCTGTTTGCGGCGACTTCATGCCATGGCGACGACGACTGGGATGCCATGCCGCAGGATATAGCCGATTTTGTGTCGCAGTATTTTCCCGGATCGGGCATTGGCTCGTATTCGCACAACGGCGATACCTACCATGTGCGCATCGACAACGGTCCGGGCATTACTTTCGACAGTGATTATGCCTGGGTGTCGGTCGACGGCTACGGAATGCCGCTGCCGCAGGTACTTCTGTTCGACCAGCTTCCCCCGAAACTGTATGCTTATCTTCAGGATTCCCAGCAGCTTGATTCGGTATTCAGCATGGAGCGCGACAGCCGCCGGTATACCCTCTCGCTGCTCAATTCGACCCTTATCTACGATATCGCCACAGGAGCGATAAACGGCACGACGCCGTCTTAGTTTTTGCGGCGGAAGCGTATGCGCGAGTGGAGCATGGGGAATGTCAGCTCGAGGACTTCGCCTTCGACGCTTGTGGCGGCGCTTGCCTCGCTGTCGGCGATAGTGCGGCCGGCGGCATACCACAGCAGGTCGTAGTGGCCTGCAAAAGCTGTTTCGGTGAGAAATCCCTTGATGTCGAGCGGCTGCCATGAGTCGGGCAGACGGTCCTCGCTACCGGCAAGCACGATGGTGTAGCCGCTGTCGTAGCGAACTGTAGCAATAGTGTATTTTGCTCCGAGCCGTGCCTCGCCGGTGTCGATGTCGCGGTCGAGATATTCCCAAAGGGTCTCCATCGGGTCGGCCGACGCGGCCAGGTAGGCTGAGAGTGAATCGACGGTGGCGAACGGCGCGCGGGCCGCCCTGTCGACAGACCGCACGATAAGCGAATGGCGCATCATGGCCGCTCCGGCGACGGCCTCGCTGCATATGGTGTCGCCGGCAAAGGGTACCGCCACAGACGCCGCGGCCTTGTCGGCCCCCATGGTCAGAGCCGTGCCCGCGCCGGTGCGGCGCAGCGTCATGGAGAATGCCGGATTCGCGCTCATGCGGCATTCGAAATCGCCTTCGGCCCAAAGAGTGGTGTCCGCGCCAAGTTTCATGACCGAGTACCGGACCTTCGAAGGAAACATAGGATCGTCGAACACCGACGAACTGATGTCGGCGGTGGCCCGGTAGCGTGCGCCGCCGATGCTGTCGGGCCATTCCATGGCTACCGAGTGATGTGCCGACCGGTCGAGGCTGTAGCGGGCGTGGTAGGAGAAATCGGAGGCATTGCCTGTGGAGATGCATGTCGCCTCGGGCGATGCGGCCCGGGCGGCAGAGGCAGCCATTATTACGGCAATGACGGCGAGCTGCTTTTTCATGCCATGAGCGACTTGACGGTGTCGACAAATTCGTCGTCGGGCATATCGAAAGGCAGCCAGTGTATGTCGAAACCGCGCCGCTCCATGCCGCGGAACCATGTCATCTGCCGCTTGGCGAACTGATGGATGGCGATTTCGAGCTGACGCTCCATTTCGGCACGCGACAGCTGTCCGAGCACGTGGAGAGTGAGAAATTTATACTCCAGACCATAGTAAATGAGGGCTTCGGGGTCGACTCCGGAGGCAATGAGACCTTCGACCTCGGCAAGCATGTCCTCGCGGTCGAGACGGCGGCGCAGGCGGTCGGTGATGAGCCGGCGGCGGGTGTCGCGGTCGATATCGATGCCTACTATGAGTGCGGGCACGCCGGTGCCGCCGCGTGTGTCGGCGGCGAGGTCGGGATGGGCGAGGTAGAACTGCTCGATTTCGATGGCCCGGATGGCCCGTGCGGCAGTGTCGACGTCGGTGCTGTTGTGCAGCCGCTTCATGGAGGCGAGAATAGCGGTGAGCTCAGCGAGACTTTTATCGCGCAGCGAGGCCCGCAGAGGCTCGTTGACAGGCACTTCGGGCAGATGTATGCCCTTGAGAAACGACTCCACATACATGCCTGTGCCGCCCACGATGATAGGGCGTCGCCCGCGGGCGGCGATATCGTCCACGGCGCGGCGGCAGTCGCGCAGATATTCGAAAAGATTGTACTTGGTGCCCGGCTCGGCGATGTCGATAAGATGGTAGGGTACGTCGTCGCCGTAGTCGGTCAGATCCTTTCCGGTGCCTACGTCCATGCGGCGGTATATCTGGCGCGAGTCGGCGCTGACGATCTCACCGCCGAGCGCGCGGGCCAGAGCGACGCCGCGGCGCGTCTTGCCGCAGGCGGTGGGGCCGACAACAGCCAGTACCTTGTCCATCAGAGGCGGCTGCTTTTAGGCTTCATGAAGCCGGTGAGACGGTTCCACAGCTGACGGGTGCGGAAGAAGGGACGGTCTTCGTTCTGATGGGCCACATCGAACCACGATTCGTCATCGTAGTCGACGGTCCATTCGCGGAGATCGCGCAGTCGGAAAGTGGGGCGGTAATGCTTGATGGGGTAGAGACGGTGTCCGTCGCGGTCGTAGGTCTTCCACGCCATGGTGATGGTGTGGATGCGGTATAGCTCGTTGGCCAGTACGGGGCTGAGGGCGCTCGCGGCCAGGGCGCTGTCGAGCATGTAGGGATTGAACCACTGTTTCCGTTCGTCGATTGTAATGCCGTTGTCGCTGTCCACGAAAACGGCGTAGTGCATCATGTTCGATTCGGCTGCGAAAGCGCGGTTGGTAAAGCAGTAGCGCAGTTCGAAGTTCTCAATGCCGCTGAGCTCGGCGAATAGCAACCGCGCCTCGTGCTCGCCCATGGCCGATTTGCGCTCTATGCGGCTTTCGGCAGGAGTATCCCATATGCCGTCGGTGTCCCGGTGCAGCAGCAGATCGTCGTCCTTGAATATGAGATAGCGTACGATAGTACCGGTGTGTCGGCCGCCCTGGGCGTTGACCAGAGCCTCGCACAGTATGCTTACCGACTGGTAGCGGGCATGCAGAATGAAGATCGACAGCAGGTATACCACTATGGGCATGTAGATGAAGAAGAAGCGGTCGGGATCGTTGAAGTTAGCGTTGATATAGCGGGCGAAATAGTAGAAATACTCTACCGCCCCCATGACTGCCGACAGGCACAGAAGCACTGTGGTCTGGTAGCGGGCTTCGCGGTGATAGAGTGTGGCCGCCACGCTGTCGCCGGCGTGGAATCCGTTGCGGCGCTGGTAGTTGAGACTTGCGGTGTCGCCGATGCCGAACAAGAGCGACAGGGCGCAGAAAAGCGCTGTGATCGGCGACACTATCAGGCAGACAATGAACGGAATCTCGCTGTTGTACACCCGCAGACGCCATACTGTCGGTATGAGCCAGTCGGTGCACATGATGTTGATTACTATCATTATCACCGATGCCACAAAGAGTACTCGGATGGCTATACCTGTAAGAACCGAGCAGGCGCTCACCGGGCTTAGAATGTCGGAGCGACGCACCGACGACAGCAGATACACCTCAAGCAGAGTTGCAAAAGGCAACCAGGCCAGAGGCATGAACAGCGACAGCAGCAACGGCAGTGTTATGGCGCCGTAGCATATCGTCCAGTTGCGCCACATGGCCGTTGTGAGGTCGCGGGGTTGGGCTGACCGGTGCATATTATTTCAGTTTGGAATCAAAGAACTGCAGCATTTTGGCATAGACAACCGCGCGGGCGTTGCAGCCGTTGATGGAGTGGTTCATATTGGGGAAAACAAACATGTCGCACATCATGCCGAGGCTCTGGAGTGTGGAGACGTACTGCAGGGTGTTGGCCGGATGCACGTTGTCGTCGGCGGTACCGTACATCATCAGCAGCGGGCAGCTCAGATGCAGCGCGCGGAGCAGCGCCGAGGCATCGTTGTAGCCGCGCTCGTTCTGCTGTGGTGTGAGCATATAGCGCTCGGTGTAGACGGTGTCGTAGTAGCGCCAGTCGGTGACAGGAGCTATGGCCACGGCGGCGGCGTAGGGGCAGTCGTCGGCCGAGGCGCACATCAGAGCCTCGTAGCCGCCGAAGCTCCAGCCGTAGATGCCTATACGGGCTGCGTCGACATATGGCAGCGACGCAGCATAGCGGGCGGCTGCCACCTGGTCGACAGTCTCGAGGTTGCCGAGATCCTTGTATACGGCGGTTCGGAATTCCGTGCCACGTCCGCCGGTGCCGCGACCGTCGACGCACATCACTATATATCCCTGCGAGGCGAAGTAGGCCTCCCAGTCGAGCGACCAGCTGTTGAGCACGCTTTGCGAGCCGGGGCCACTGTACTGGCTCATGATAACCGGGTAGCGGCGCGATGCCGAGAAGTCGCGCGGTTTTACCATATATCCGTTGAGCTCGTAGCCTCCGGAAGTGAAGGTGAAGAATTCCTTTTTGCCGAGCATTGAGGCAGTGCGGTCGGCATAGTCCTTGTTGTCGAGGAGCACCGACACCTGTTTGCCGTCGGCGCGGTTGATAGTATATGTAGGCGGAGTGGTGATGTCGCTGAACGACAATAGCATGAAGTTGCATCCCGGGGCGAATGTGGCGCCCGATGTGCCGGCGGTCTTGCTCACGGCCGATGTGATTCCCTTGCGGTCGAGGCGTTGCACTGTGCGGTCCATCGGAGTGGGCGACGCCGTCTGGAAATAGTGGTTGCCGAGAGCGTCGGTGCCGTAGTAGGCCGTGGCATCGCAGTGGGCGGGTGTCAGGGCCTTGATTTTGGCGCCGCTGTAGCTGTATTCATAGAACCGGGTGTATCCTTCGGAACTTCCCGCTACCACGAAAGAGTTCTCGCCGAAGTGGAGCGCTTCGTATGCCTCAGGCTCTATCCATGCCTTGGAATCTTCGGTGTATACCGAGCGGCTTACGGTCGATTTGGGGTTTACGGCGAAGATTTCGTAGCGGTTCTGGTCGCGGTTGAGCGTGGCCACCATGAGCTGCGAGGGTTTGGGACCGTAGGCTATGCGGGGGATGTAGCACGGCGAGCCGGGAATGTCGACGGTCTTGGTCTTGCGGGTCTCGATGTCGTAGCTGAGCAGGCTCACGGTAGAGTTCGGCTGACCGGCTACCGGGTATTTGTAGCTCATTTCGCCGGGGTACAGCGCATACTCCGTGCGGCGGTCGCAGGTGCCTTCGTAGACGGGCAGCGAGTATGTGGGCACGGCGCTTTCGTCGAAGCGCACGTAGCAGAATGTGAGATTGTCGGGCGCCCATGCCATGAGCGATGTGGTGGCGAACTCTTCCTCGTAGGTCCAGTCGGCGGCGCCGTTGATCACCGAACGGGCGGCGCCGTCGGTGGTGGCGGCAACCTCGGTTTCGTAGTCGAGTTTTGCGATGTAGATGTTGTTGTCGGGCGCTACGAAGGCCACCATGCGCGAATCGGGCGAGAAAAGAGGGTCGCGCTGTCGGGCGTGCGTCTTCGACAGTGGCTTGAGCAGGCGCGAGCGCACTTCGTAGACATAGTACTGTGCCGTAAACGACCGGCGGTATATCGATTCGACGCCGGTCCATACCAGAACTTTCGAGGCATCGGGACTTACTATGAATCCGTCGAAAGCGGGCAGTGTGGTCTCGCGTGTGCGGTCGAGATCGAAGAGCACTTCTTTCTCCTTGCCGGTAGCTATGTCCTTGATCACTATCTTGCGGTTGTCGGCCGAACGCTCGGCGTACGATGTGCCGTCGGGCATGAAAGCGATGTCGGGGCGCGGAGCGCGGTTTTCGGGATAGCTGTAGGGTGCCAGAGCGCCTACATGCGGCGAACGCTGCGAGGCTCCGAACGCTGCCGGTGCAATCATTGCCGCTGCTGCCACAATAATATATGTGAGTTTTTTCATATGCATAGTCTTTACCCCGCAAAATTACAAATAATAAATGACAATCCGCTTACACCGGGGCGCCGTTTCCCGGCGCCGGTGTAAGAACCTCTGCCATTATTGCATCCGTACGCGCAAAAAATACGCCATAGCACTCAGCCTGGTTGGAGTGGTCGTCGTAATTTGCTACTTTTGTTCCGTCTCAATTAATCTTCTATGAAAAACATTCTGTTTCTATTGGTATTCATATCTGCTCTGGCACATCAGTCGGCCGGAGCTGCAGAGAATTGGAAATATGTCCGCCCCGAAACAGGCGCTGCCGGAGAGGGAAATGTATTTCCGGGAGTGTGTGTGCCATTCGGCATGGTGAAACTTGGTGCCGACTGTGGCGATATGGGTGCGAATCAGGGATGGAAACCCGATGGTCCCGTGATGGGATTCAGCCATACCCATGTCAGCGGCACAGGAGGCGGCCCCAAGTACGGCAATGTGCTGGTGCAGCCTGTCGCCGGACATATCGACCCCGAAAACTATGGGTCGGAGCGATCGGGCGAAACCTTCGCTCTCAACTGCTATGGGGTGCGTCTCGACCGCTATGATGTCGGTGTGCGTCTTACCGCTACCGATAAGGTGGGTGTACATGAATATACGTTTGCCGCCACAGACACGGCTGCCATACTGTTTGATGCCGGCAGCTATCTGCGTATAAACCATCAGGAAAGCCAGCATCTTGTAGCCTCGGGTATTAAAATAAATTCCGATACCGAACTCGAGGGGTTCACCACCGTGGCCGGAGGCTGGAATATGGGATCGCCGTATACGGTGTATTTCTATGCCCGGGCCGACAGGACTGCCGACAGCGTCATGCTGTGGAAAGACGGAAAGACAGCAGGCAGCCGTGAGGTAAGAGGAGATAAAGGCGAAAAAGCTGTAGGTGCTTTTGTGTATTCCCTTCCCGAAGGCGGGACGGTGAATCTGAAAGTCGGCATATCTTTTGTCAGTGCCGAAAAGGCCCGTCAGAATCTTAATGCTGTCGGAGACCTTGCCTTCGATGCTGTCCGGCAGTCCGGGATTGATAAATGGAACGAAGTGCTCGACCGTGTGACGGTCGAAGGCTCCGAACAGGACAAAACACTATTCTATACCTGTCTTCATCATGCATGCCTGCAGCCGACCGACCGCACCGGCGAGAATCCGTTGTGGCTCTCTGATGAGCCTTACTATGACGATTATTATGCCGTGTGGGATACATTCCGCGCCACTCATCCGCTTCTCACATTGATTCAGCCCTCTCGGCAGACGGGCATGGTACAGTCGGCCATCGACATCTGGGCACACGAAGGGTATCTCCCCGACGGCCGAAGCGGCAACTGTAACGGCCGTGTGCAGGGCGGCTCGAACTGCGATGTGATGATTGCCGACGCTTATGTAAAGGGGCTCGTCGGCATAGACTACGAAAAAGGACTGCGCGCCATGCTCACCGATGCCGAGACAGAACCGGCCGATGCCCGAAAAGAGGGCCGGGGCGGCACTCTGCAGAGCAATCGGATGGGCTATACACCGTTCGAAACAGAACGATCGGGTACTCGTACCTACGAGAATGCCTACTGCGATTATGCCATAGCTACTTTGGCACATGGCCTTGGTCGCGATGCTGTTGCCGATATATACTATCGTCGCTCGTCCAATTGGCAGAATCTGTGGAATGACAGCATCGAGAGCCTCGGACACCGGGGTTTCCTTTGGCCGCGACGAGCCGACGGATCCTGGGCCGATGCCGGCGAATACAATGTGTTCTGGCGTCAGGACTGGGAGGGCGTGTGCTATGAGTCGACCTCATGGGAGATGTCGTTCTATGTGCCCCACGATGTGGCCTCTCTCATAGAGCGGTGCGGAGGCTCCGACAACTTCATAAAGCGTCTCGACACATATTTTACCCACGACAAGGTAACCGACCAGCGCTATTGCATGGGGCTTTTCCAGGTGTCGAACGAACCAGGATTCTTAGTTCCGATGCTTTATAACTATGCCAACCGGCCCGATAAAACGGCTGCGATTACGCGTCGCGTACTTTCTACGCGATACCGCAATGCTCCCGACGGACTTCCGGGCAACGACGATTCGGGCTCGATGTCGGCATGGTATGTCTTTCAGGCTATGGGTTTTTATCCCAATGCCGGCCAGGATGTGTACCTGATTACCAGTCCTGTGTTTGAAAATGTCAGAATCAGTATGGAAGGAGGCAAAATGTTCGAAATAAAAGCCACAGGAGCATCGCCCGATAATATCTATGTGCAGTCGGCCCGTCTCAACGGCGTCGATCACAACCGATGCTGGCTTACACACGACGAAATAATTTCAGGTGGACAACTGGAGCTTGTCATGGGCGACAGCCCCTCGGAATGGGCTTTGAATGGCAATTTGCCGCCCTCGTTGTCAACGAAGTGACATTTGTATTAAAAAATGCGAAAGAGGCACCGGAAGTTAGATTACTATTAAGGTTTTTTAGTATCTTTGCCGCTGTGTTTTGCCCCGGCCCCGGACAGATGTCATACGCGGGCGGTATGTTAAACAAAGCATCGTATCATGCAGCTATGAAACCACTACAAGCCAAACTCTCCCAATATACAGCTCCTCAGGAGGCAAAGGCCGCCGGTATCTATCCGTATTTCCGCGCCATCTCGTCTGAGCAGGACCCCGAAGTTACTATCAACGGCCGTCGTGTGCTGATGTTCGGTTCCAATTGCTACACCGGTCTGGTCAACGATCCGCGTATCAAGGAAGCCGCTATCGAAGCCACACGCAAATACGGCACAGGTTGCGCCGGTTCGCCCTTCCTCAACGGTACTCTCGACCTTCACAAGAAACTTGAGGCACGTATCGCCGAGTATATCGGCAAAGAGGATGTAATGATCTATTCCACCGGTTTCGGCGTGAATCTCGGTGTGGTATCGACTCTTACCGGTCGCGAGGACTACATACTGTGGGACGAACAGGACCATGCCTCCATCATCGAAGGCCGTCGTCTGTCGTTCTCCAAGTCGCTCAAATATCGCCACAACGATATGGAGAGCCTCGAGGCTCAACTTCAGAAATGCGAGCCCGACAAGATCAAACTCATCGTCACCGACGGTGTGTTCTCCATGGAAGGCGATGTAGCCAATCTGCCCAAGATCGTTGAGCTTGCCAAAAAGTACAATGCCAGCGTTATGGTCGACGAAGCCCACGGCATCGGCGTATTCGGCAAAGGCGGCCGCGGTGTCTGCAATCACTTCGGCGTGACCGACGACGTGGATCTGGTTATGGGTACATTCTCCAAATCGTTCGCATCACTTGGCGGTTTTATCGCTACCGACAAGGAGATAACCAATTTCCTTCGTCACCACTCGCGTTCCTACATCTTCACGGCCAGTATCACTCCGGCATCTACAGCAGCCTGCCTCAAGGCTATCGACATAATGATCGAAGAGCCCGAACGTCAGGAAAATCTGTGGAAACTCACCAATATGGCTCTCGAAGGTTTCCGCGAGCGCGGCTTCGAAATCGGCAACACTTCCACTCCTATTATCCCGCTTTATATCCGCGACAACTTCAAGACATTCGCTATCACAAGCGAACTCTTCGAAAAGGGTATATTCGTCAATCCGGTAGTGTCGCCCGCAGTTGCTCCTCAGGACACTCTTATCCGTTTCAGCCTCATGGCTACACATACTCCCGATCAGGTGAACGAAGCGCTCGAGAAAATTACCGAGGTATTCAAAAAACACGGTATCCTCTGACATAAAACATACCATAAACAATCCGTTAATTATGAAAAAGAAATTTATCTGCACAGTGTGCGGTTACATCTATGAAGGCGAAGAGGCTCCCGAAGAATGCCCTGTATGCCATGCTCCCAAATCGGCTTTCCGTGAACTTACTCCCGATGCAGCGCTTCAGTTCGTGACCGAACACCAGATCGGCGTTGCCAAAGGCTGCGATGAGCAGATGATTGCCGATCTCACCGCTCATTTCAACGGCGAATGCTCTGAAGTGGGTATGTACCTGGCAATGAGCCGTCAGGCCGATCGCGAAGGCTATCCCGAAGTCGCAGAGGCTTTCAAGCGCTATGCTTTCGAAGAGGCTGAGCACGCTGCCAAGTTCGCCGAACTTCTCGGCGAGGTAGTATGGGACACCCGCACAAACCTCGAGAAGCGTATGCTCGCCGAAGCCGGCGCAAACGAAGACAAGATGCGTATCGCCGCCCGCGCCAAGCAGCTCGGTCTCGATGCCATCCACGACACCGTACACGAAATGGCAAAGGATGAAGCCCGCCACGGCCAGGGCTTCCAGGGTCTCTTCAACCGCTACTTCAAGAACAAATAATCCATCTTAGGAATGAACGAAAAAAGCCGCATGCCCCCGCATGCGGCTTTCTTCGTTCATTTAGGAGAATAGGAGGGTGGGAAGTTAGGAGGAGATGAAATTAGGAAGTTAGGAGGAGATGAAATTAGGAAGTTAGGAGGAGATGAAATTAGGAAGTTAGGAG
>URMS01000040.1 GCA_900548975.1 uncultured Porphyromonadaceae bacterium
TAAGGTGGATGTAATTTTTGCCTCATTTTATTTGGTTTTTAATATAGTTCGTTAGTAATTAGAAGTTACAAGTTAGAAGTTAGAAGTTGTTGCCTGAAAAGCGAACTTGTAACTCCTATTTTCTAACTCCTAATTAATTTCTGACTTCAAATCGCTATCTTTGGCGCAAAAAGTATGAAACGGATAGGAATTCTCAGCGATACCCACGGCTATTGGGACGACCGCTATGCCGCCCACTTCGCCCACTGCGACGAAATATGGCACGCCGGCGACATCGGCGACTACGACATCGTGCTGCGTCTGCGCGAAATATGCCCTGTGCGGGCCGTGTGCGGCAACATCGACAGCGGCTCGGTGCGCCGCAACTGTCCCGAGCTGCTCACCTTCGATGTCGAGGGGGTGCGCGTGCTCCTCACCCATATCGGCGGTTATCCCGGCCGATGGAACCCCGGCATGAAAAAACTGCTTCGTCAGGAGGGTGTGCGGCTGATGGTCGACGGCCATTCGCACATCCTCAAGGTGATGTACGACCACGAGCTCGGCCTGCTCCACATCAATCCCGGCGCCGCCGGGCAGCAGGGCTGGCACCGGGTGCGTACGCTGGTGCTCCTGACCATCGACGGCGCCGACATGCGCGACTGCCAAGTGGTCGAATTAGGAGGTTAGGAGACCAGGAGATTAGGAGATTAGGAGATTAGGAGAGCAGGAGCTTAGGAGGTTAGGAAATTAGGAGGGTTGGGAGGTGGTGAAGCTTTGGAAGCGGGAGATTATGAGGGCGCGGTCGGCGTCGGAGTAGTAATAGTGCCCCGAGGCGGGCAGAAGGGTGAATGCGGCCTGCAGGTTGCCTTCGAGGTAGCGGCGGCCGCGCGGCGACACCATCTCGTCGCGGGCCGAGAAGATAACCTCGGCCGGAGCCCGGAACTGCGGGCACAGCCTGCGCACGCGCCGTATTTCGGCAAACAGCTCGGCATAGCGGGCCGCCCACCCCAGGTAATGGAGCGGATTTCCGCCCCCGGTTATGCCGTAGGCCCGCACGGCGGCCTGCGCCCATACGTCGTCGGGCCGTATGCGCCCTGTGGCGACCTTGAGCGGGGTCGCAAACAGCCGCGCCGACAGCCGCAGGCTCAGGGGCGGAGCGAGCAGAAACACCGCGTCGGCACCCCCGCGCACAGCCTCGCCGATGGCAAACAGCGTGCCCATGGAGTGCGCCGCCACCACCACGCGGCCATGGCTCTCCCGCAGCTCTGCGACGGCCTCGTGCACCTGCGCCTTCCACCGGGCCATGGATGCCCGGCCGAAGTCGCGCACACTGCCCCCGTGGCCCTCGAGCAGCAGGCTGCGGCGCGTCCACCCCGGCGGCACACAGGGCTGCAGGAAGTCGAAGAACTCCCTGTTGCCGAGTATGCCGTGCACAAAAAGGATGGCCGTGCCGCCGCACCGCGGCGCTTTCTCACCGATGCTGTTCATGCCGGCAAAGATAGGCATTTATCGCCATACTGCGGCAATACCGCATCAATTACTCAAACTCCGGGTTATTAATAATACCTATTTACAAGTTTTTTCAGAGTATGTTTGGATATTGAGTGAAGGAATTATGGGGTTCCATAACGACTGAACGAAATCTTCAGACAGACCTGAAAGGCCTCTAATGATTACATAAAGTTAAAAGTAAACATACTCTTAAATTACTTAAAGAAGCCGTTATCCTCCCTTTTCACCTCCTCGGGATTAGTCGCCATCGACGCGCTGAGTTCTGCGGGGAGCCAGACTGCCATATTCCCCTCTCCCCGGTGCGCCCAGGCGTAATAAGGGATGAGAGTGAGTGTGCGGGGTGTCACTTTCAGAGTCCCGTCGGATGCGTAAGAAAGCGACTGCACGGTAGTGGAAATCTTGCGGATTCCACCAAGTTCGGAAGATAAGTCATGAATCGTGAATTCAGGCTTGCGGTTAAGCAGAGTCGTATGGATGTTGTAGTCGTTGTCGGGCCATTCGGCGCAATATACAAGCGGACCTCTTTCAATCGCAAGGCGTCCGCAGTCATCGACAACTTTGTCGTTTGCCTTCACCGTGCGGACAGGCATATCAAACGTTATCTCAACTAAATCACCCTTCTTCCATTTCCGAGGGATAACAAGATATCCAGACTTCAATTCCCCCTTGACCTCCTCGCCATTCACTCTCACTGAATAGGTCGGCTCGATACCGTCGTCATAAGAATAAAGATCGCCCGGAACGACGCTGTTTCTCACCCATCCGGGGATACGGATATTAAGGGACATGTCGGCCGAACCCTTATCTATCTTCATCCTGATGTTGCCGTCCCAGGGATAGTTTGTTTCCTGCGAGACTTTGATTTTCTTGCCGTTCACCTCAAGGTCGGCGTTATTAGGCATGAAAAGATTGACAAAAAGGTTATTGTTCTTAACTGCATAAACGTATCCCGGCAACGAGGGAATGAATCGGCTGATATTGCTCGGACAGCAGGCGCATCCGAACCAGGCCTTGCGGCTGTATTTACCTGTCGAAGCAAGAGGATTGGGGTAGAAGAAACTTCCTCCGTCGATCGAGACGCCGGAAATCAAACCGTTATAGAGCGTACGTTCCAGCACGTCGAAATATTTGACGTCTCCATGAAGAAGGAACAGACGGTAGTTGGTGTAGACATTTCCGATAGCGGCGCAAGTCTCGTTATATGCGGTTGCATTCGGCAGCTCGTAGTTCTTTCCGAATGCCTCTCCTCTGTTTGTAGCGCCTATACCGCCGGTGATGTATAGCTTTTTACTCACGATATTGTCCCAGATGCGGTCGATTGCATTGATGTATGCGGTGTCGCCTGTCATTGCCGCAACATCAGCCATTCCGGAATACATGTATGTGGCTCTCACCGCATGTCCGACCGCCTCGGTCTGTTTAAGCACCGGAATATGGGACTGAGAATATTCCTGACATCTTTCAGTGGAACCCCGGGCATCGAGGAAGAACTTGGCCTGGTCGAGGTATTTTTTGTCGCCTGTGACGTTATACAGTCTTACAAGAGCCATCTCCGCGATCTGATGACCGGGAACAAGTCTTAACTTACCTTCCCCCTCCCCGATGCTGCGGCATACGCAATCCGCATACCGAATCGCTATATCAAGAAATTTGCGCTTGCCTGTGGCCTGATAATACGCCACTGCACCCTCGATCATGTGGCCGAGATTGTAGAACTCATGGCTGAGGTCCTCGACCTTTACCCATCTCTTGTCACCGGCCCATTCATGAGGATGCTTCGGGTTCTGGGTTCTAGCGGTATAGAGATATCCGTCAGGTTCCTGAGCTCCGGCTATTATATCTATCACGCTGTCGACGTATGCCTCCAGTTTCTTGTCGGGGAAATTGCTGAGGCGATACGCCGCTCCCTCTATGGTCTTGTAGACATCGGTATCGTCAAAACTATATCCCTCAACCTTGTTAGAATCGCTCGGATGTGCCGCACGGATAAAGTTTTCATAACGGTTGTTTTCCTCGCATTTCTGAAATGCAAGAGGAATAGTGACGCTCCGGCTTGCTTCGAGGCGCGATCCCCAGAACGGTCCGTAAACCTTAACCGAGGTAAAAGGTACAGGAGAATATGGATAGCCCGTCGGGATGCCTTTCTTTGCTTTATCTGCAAAAGCGTACAAGACGCTTCCCAACAGGAAAACTGCAACAAAAAATTGTTTCATTATTCGGGCATTTATGGTTGGTTTCGGCAAATTTAGCAAAAATTTCCAAATCTTTATAAATATAAACGCGGCCCGCAGATTAAGGGGGTGTTTAATAACATATGTGAATCCACAGGTTGGTGTATTTTTGCTTAAATTGCACATCGTTAAGAGGGAGCACGGCGGTTGCTATGTGACCGATGAGCAATGGGCAAGTTAACAAAAAGACACCAGGACTGTACTAATGTTAAAGGACGGCCACAATCAGACAGACCCAATAAACCCCATTATTATGAAAACAAAGGCTTCGCCTCCAAAAATTCAGAGTGTCTTTATATCTTCGTTTCAGTCACATAGCCACCGCTATGTTCCTTCAACTCCGATATAAATCCATCTCCGGCTTTTTGGCCTGTGAATTCACATATGTTATTCAACAACCTCTAAACGGGCAAGTGCGAAATAAGGAAAAATGTTTGAGGATTTCGTTCAGTCGTTATGAAGCCCCGTAACTCCTTCATTCAATATACAAACATACTCTGAAATCTTCTCTTAATCTTAACATAAGTCGATATTTCAAGTGAAATCGGGAAACATCATCGTGCTTCTGACAAAGAAAAACTACGCGAGCGTTCTCCTCGCTTTAGCATACAGCGGGAGATGCGTCGACCGGTTCGTACCATCGGGTGGGACCGAGGTGTACGCGGGTATTGATGGCGATATGGCTGAAAGAACTGTCGGGAGCGGCTCCGTGCCAGTGCTCGACATCGGCGGGGATGGCCACGACGTCGCCGGGCCTGAGCGTGCGCACAGGCTTGTCCCGCTCCTGATATTGCCCCAGGCCGGAGGTGACTATGAGAATCTGACCGCCGGGGTGTGAGTGCCAGCTGTTGCGCGCCGCAGGATCGAATACTACATCGGACACAACGACGTCGAAGTCGGCCGAATCCTCCATGAGCCGGCTCAGATATGCCGTGCCGTCGAAATTGGGGCCTTCGATCTTCGCTCCGCGCGGGAAGATGCTCTGTGCAGGACGCCGGGCGGAGGATATTATCTCGTCGATCTGGGTGTCGGAGGCACCGAGGCGCCGGGCTATGGCGGAGTGCGAGCGAAGCATAGGCTCGACGCCCTCGCCCAGCGACGCTATCACGGCAACGGTGGCGAGCTCCCGCTCGGCGTAGGTGAGCAGATCGCGCTCGAAGAGGTCGCAGAACAGGTGCTCTTTCAGAAACTCCTCGACCCGGGGAGCAAGCACGGCATAAGGCGGCTTGGGAGCGTCGGCGGGGACACCTGATATTTCGGCCAGGATGTCGCGGCCGCGCTCGTAGCGGCTGCGGCTGTCGCTGACCGCCGTAGCTTCGCGGCCCCGGACTACGGGGCGCCCCGAGGCCTCGCGGGCGTCGACGACTCCGACGAGCATCTGGAGGCCGCGCAGGGCTTTGGGAAAGCCGCAATAGGCATAGGTGTGCACTATCACTTCGGCGGCCTCGTTCACGGTCAAGGTGCTGTCGAGCACATGATCGAGGACGTCGGTCAGTGCCGTCAGTTCGCTTTTTGCCGTCAGCGACGCAATGTCTGCAATGGCTTTCTGCCTCGGGTCCAGAGCCGATGCACCCTGCGCCGGAGCGCTACACCACATGCAGGCTGCGAAAACAGCGACGGCTGCAAATATATGCGGGTATCTCATATAAGTGTATTCAACTTTCGCAAGTTCAAGTTGAAGTTTATAAAGTTGAGAAAGTTAAAGGGTTAAGATAATAGTTCTTTTGGCACAGTGAGCGCCCGAAACCATTATCTTAACTTTATAAACTCCGTACTTCCTCAACTATATATTTAACCGTGAGCAAGTTGAAAACTTGCGAAATTTTAATAAGTTATTACATCAGTGAAACAAGAAGACGGTAGATTTCGTCGCGCGAGAAGCGGCGGCAGCCCCCGGCCGTAAACAGGCAGGTGTCGGCGGCTCCGCGCATCGCCTCGCGGTCGGCGATGCCCATCTGCGACCACCTCGACGGCAGCCCGATCTCGGCTATAAAAGCCTCGAGGGCATCGATGCCTTTAAGAGCAGCCTCCATATCGTCGTCGGCGTCGATGCCCCATACACTCCGGGCCATGGCCGCAAGCCCGGGAGCGCCCTCGGGGAGATATGCGCGGTAGAGAGCCGGATGTATAACCGCAAGGCCGCAGCCGTGGTTGCAGTCGGTATAAGCGCCGACGGCATGCTCTATCATATGACACTGGAAGTCGGTGGTTTTGCCGAGTTTCAGCAGACCGTTTTCGGCCATTGCCGAATCCCACATGAGTTCGCCGCGGGCGAAATCGTTGCCGGGGTCGGCGATGAGGGCCCGAAGATTTGTAACGACATTGCGCATCACGGCCAGGTTGATTTCGTCGGAGATGCCGGCGCCGGCTGGAGTACCCATAAAGGTCTCCATACAATGGCTCAGAGTATCGAAAGCGCCGCTTACCACCTGCGACATAGGAAGCGAGCGCGTGAGATCGCTGTCGAGGATGGCGAAACGGTGATAAGCGCCAAAAAGCGGCTGTTTGAGTTTCTTTTCCTCGTTGGTGATTACAGCGCCGTTGTTCTGCTCGGCACCGGTGCCGGATGCCGTTACGACAGCTCCTGTGGGAATAAACTCGGACGGTGTAGTGTGACGGGTGTAGAACATATCCCATACGTCGTCGCCGGTCATGGCCTGGGCGGAAACTATTTTGCAGCAGTCGATAACAGAGCCTCCTCCAACGGCAAGAATGAACGAGACCTTATTCTCACGGGCCAGCGCGGCTCCTTCCTGCACTTTGGCATAAGTGGGATTGGGCATTATGCCGCCGAAATCGACTACCTTTTTCCCGGCCGACTCGAGGAGGCTGCGGATTGCGTCGTAAAGACCAGACTTTTTCAAGGATTCACGGCCATATGCGAGCATCACGGTGTCGCCCATGCCTCCGACTTCCTTTGCAAGGGAAGCCATGGCACAGCCTTTGCCGAAATACTGCCTGACCGGATAAGTGAAACTGAAATTATTCATATCTTATAAAGCGAAGTGCACCTCAGTTCTGACAGCATATACGGGTGCAGTAATTTAATAATAGCTCTATCTGTGAGACGATAATAGCACCGCTGTAGCGGTCGATAGAATGGTCGAGTTCATGCGCTATCAGCCCGATGCAGTCGTCTATCGTTTTTTTCTCGTTATCGCATAGCTTTTTACAGCAATTGCACCGACGACAGTATCGGGCGATATCGTTTTCAAGAGGAGTATCACACAAAATATCGGGATGGAATAGAACGCCTGTATAACCCTCTTTGCGCTTATTGTGTGCCGACGGTATCCTGAACGATTCGCCGGGAATAATAAGCCGCAGCCTTTCTCCGTTGCAGAGCAAAGCATAGAAATTACATGGTCTATCTATGTCACAATCAAGACTGGCAGCAGTCAGATCCGCAATACCGACAAGAGGATGCAATGTTTCCTGACCTGTAAGCCGGTTGAATGTATCTATTGTCAACATGATGTGAATTTTTTTCTGAATGCAAAATTACATCAGGGGGCGGCGGAAACACTTATCAACTTTACGGATAGAAGTACAACTTTTACCGATTGCCATTGGAGTTCGGCATTTTTTAAATACATTTGCAAGCATCAATACACCAACGACATGGACAAGATAATCGATATTCCCACCGTGAAAGACTACAACGAGCACTGGGGCGTGCCCACACGGCATCCTTACGTGAATGTACTCGAAGGATCGCAGGTGACCAGACCGATTCCGAATTGCCGGAAGAATATGGGCATGTATGTAATATTTCTGAAGGACGTTCTCTGTGCCGACTATCTCACTTACGGCAGGCAGGAATACGACTATCAGGAAAATACGCTGGTGTTCACGGCGCCGGGGCAAGTCTTCGGCCACCCTCAGGACGGCTCGACCTACAAGGCGAAAGGCTGGGTGCTCTATTTCAGTCCCGAACTGCTGCACGGGACGCCTCTTGGCCGAAGAATCAAAGACTATACTTTTTTCTCCTACGCCACCAACGAGGCCCTGCATCTGTCGCTGCGCGAACGCGAAACGATAATCGATTGCTTCCGGAAAATAGATGATGAGATCAATTTCGGCGGCGACAAGCACAGCAACACCATAATAGCCTCGGCAATAGAACTTTTCCTTAATTACTGTCTGCGATTCTACGACAGACAGTTCATTACGAGGAAAAAAGTGAACAAGGATCTGCTCACACGCTTCGAAGAACTTATCGATAGCTATTTCGCCTCCGGGAAGGCTCAACAGTTAGGCACACCCACCGTGGCCTGGTGCGCATCGGAGCTATGCCTGTCGCCCAATTATTTCGGCGACCTGATAAAGAAGGAAACAGGCCGCACGGCACAGGAGTATATCCAGCAGAAAACCATGGATTTGGCAAAAGACATGCTCGCAACTCCCGACAAGTCGATAGGCGAGATCGCATACATTCTCGGCTACCAATACCCGCAATATTTCAGCCGCGCTTTCAAAAAAGCTGTGGGATGCACTCCCAACGACTACCGGCGCCAGGCATTGCTATAAACTGCTGACAAAAGGGCAAGCGGGCTCATTTTCGGCTTAAGGCGTCGCGAATACGCCATTTGATGCTCATGGCAATCTTGACAGCCGACCACATCATGCGACCTGTGCGGGTAATGGCGGCCACACGGTACAACAGCGCCGGACGTGCGCCTCTCAAACGAATATCGCGGGCATTAGTATAATCTCCGGACAGAACAGCATAAGAGTAGCTGTCGTTAAGCAGACCCGTCAGGCGCGAAGCTCCTCCGGGCAGCGCGTCAAGGTCGTCGCCGAACCACTCGATGAACAGCCGCGTATATATCCGGCTCTCGGCAAGCGCCCGGTCGTTGGTCTTGCGGGTGGTGAATGTCACATGGTCGGCGCGGGTAGTATCGACCAGCGATACAATGCGGTTGACGAACAGCACCCGGCCCGCTTTGCGGTAGAAGCGGAGATGAAACAGATACTCGTGTATGCGCAGACTCTCGTCGAAGGGATATTCGAGCAATGTATGCCGGTTGATAACATGTGCGAAATCGAAAAATACATTGCCCGACAGGAAATCGGAATAACTGAACACACGGCGGTCGCCGTAGGTGCTTATCGCATCCCTGTTATGACTGCATGTGAAAAGATACTGGTCGTAACCGGGTTCGCGGTCCATGACAGCCTCAATGGCTTCGACCGCTCCTGGCGCCAGACAATCGTCACTATCTATGAACAGGACATAATCGCCTGTCGCAGCTGCTATCGCGGCATTTCGGGCGGCATTGGGGCCCATGTTGCGGGGCAGCCGGACCAGCTTCACATCGGGATGCGCGGCAGCGAAGCGCTCGACGATTTCGGCCGAACGGTCGGTCGAACCGTCGTCGGCAAGTATGTGCTCTACCCTACCGCCGCCGCAGTTTTCGGCAGCGACACTTTCGAGGCAGCGCACGACGCAGTCCTCGCGGTTGTATACGGGTGTGACTACAGATATTCTCAATTTAATTTAAGTTTCGCAAGTCTTCAACTTGCTCACAGTTATGAATATAGTTGAAAAAGTAAAAGGTTTAAAAAGTTAAGATAATGGTTTGGATGCCGGAGGCAGGGATAAAGTCTGTCAGATTATAGATTCTGAAGGAACTATTATCTTAACTCTTTACACTCATTTAACTTTTTTCCACTTCAACTTGATCTTGCGAAAGTTGAGTCGTGTACGACGGTTGCCGGAGGCCGTGCGAAAGCGGCATCCTTGCTTTTGCCATGACAAAATTAATCAAAAAGGAATAATTTAGCTAATTTTGCACCATGGAAATGGATAATACAGTTCACGATGCCTGGGACAGAGAGCATCTCTGGCATCCTTATACTTCTACAATAGACCCGCTGCCGACCTACAAGGTAAAGCGATGTGAAGGAGCGGTGATAACACTGGCCGACGGCACCGAACTGATCGACGGCATGTCGTCGTGGTGGTGCGAAATTCACGGCTACAACAATCCACGGCTCAACGAGGCGGCCAAAAGACAGCTCGACGAAATGAGCCATGTGATGTTCGGCGGTTTCACCCACCGGCCGGCCATAGAACTTGGCAAAATCCTGCTCGGCATGGCGCCGCCGTCGATGCACAATATATTCTACGCCGACTCGGGCTCGGTAGCCGTGGAGGTAGCCATGAAGATGGCCGTGCAGGCTGCCGTGAGCGCTTCGGCCGACCACAACAAGACCAATTTCGCTACTATACGCAGCGGCTACCACGGCGACACATGGAATGCCATGAGCGTATGCGACCCTGTCACCGGCATGCACGGAGCGTTCGGACCGGCGCTGCCGGTGCGTTACTTCGTGCCGCAGCCCCGTTCGCGCTTCGACGGCGAATGGCACCCGGAGGATATCGCGCCGGTCGAGAAGCTTTTCGCGGAAAAGGGCGGTGAGATAGCAGCTTTCATCCTCGAACCGGTGGTACAGGGCGCAGGCGGCATGTGGTTCTACAACCCGGAATATCTCAGACAGCTGCGCAGTCTTTGCGACCGTTACGGCATATTGCTGATATTCGATGAAATAGCCACGGGATTCTGGCGCACGGGCAAATGCTTTGCATGGGAACATGCGGGTGTGGAACCCGACATAATGTGCATAGGTAAAGGTCTGACCGCCGGCTACCTAACCATGAGCGCGGTACTCACCACAAAAAAAGTGGCCGATACGATATCGCGTGGCGAGGCGGGAGTGCTTATGCACGGCCCGACATTCATGGCCAATCCGCTTGCATGCGCCATAGCAGTAGAATCGGCACGCATGCTTGCCGAGCAGGATATGGCGTCGAGACTTTCGCATATCGAAAAGCTTCTTAAAGAAGGACTTGCGCCGGCCCGGGATCTGCCGGGCGTAAGCGATGTGAGAGTGCTGGGATCGATCGGCGTGGTTGAACTGAAACGCCCGGTCGACGTGGGCCTGTTCCAAAAGGAATGCGTGCGCCATGGTGTGTGGATACGGCCTTTCGGACGCAACGCATATCTGATGCCTCCATATATCATAAGCGACAGTCAGCTTCGCAAACTGTGCAAGGAAATGATAGAAATCCTGAGTGATGAACGAAACTATTGATACGATTCTGGCCGATCTTGAGGCCGGCGGCAATCTACGGACCGTAGCCGCAAACGATGTCGACGGCAGTCTGACCGATCTGAGTTCGAACGACTATCTCGGACTGGCGGCCGACCGACAGCTACGTGACGGATTTATGGCATCGGAAGCGGCCGCTACCCTACCGCTGTCGGCATCGGCCTCGCGACTGCTGGCAAACCATCAGAAGGCTTTTACTTCGTTAGAGGAATGCCTGAGAACGGCCTATGGAGCTCCGGCACTGTTGTTCAACAGCGGTTATCATGCAAATACCGGTATTGTAAGCGCTCTCGCAGGTGTAAAAGGCACTTATATAATTGCCGACCGCCTGGTGCACGCAAGTATCATAGACGGCATAAAACTATCGGGGGCACCGTTTACCCGCTTCCGGCACAATGATTACGCACATCTTGCCTCAATAGCCGATAAAGTCAAGGCCCAGTATTCGAATATCATCATTATCGCCGAGAGTGTATACAGCATGGACGGCGATAAAGCCGACATAAGCGCTCTCGCGGATATCAAACGCAGTATTCCGGGTGCGATTCTTTACATCGACGAAGCTCATGCCGTCGGCGTAGAAGGACCTGCAGGACTTGGGCTTGCAGCTGCTTCGGGCAAGCAGTCCGACGTAGATATTCTTGTCGGGACATTCGGCAAAGCGCTTGCATCTGCCGGAGCTTTCGCCATTGTGAGCGAGACACTACGTTCTTTCCTGATAAACAAGGCCCGGAGTTTCATTTTCTCCACTGCCCTGCCGCCGTTCATCACGGCATGGAGCGAGTATGTATTCCGCCATATGATGGACATGGACACAAGGCGCGTACAGTTGCAGAAGCTTGGCATAAGCCTGGCGGAAGCGCTCCGCCCGTTCGGTGGCACAGCCGACGGCGGCCACATACAGCCTTTAGTGGCAGGTTCTCCGACCAAAGCCGTGGCCTGGTCGCAGTCGCTGCGAAACGACGGTTTCATCGTTCTGCCCATCCGTACACCTACCGTTCCTCCGGGTACCGACCGTCTGCGGTTCAGTCTTGCAGCCGACTTAGACCCTGAAAGAATAGTACAACTTTCACAAGCACTCTCTCATCTCTCAATTTAAATTATTATGGCAGGCAAACGCCAGACATATATATCGCGCCGCAAGCGGCGCCCACGCAGCATCTCCAAACGGGCTAAAGGCATTCTTTATCTTACTTTGGCCGGAGCGCTGCTATGCGCTGTTCTGGGATGCTGCGGCAATCTACTCAATAAACAACGCGAGAAGAACTATCGCGACGGCCAGGTGGACACTGCCTGTCTGACAGAAGTAGATATACCCGACGATATACCCGAGATCAAGCTGTTCTACACCGGTTTCACGGTGTCGTTCAATCCATCGCAGCATCAGCCCAACTATGTAGTGTGGGAGCTTACGGCTGAAAAAGCCAATGGCGACGAGCCGAGAGTGTCGAAATTCAGGGCCGACGACAATGTCCTCGGCTGCGCCACTCTCGACGACTACCGCAACTCGGGCTTCGACCGCGGACATATGGCACCAGCAGGCGATATGAAATGGGACAAGCAGGCTATGCACGATTCGCACTATCTGACCAACATATGCCCGCAGGACCATTCGCTGAACGGCGGACGGTGGGGTTCGCTCGAAGCTAAATGCCGCGAATGGGCGCTTAAAGACAGCGTGCTGATAATAGTCTGCGGGCCGGTGCTGTCCGACCGTATGCCCAGGAGCATAGGCGAATCCCATATACCGGTGCCCGAACGTTTCTTCAAGGTCGTACTGGCGCCCTATGCCGTTCCGCCCCGTGCCATCGGCTTCATAATGCCTAACAGGGTTCCCGAGGAAGGCCTCGAGACTCTTGCAGTGAGCGTGGACGCAGTCGAGGAAATAACAGGGTTCGATTTCTTCAAATGTCTGCCCGACGATATCGAAAACGAAATAGAAGCCAAAGCCAATTTCAGACAATGGAACATACGAAAATAAGCATGACCAACGACACCATCTGCGCCATCTCGACACCCTACGGCAGCGGTGGCATAGCTGTGGCACGCATAAGCGGACCGGATGCCATAGCCATCGTCGACCGTATATGGAAAGGAAAGCCGCTGGCCGACTGCAAGAGTCACACGGTACATCTGGGCGACATCTACGACACAGCCGGCGAAGTGCTCGACCAGGCCGTAGCCACTATATTTCTCGCTCCGGCGTCGTACACTTCGGAAGATACCGTAGAGATTAGCGTCCATGGGTCAAAGTGGATTCAGCGCGAGCTTATCAACTCTCTCATAAAAGCAGGCGCGCGATTGGCCGAACGCGGCGAATTCACAAGTCGCGCTTTTGCGGCCGGACGGTTCGACCTCGCCGAAGCCGAAGCGGTGGCCGACCTCATAGCGTCGTCATCGCGCGCGTCGCACAGAATTGCCCTCGGTCAGATGAGAGGCAGTGTGTCCAGGCGGCTCGACACTCTCCGCGCCGCACTTGTCGACCTGGCAAGCCTGCTTGAACTCGAGCTCGACTTCTCGGAGGAAGATGTCGAATTCGCATCCCGCGATCGGCTGCTCGAATTAGCGGTCCAGACACAAAACGAGATACAACGTCTGCTCGACACATTCAGCCGCGGCGCCGCCATCAAAGACGGCATACCGGTTGCCATTACGGGCCGTACCAATGCCGGTAAATCATCGCTTCTGAACGCTATTCTCGGCGACGAGCGCGCTATCGTAAGCGATATCCATGGCACTACACGCGATATTGTGGAAGACACGCTCGAAATAGGCGACTACCTGATACGCTTCCAGGATACCGCAGGCCTCAGAGATACCAACGACGTCATAGAGCGAATAGGCATCGACCGCTCTTACAAGGCCGCGGAAACCGCACGGATTGTCATATATGTAATCGATGGCGCAGCCGCAGATACTACCGGAAGCGATGTCGCTGCGATTTTAGGCGACATCCCGGCCGAACGCATCATCACTGTTTTCAATAAATCGGATATCGCCACTCAGCCGTGCCCCGAAGGCGCTGTGGCCCTTTCCGCCCAAACCGGCGAGGGACTCGAAAAGCTACGCGAAGCTCTTCTGGCAAAATTAGAATTGTTCGCAGACGCCGAAAACGGCGAAGTCCTCCTCACCAACGCACGCCACGCTCAGGCCCTCGCCCAGGCATCAAAGTCCATCACCGACTTCATCGAAGCCCTCCGCAACGGCATCCCCACCGATCTTGCCGCCCAACTCCTGCGCGAAACCCTCCACCACCTCTCCACCATCACCGGCGCCATCACCACCCCCGAAATCCTCCAAACCATCTTCACCCGCTTCTGTATCGGCAAGTAATTAGTTGGTTATCAATGTATTATATTGATAGCAATTGACTGTTACTGAGCGATAAAACTTAACTCTTACAAGAACGCCTAATGCTGATAACTGTCAGTGTTAGGCGTTTTATGCACCATTTTGTACGGATTTTGTACGACAGCGACTCATTTCACCCCAAGCGTCAGCAAGGTGGTGGAGAAAGTCGTACGTCACGGTACGTCGTGATACGCCATGATACGATTAGTAACGAAATTAACACGTATGACATGAGTAGCAACATCAAAGTTGAGAGAATCTGCGAATGGTGCGGTAACAAATTTATCGCTCAGACAACCGTAACTCGCTTCTGCTCGAAGCGATGTTCAGAACATGCTTATAAAGAGCGTTTGCGCCAAAAGAAAATGGCAGTCTCAAATCAAGAGACCGCTCAGACTAATTTCAAGAGGCGCGATAAAGATTATCTTACCCCCACCCAAGCAGCCGAATTATTAGGCATTGGCTGAATGTCTATCTACCGCTATATCCGTAATGGATATATCCGTAATGGAAAAATCAAGGTTGTTAGGTTTGCTCGAAAGACGCTTATCTGCAAAGCCGATATTCAGGCGATGTTTGATTTTCTTACACCGAAAGAAACAGTGCAGGAAGAGGCCGCTGAGAAAAAGGCCAAAACAATCTCTGATTTCTATACCCGTGCTGAGATTCGGGAGAAATTCGGGGTCAAGGATTCGTGGATTTACAAAGTAGTCGCCGAAAATAATGTACCCAAAACCATTCTTCGAGGCAAGGCTTATTTCAGCAAAAGCCATATCGACCGACTTTTCTCGGCAAGAAAAGAGAATCCGGAAATAACGGAGTGGTATTCGGTGGAGGATATTCAATCCAAGTATGGCATGACTCTATCGGCGGTTTACTCGCTGGTCTCCAGAATCGGTATTCCGAAGCGCAAAGTGGGTCCGAAAGTATATTACTCCAAATATCACTTTGACGTGGCAAAGGGAGCCAAGTCAGTCGAGGATGTGGAGTTTATTTCGGTGGCTGACGCTATGGAGAAATACTCTCTGACCCGCGATCAGCTATATCACTACGTCAAGACATACAAGATAACCAAGCTCCGTTGCGGCAAGTATGTTAAACTGAACGCCAAAGAGTTAGAAGCATTGTTCAACCCCGAGATTCAGTTATAATCCGGTGATTTTTGTCACCGGGCAACCACCATTTACCTTTGTACCTTATAATTCCAAAACAGCATAATATGGAATCAGCAACCATCACCAAAGTAACTCTTCGTCAGGAGAAACTTCGTAGCGGCAAACTGTCACTCTACCTCGACTATTACCCACCCATCTGGAATCCGGACATCAAGAAGATGTCGCGGCGCGAATTCCTCGGTCTATATCTCATAGGCAACCCAAAAGACAAGTTCGAGTTTGACTACAATGAGGAAATCATGCTCAAAGCCCGTGGCATCCGCGCCACCCGTGAGTTGGCAATCATCAACGAGGAGTTCGGGATCCTCGACCGCACCAAAAAAACAGGCAGACTTCCTTAAATATTTTGAGAGCAAGACCAAAGAGAAATACCAGAAATGGGAAATCGTATATAAACACTTCAAAGACTTCTGCATATGTTGTACTTGTAATTGCATTAGTGGGGTTGGCAATCACCTGACGAAAGAGGATTTGAAGCATCTGAGATATAATGTTGGAAAAAACCTTCGACTGCAAGGAGGTGTAATCGCCAGATTTGAAAAGAAAGTGTTTGAGAAACCTTTCGAGAATACTCACATCCGCACAATCGAGCAGGAGCTACGAGAAAAGAAATCCAACAAAGAGCGTATTCCCATACACACCAACGACCAGATGGATAAACTTTTCAAGCACTTCCAACGTTACGGAAATATCAATCCTGGTATTCTGAACAAGAAACAATGAATATAATATTGACAGTTTATAATTAGGCTATAAAATCCCTCAAAAAAGCGTAATATACTAAGGACCGAGGCGAAAAATTCT
>URMS01000041.1 GCA_900548975.1 uncultured Porphyromonadaceae bacterium
TTTCCCACCAAATTTTTCATCAAGAAAATGTGTTTTATAGCATGAATTTAACATTCGTTTGTAATTTGCAGGTGTTTTAGGCCAATATTTTGGCTGTTTTACCCATAAACCCAATAGAAGGTATAATAAAACAGGCGCCCGGGGCGGACGCCTGTTTACATGAAAATATTTTTACATTTCTTTTCAATTGCGGTCGCTTATTGCGGCGAGGTCGGCGTTGTATCGGTCGAGCTCGGCATAGCGGCGCGCGTTTTCGGAATCGAGGAGTCCGTCGACATCGGCCTGATAGAGGGTAGAACCCAGAGTGAACATATAGCTGAAGCGCTCGAGATACTCGGGATCGGCAAGGAGATCGCGCCAGGCACCGGCGCGGACACTGTCGGGCATATCGCTTATGCGGCGGCTGCGGTCTATTATATATTTAAGAATATCCTCGTTCTGCGCTATCATCGACGCATAGTCGTCCTGCGTGAGGGGCTGATGTCCGTCGATTTTCACGGCAAGGCTATTACAAATTTCGGCATCGTAGTCGCGATGCCAGTCGGAAGCAGAGCAGGCAGCAAGAAGGAAGGCGGCAAGAGCCACCACTATATGTGAGGGTTTCATCGATTTCTAATATGTTTATATATTATCGATTCCAATATGTTTATATTAATGATAAACTTTCGAAGGGGTGCTATGGTTTTCGGCTGTCGGCTTTTTTCACTACTTTTGCATCGTAATATTGACAAAGATGCGAATAGATATAATCACCGTGCTTCCGGAGATGCTCGAGTCTCCACTGAACTGCTCGATATTGAAACGCGCGCAGGACAAAGGTCTTTGCGAGATAAAAGTCCACAATCTCCGCGACTACACCACCAACCGCTACCGCAAGGTCGACGACTATCCCTTCGGAGGCGACGCCGGCATGGTGATACAGGTAGAACCTGTCGACCGGTGCATATCGGCTCTAAAAGCGGAGCGCAAATACGACGAAGTGATATTCACAGCTCCCGACGGCGAGATTCTGAACCAGCGCATGGCCAACTCGCTGTCGATGCTCGACAATATAATAATACTGTGCGGCCACTATAAAGGCATAGATTACCGCATACGCGAGCACCTTATTACAAAAGAGATATCGATAGGCGACTATGTGCTCACCGGAGGCGAGCTCCCCGCCGCCATCATCACCGACTCGATAGTGCGCCTGATACCCGGGGCCATCGGCGACGAACAGAGTGCGCTGTCCGATTCCTTCCAGGACAATCTTCTGGAGCCGCCCATCTACACCCGCCCCGCCGAATACAATGGCTGGAAAGTGCCCGAGATACTCCTGTCGGGACATCAGGCCAAAATCGAGGAATGGCGCCACGAACAGTCGATAGAGCGCACACGCCGGCTGCGTCCCGGGCTGCTCGACTAATCCCGCTAAGTACTCAGACCTATCTTGAGAACTATCAGGAAGGCCGCGAGCACCACTACCAGCACCATAGCGGCAATAATGGCCGCGATAGCGAGCCGCTTCATATTCCTGTCGCTGCGCGAAGCGCCCCAGAAGCCGGCCACGCACGACAAAACAGCCACTCCCAGAGCCACATAGCCATTGCTCCACAGAAGCACAATCCATGCCACAACAGCCAGCACAACAGCCACCCACACATACAGGTGCCTGCGCGCGGGCTTTTCGGCCGGATGCACCGTGACAACGCCTTCGCTTTGCTTTATATCTTTTTCTTTATCCATATCTGTCAGATTTAACAACGGAAAAGCTAAATTCCGGTGTATAAATATGACAATATTTGTAAAAAAAAGTTTAGGTCAAACGATTATTTTTTTCGCGGAGCAAAACGCACGGGATAGTCGACACGGACCTTACCTGTCACAATATCCGACAATTTGCGCTTGATGAGCTGCTTGCGAATACCGGAGATATGGTCGATGAAAACCTTTCCCTCGAGGTGATCGCATTCGTGCTGCACTATGCGTGCAAGGAAGCCCCTGATCTCCTCCTCATGCGGCTGAAAAGCCTCGTCGAGCCAGCGGAGACGGATATGCTCAACACGAGGTACTTTCTCGGAAATACCCGGCAGACTGAGGCAGCCCTCGGAGCGCGAAACGAAGTCGCCGTCGAGAATCTCGACTTCGGGATTGACCAGTACGAACTTACGGCCGGCACACTCGGGAAAAGACTCGGCCACAGGGTCGGCGTCGATGACAACGAGCCGGATATTTTTGCCGATCTGAGGCGCGGCCAGCCCGACACCTTCCGATTCGTACATGGCCTCGAACATGAGGTCGACCAGTTCCTTGAAGCCTTCGAAAGGCTCTGTCACAGGCTTGGACACTTCGCGAAGCACGGGGTGCCCGTAGCAATACACGGGAAGTTTCATATATTTATACTTTGCAGATAATCGTTGAGAAGAATTGTTGCCGAAATCTCGTCGACAAGAGCCTTGTCGCGCCTGGCCATCTTTGGAAGGCCGCCGTCGAGCATGGCCCTGTGGGCGAGAACGGAAGTGAAACGTTCGTCGAACGGGATGATGGTCATGCCGGGCACGACCTTGCGCAGGCGCGCCAGCGCCGGAGTGATAAAGCGCTGCGACTCCGACGGATTGCCGCGCATATCGCGGGGCTCGCCGACAATGATGGCATCGACAGGCTCACGGCTGCAATACTCTGCCACAAAGGCAGGAAGCGACGCCGTAGCGACCGTCGTAAGGCCGTTCGCCACGATGCGCATGACATCGGTCACGGCAATGCCGCAACGCTTCCGTCCGAAGTCTATGGCCATCAATCGTCCCATTTCCCTGCAAAATTAGTGAAAAAAAAACATATCTTTCTTCAAAGCGCACAGCAATCCGCCAATTGACTATTTCAGTAATTTTCTATCATCGTTGCGGCCACTCTCCAAAACGCTCATCTGATGAATGGCTATTTGATTCAACTTCACAAGCCGATCGCTCTGCGACATCCCCTGCTCGATGAACACCGCATTCAGATTTTCCATATTCGACAGACATATAAGTTCATTGATCGAGGCGTAATCCCTTATATTCCCTTTCAGATCGGGATGAGCGTCGCGCCATTGCTTCGCTGTCACACCGAACATCGCCACATTGAGCACATCGGCTTCGCTGGCATAAATCACCCCTGCCTGTGCCAATGTAATCTCTTCCGGTATAAGATTATGTTTTATTGCATCGGTATGAATACGGTAGTTAATCTTCGAAAGCTCGCGCTTCGCCGACCAACCTAACAATTGTTGTTCCGCTGTCTTCAGTCGCTGAAATTCCTTTACAATATATATTTTGAACTCAGGACTTATCCACATCGCGAACTCAAAGGCAATGTCTTTATGGGCGTACGTTCCGCCATATCGACCGGCTTTTGCCTGAATACTTATCGCATTGGTTCTCGCCACAAATTCCTTTACACTTATTTTGAAGCTATTGAGTCCGGAGTGATTTCTAATTATGGCGAATTCGCCATAATTAAAATCAGGATTATACACTTTCTCCCAGATACCGATATATTCAAGCGTGTTGCGATTTCGCAGCCAGTCGGTTATAAAAAAATCACCGTCTTTAGCCTGTAACATATCTGTCAGACAAATATAGTCTTCACCATTTACCTTTATAACATTGACCGAGGTATCCTGTACGATGATTTTTGCCATAACATTGTTATTTGAATATCACAAATATACACATTTACACCGACATACAATGCACTCAGCTAAAAAACATGTGCGTTTCTTTACAGGGGCAGAGCGATTTCGGGGAAAGTGCCGAAGATTTTGCTTAACTTTGCATTTCTATGGAGAGAGAACTTCCCGAACAATTCGTCGGCATGCTGCGCGAGGCTGTCGGCGCTGACATTGCCGCCGCTCTGGCCGCCGCTCTTGGCGGCGGGGAGCCGTCGCTGTCGGTGCGCGTCAACACGGCCAAAGGCGCCTGCGTGCCCTCCGGCGCGCGCCCGGTGGCATGGGAGCCGAGTGGATTCCATCTCGACCGCCGTCCGCTTTTCGCCGCCGACCCGGCGTGGCACCAGGGCGCATACTACGTGCAGGACGCCTCGTCGATGGCCACCGGAACCATGGCACGCATCCTTGCCGAAAAATATTTCGGGCCCGACACCACTCTGGCCTACCTCGACGCCTGCGCCGCTCCCGGCGGCAAGACCATAGGCGCCATCGACGCTCTCGGCGACCGCGCCTTCGTCGTGGCCAACGAAGCCGACCGGCGCCGTGCCGCCATCCTGGCCGAAAATGTGGCAAAACGCGGCGCACCCGGTACAGCCGTGCTGTGCGGCCCGGCTCAGCGCCTTGGCGCGCTCACCGACGCCTTCGACATCATAGCCGCCGACGCTCCCTGCTCGGGCGAAGGCATGATGCGCAAAGAGGCCGAGGCGGTGGCGCAGTGGACGCCGGGACTCGTCGACAGCTGCGCGCGCCTGCAGAAAGAAATCGTCGAAGCCCTGTGGCCGGCCCTGAAACCGGGCGGATTCTTCATCTACAGCACATGCACTTTCAACCGGCACGAGGACGAGGAAGTGGTCCGTCACA
The DNA here is from genome assembly GCA_900548975.1 of uncultured Porphyromonadaceae bacterium. GTDB lineage: Bacteria > Bacteroidota > Bacteroidia > Bacteroidales > Muribaculaceae > CAG-873. The sequence goes on from URMS01000041.1 coordinate 4,550, forward strand.
TGGCCGACACACTCGGGGCCGACATCGTCGATATCGACCCGACACTCTTCCCCGGCGCTCTCAAAGGCGAGTGCGGCCTGCGGTTTCTGCCCGGAAGAGTGGAGGGCGAGGGCCTGTTTATGGCCGTGCTGCGCAAAAACGCCGACACCGAACCGCACACCTCGCGGCGCACCGCCGCACTGCCGGCACCCGAAGCCGGAATGCAGGCTTTCGCACGGAGGTGCGTCACCTGTCCCGACGAATATATGGTGACAGGCAACTGCCTCATACCCCGCCGGCATGCCGACATCGCCGCCCGCGTAGCCACCGCCAAAGGCCTGATGCGCCTCGGTCTGCCTCTGGGCAGTGTGAAAGGCCGCGACATCGTGCCCTCGCACGAACTCGCCATGAGCACCGTGCTCAGCCCCGACGCCTTCTCCACTCTCGAACTTCCCTACCCCGCCGCCATGAGCTATCTCCGCGGCGAAGCCCTCACCGATCTTCCCGACGCACTGCCCCGAGGCTTCGTGCTACCCACATGGCACGGCGTGCCGCTGGGATTTGCAAAAAACATTGGCCGACGCGCCAACAATCTCTACCCCGATGGGCTGCGTCTGCGCCTGCAGCCCTCACAACTTCCCGACAATCCACCGACAGTAATATGAAAGACTTCATAGCCGTTCTGCGCCGCTTTGTGCCGCCCTACAAGAAATACCTGGCACTCAACATATTCTTCAACGTCCTCGCCGCCATCCTCACGCTCTTCTCGTTCGCGCTGATAATACCCATCCTGCAGATGCTCTTCAAAATCAACGAAGGCACCTACTCGTACATGCCCTGGGACTGGAGCCATATCAACGACGTGGCCGTCAACAATTTCTACTACTACGTGCAGGAATCCATCGGGCGTTTCGGCCCCGACAATACCCTCGCCCTCCTTGCGGCCGCTCTTGTGATAATGACAGCCCTCAAGACCGGCACCTCGTATCTGAGCTCCTACTTCATGGTGCCGCTGCGATCGGGCATCGTGCGCGACCTCCGCAACTATATGTACGACAAAATCACCGTTCTGCCCATCGGCTTCTTCACCAGCGAGCGCAAGGGCGACGTCATGGCGCGCATGAGCGGCGACGTGGCCGAAATCGAATTCTCGATAATGTCGTCGCTCGACATGCTCTTCAAAAACCCGGTGATGATAATAGTGTGCCTGGTGGCCATGTTCGCCATATCGTGGCAGCTCACGGTGTTCGTCTTCATTCTGTTGCCTATAGCCGGATACATCATGGGCAAAGTGAGCAAAAAACTCAAACGGACCTCTTTCGAGGGCCAGACCCAGTGGGGCGTGCTCATGTCGACCATCGAGGAAACCCTCGGCGGCCTGCGCATTGTCAAGGCATTCAACGCCGAAGACAAGATGCGCACCCGCTTCCACGGCCAGAACCAGGTGTTCTACCATCTGTCGAACCGCGTGGCACGGCGTCAGGCCCTGGCGCACCCGATGAGCGAATTTCTCGGCACAGTGGCCGTGGCGATAATACTGTGGTTCGGCGGCAGCCTCATTCTTTCGGGCCACTCGAGCCTCGACGCCTCGCGCTTCATATACTATATGGTGATATTCTACAACATCATCAATCCGGCCAAAGACCTCTCCAAGGCTACCTATTCCATCCAGAAAGGTCTCGCCTCGATGGAACGCGTCGACAAAATCCTCAACGCCCGCAATCCCATCGCCGACCCCGACGCACCCAAACCGCTGCCGGCCAAAGGAGCGGGCGTACGCTTCGAGAACGTCAGCTTCAGCTACGACGGCAACGTCGACGTACTCCGCGACATAAACCTCGACATCGCCCCCGGCGCCACCGTAGCCCTTGTGGGCCAGTCGGGCTCGGGCAAATCGACCATGGCCGACCTCATACCGCGTTTCTACGACCCCACGGCGGGGCGCATAAGCATCGACGGTGTAGACCTCCGCGACCTCCGTGTGCATGAGCTGCGCTCGCTCATGGGCAATGTGAACCAGGAGGCAATACTGTTCAACGACACTATTTTCAACAACATAGCCTTCGGCGTCGAAAACGCCACCCTCGAGCAGGTACGCGCCGCCGCGCGCATAGCCAACGCCGACGAATTTATCATGGCCACCGACGACGGCTACGACACCGTGGTGGGCGACCGCGGCTGCCGGTTGTCGGGCGGACAGCGCCAGCGCCTGTCGATAGCGCGGGCCATTCTCAAAAATCCCTCTCTGCTTATTCTCGACGAGGCCACATCTGCCCTCGACAGCGAGAGCGAAACTCTTGTGCAGCAGGCTCTCGACCGCCTTATGGCCGACCGCACAACCCTGGTGATAGCCCACCGTCTGTCGACAGTGCGCAATGCCGACCTCATATGCGTGCTCCACGATGGCCGCATAGTCGAAGCCGGCACCCACGAGCAGCTGCTCGCTCCCGGAGCCGCCGGATTCTACCGCCGCCTCGTCGAAATGCAGTCTCTCGCCAAGTAATTTGTACTTTATACGTCTATTTTTGCACTTTTTATGGCTTTTTGACCGCCGTTGCGGCCAAAAGACTTCTTTTGTCGCAAAAAATACGTAACTTTGCATCGCTAAGACATTTCGGTATCTCATCCCGATACAATCAAACCAATCAGAAACATCAAAAACGCATAGAATGAAGAAATTTTTACGCTCATTATCTCTCGTAGCGGCTTTAGTTCTGTCTCTTTCGGCAGCCACAGCCGCGGAAACCGTCCTCGCCGAGGCCGATTTCTCCACCCTCACCGAAGGCAGCGAAGAATCGCCACAGCTGTTCAAATACAGCTTCGATTTCCCCTTCACCGGATGGTCCATCGTAACGAACAAGACAGGACAGGCCGGCGGCTCGCTCTATATCGGCGACGGCGGTTCGCTTAAGAAAAGTTCTGTTTCGGGTGTAACTACTACCGGCGGCGCAATCAAAGTAACCGCAGAGGTAAAACTCAACAATGCTTCCGCCGGTATCGTACAGCTCAAATGGGGCTATAGCAGCACACAGCAGGTGATAGTAGAAAGCTCCGACTGGGAAACTGTCGAATTTTTCATCCAACCCACATCTTCGTCGGCCTATAGCAACAGCATCACACTGGAACCCGTATGGCTTGCCGACGGTATTTTTGTCAAGAGCATAAAGGCAGCCCAGTCGCCCGACTTCCTTGCTGCTCCGGTTGTGAACCAGCCCTCCAACGCCGACGGCACTTCGTTCACCGCCACATGGAAAGCCGTTACCGGCGCAACCAAATACTTCATCGACGTCTACAGCTATAATGCCGCAGGCGACAAGGTGATGTTCATCAAAAATCAGGAGTGCACCACCACAAGCTGCAAAGTAGAAGGTCTCGACGCCGCCACAACATACTATTTCGTAGTCCGCGCAGCTAACGAAAGCGGCGTTTCCAACAACTCCGAAGAAATCGAGGTAGTGAAATACATCAGCTCGCTCGATGCTCCCGTTGTCAGCCTGGCCTCCTGCGATGCCGATGGCAACTTCACCGCCACATGGAATGCCGTTGCCGATGCCGACAGCTACAGCGTGACCGTGTTTAAAGAAGAAACCCTCACAGAAGCCGCCGAAGCCAATGTCCTTACAGAAGACTTCAATGCTTTCACAACCGACGATTATATATATGCCCATCACCTGGAAGTTCTCAACCAACCGGGATGGGACGGATATGCCATGGCTTGCATGCCAGGTGCAATAGGCATAGATCCTTTCAGTGGAGACGGTTATATCATCACTCCTGCCGTCAATCTTTCCGATGACAACGGAAACATCACTATTTCTATAACCATGGCAGGCAGAGTTGGCACCAGCTTTAACACCGGTAATGTCGCAAAATTCTCTACTATAGATGCCGACGACAACGAATCCACACCTGTAGAAATTACAATCAACGAGGTCGGATTCGCCGACTATACCGTAAAACTCACAGGAGGTACCACAGCCACAAAAATCAAAATCAGCAGCGATAAAAAGATCTTCATCGACAACATCGAAGTGAAGCAGCTCAAACCGGCCGGGTTCGTCAACAGCACCACCTACGCTCAGGCCCTCACCGAAGCTACTTCCTATACCGGCAAGGTTGAATTCGCTCAGAACACCCAGTACAAGATCGTTGTCGTTGCCAACGGCCGTACCGTTTCCGCCGGTGAAATCAGCGGCATCGCCTCCGCTGCCAGCGAACCTGTGACCATCCAGGTCACCTCGGGCATCGAAAACGTTGCCGACAATGCTTCTGATGTAGCAATCGTCAAGGCCGGCCGCGGTGCAATCACCGTTACCACCCCGGTTGCCGTGACTGTTGAAATCTACGACATCGCAGGCCGCCTTGTTGCCGCACAGCCCGTTGCCGAAGGCACTTCGTCCATAAGCGTCAACGCCTCGGGCCTCGTAATAGTCAAAGCAGGCTCTGCTGTAGCAAAAATTGCTCTCTGATTTTAACCATTTAGGGTGAAAAGTGAAAGGCGAGATTCCGGCCTTCACCTTTCACCCTTATTTTACCCGCATAAGAGGTTGTTTAATAACATATATTCATGAAAAGATTCTTACCGCTGCTGATAGCCGTAGCGCTCCCGGCGGCAAGTTACGCTAAAAATATCAGCCCGGCCGAAGCCGAGGTCATAGCGGCCGACTTCATGCACATGGTTTCGCCCGCCACAGCAGGCAGCCCTCTCAAAAAGGCACCTGGTGCAAAAGCCGATATCGGCGGCGCTATGCCCTACTATATATATAATGCCCCTGCAGGCGGCTACGTAATAGTAGCCGGCGACGACCGCCTCGGCACCGTCCTTGGCTACAGCGACCAGGGCGCTATCAGCCTCGACAGCGCACCCGACGGTCTCCGCGGCCTTCTCGGACTCTATGAAAACGCCTATGCCGCGGTCAGCGCCATGCCCGACGACAATACAGCCACAGCTCCGCAGCGCAGCCCGGCCGTTGTCGTGGCACCGCTTCTGGGGAAAATAGAGTGGGGACAGGACCATCCCTTCAACACCATGACCCCGACCTATACCACCGCGGGCAAGACCTCAAACTTCTACACCGGCTGTGTGGCCTGCGCGGCCACGCAGATAATGCGCCTCTACTCCTGGCCGCAGCAAGGATCGGGCAGCAAGACATACACCGACCCGCTGTCGAAAAACACACTCACGGCCGACTTCGGCGCCACAGTCTACGACTGGGCCAATATGCCCGCTGCCGTTCCCATTGTGCCCACCGATGCCCAGACCAAAGCCTACTCCACACTCGCCGCCCAGATGGGTGTGGCGCTCGAAATGCAGTACGAGGCAGCCGGCAGCGGCACCTACGACATGCTTGTGCCCTATGCCCTGCGCACATATTTCGGCTACGATGCCGCCGTGCGCAGCCACAACCGAATCTACTACTCCACCACCGAGTGGATGGACATAATAAAGGCCGAACTCGACCAGGGCCGCCCCGTGTTCTACGGCGGCACAAGCGATGCCGGAACCGGAGGCCATGCGTTTGTAGTCGACGGCTACGACTCGGCCGACTACGTGCACATCAACTGGGGATGGTACGGCCGCAGTAACGGCTACTTCATGATCAACCATCTCGACCCGACCTCGCTCGGCGAAGGCGGCGGTGCCGGCGGATACAATCTCAACCAGGACATGGTCACCGGCATACAGCCGGCACGCGCGGGCGCCTCACGCGACCACTCGCTCTACGGCGGCGTGCGGCTGAGCATCGACGGCCCATTCGGCGACACATTCAATGTCATGACATATCTCGAAAACATCGACGTAGAGCCCTTCACAGGCCGCGTCGAGGCTGTGCTCACCGATGCCGACGGCAACATCGCGGCCACTCTCGGCGGCGACGACGTGACAGTGCCCGGTTTCTCCAAAGGATACTCCGGCTCGCTGCTCTTCAATCCGCGCACCGTGAAATCGACCGTAAGCGGCGTGGCCGACGGCACCTACCGCATGTATCTGGGCTACAAGGCCGACGGCGAAGACTCGTACAAAATACTGCGCCACCCAAAGGGCAAACCGGCCTATGCCGACGTGGTAGTGTCGCGCGGCTACATATCGATAGCGGCCAAACACGTGCCCGCACCCGACTGTGTGCTCACCGAAGGCATTAGCACCGACGGCGACCTCTATGCCGGAGGCAACTCGCTGGTAAGCTTCACTGTCGAAAACCGCAGCGCCGACTACGTGATATCCGACATCACACTGCGCCTCACAAGCACCGACGATCCGGCCCGGACATTCGACGCTACCGTAAACAAAACAGTCTACGACCGCTCGACCGAAGATGTAGAACTCCTCATGCCCGTACCGGCCGACGTGCCAGCGGGACGATACTACCTCACCGCACTGGTCAAAAACAGCGATGGCGAATACATCTTCGACGATGCCGCAACAGGCCGTGCTACAGTCGATGTACGCCCGGCGACAGGCGCTCCGGTAGTCCGTGCATGCTCCGACATGATCTGGCGCTCATCGGCGGCCGACGGCACCCTCAGCCAGGGCGATACATTCTACGGAGTTATAAGCCTGCGCAACGCCGCCTCGACCGGCACCGCCAAAGTGCTGGCCCGATTCATAGACGAAACGACCGGCGTCTCGTCGCCTCTGGTGCAGGTAGACCTCGCATTCTCCGACAGCCGCGCCCAGACAGTGACGTTCAGCCGCTATCTGCCCTTCGATCCTGGAAAATACCGCGTAGATCTCTTCCAGCTCGACGACAACTACAGAGAGACCCCTATTGCCTCCTATGGCAGCCCGACGGTTGTCGAAGTGCTTCCGTCGACGTCTCTCGTGGCCGAAATGGAGTCGTTCACCATGCCCGAACGCCTGATGCAGAATACAAGATATACCGGCTCGCTGACATATAAAGGCCTCAGGACAGGCCGCCAGTCGCTCTACATCCGTCTGCGCCAGCTCACCAACAAAAACGGAGGAATCATCTACATGGGTTCGCAAAGCTTCTCGCCGGATGTATCGCAGACTATCAATTTCAGTATAAACGTCGATTTTGCCGACGGCCTCTATATGGTAATCGCCGAGACAGGCAGCTCGTCGGCACAGATGCCTATGGGCAACTATGCCTCCTACGGCCGCATTATACCCATCGGTAATGTCGAGTTCAGCGGCACCGACATCATCGAGGCCGAAGAGCGTGCCGCCGCCATATGGGTGGAAGGCCGACAGCTCCATATTGTCACCGCCGGCGACAACACTGCCGACACCGTAGCCGTCTACACCCCCGCCGGCGCACTTGCCGCCCGCGACACTCTCGACCTCTCGGCCCTCCCCGCCGGTTTCTACATAGTAGAAGCCACTCTTGCCAACGGACATCACGCCACAGCGAAAATACTGCTCCGCTGAGCTGTTTTCGCCCCACCGCACACATTCCATGCCCGCACACCGTGCAGGCATGGAATTTTTTTAAGGATTATTATTGTTTTTTCCTTGGAAATGTTGCTATCTTTGCCGGTAGCTAACTGAAACACGAAAACCTATACCAAACACACATTCTTTAACTAATACAGTTATGGACATTAACAACATCATGGCCTCCCTCGAGGCCAAACATCCCGGCGAAAAAGAGTACTTGCAGGCTGTGCGCGAAGTGCTCATGTCGGTTCAGGACGTCTACAATCAGCATCCCGAATTCGAACGCAATAAAATCATCGAACGCATGGTCGAGCCCGACCGTATCGTCACCTTCCGCGTGACCTGGCTCGACGACAAAGGCGAGGTGCAGAACAATATCGGCTACCGCGTGCAGTTCAACAACGCCATCGGCCCATACAAGGGCGGCATCCGCTTCCACGCTTCGGTCAACCTCTCCATCCTTAAATTCCTCGGCTTCGAGCAGACCTTCAAAAACGCTCTTACCACCCTGCCCATGGGCGGTGCCAAAGGCGGCAGCGACTTCTCGCCCCGCGGCAAGAGCGACCGCGAAATCATGCGCTTCTGCCAGGCCTTCATGCTCGGCCTGTGGAAGAACCTCGGCCCCGACCGCGACGTGCCCGCAGGCGACATCGGCGTAGGCGGCCGCGAGGTAGGCTACATGTACGGCATGTACAAGCGTCTTGTCAACCAGCACGACGGCACATTCACCGGCAAAGCCCTCGAATTCGGCGGCAGCCGCATACGCCCCGAGGCTACCGGCTTCGGCGCCCTCTACTTCGTGCAGAACATGCTCAGCCAGCGCAACGATAAAATCGCCGGCAAGACCATAGCTATCTCCGGCTTCGGCAACGTGGCATGGGGCGCCGCCCTCAAGGCCACCGAACTCGGTGCCAAGGTAGTGACCATATCGGGCCCCGACGGATACATCTACGATCCCGAAGGCCTCAACAGCGAGAAGATCGACTACATGCTCGAGCTCCGCGCTTCGGGCAACGACGTTGTCGCTCCCTATGCAGAGCGCTTCCCCGGTTCCACATTCTACGCCGGCCGCAAGCCCTGGGAGCAGAAAGTGGACATCGCTCTTCCCTGCGCTACCCAGAACGAGCTTAACGGCGACGACGCCAAGGCTCTTATTGCCAACGGTGTCGGCATGGTTGCCGAAGTATCGAACATGGGCTGCACCCCCGAAGCAATCGACGCCTTCATCGAAAGCCGCACTGTCTATGCTCCCGGCAAGGCAGTCAACGCCGGCGGCGTGGCTACTTCGGGCCTCGAAATGAGCCAGAACGCCATGCACCTGCAGTGGAGCGCCGAAGAAGTCGACCAGAAACTCCACGCCATCATGACCGATATCCACGGTCAGTGCCTGCAGCACGGCGTTGAACCCGACGGATACATCAACTACATGAAGGGCGCCAACATCGCCGGCTTCATGAAAGTCGCCAACGCCATGATGGGTCTCGGCGTCTGCTGATACCACATCACCGACCATATAGCGAGCCGGCGTGCAGCATCTCTGCTGTGCGCCGGTTTTTTTCGGCTGCGGCGTGAACAAACCGGGCGCTACAATGTTCTATAGGTTAGAATCTCTTTTTAATACGTCTATAGAATGGATAAGAAAAGCATAAAAGGCACCCGCACCGAACACAATCTTCTTGCGTCCTTCGCCGGTGAAAGCCAGGCACGCTCCCGATACACCCTCTTCGCCCAGAAGGCCAAGGAAGAAGGCTACGAACAGATAGCTGCCGTATTCCTCGAAACAGCCGAACAGGAACTCAGCCATGCCCGCTGTTTCTTCTCGCTTCTCGAAGGTGGCACAGTGGAGATTCACGCCGCATATCCCGCCGGCGTGGTCGCCGACACCAAGACCAACCTTGCCGAAGCCGCCGCAGGCGAACGCGAGGAATGGGGCGAACTCTACGAGAATTTTGCCCAGGTGGCACAGGAAGAAGGCTTCCCCCAAATCGCCAATACCTACCGCCTCATCGCCAAGGTCGAACAGATGCACGAAGCCCGCTACATCAAACTGATGGAACGCCTCGAAACGGGCACCGAGTTCGAGCAGGAAGAACCCGTCGAATGGATGTGCCGCCAGTGCGGTTTCACCATCACCGCCAAAGCCGCTCCCAAACGCTGCCCCGTATGCGGCCGCGACCAGGGCTGGTTCCAGCGCAAGGCAAACAACTACTGACACCTATACCATTTTTTCTACACACCCACGCCCCGCAGGCCCCTCCCCCGGCCCACGGGGCGTCCTCATGCAAGCGCGGAGCTCATCTGGCGACACAGAAGCCGCCACAAGCGCAAAGCGCTTGAATATTCACACAGCCTGGGGTTTGGACGCCGCAGGC
>URMS01000042.1 GCA_900548975.1 uncultured Porphyromonadaceae bacterium
GTGTTGTTCCGTCGGAAATAGTTCAGATCTACCAATATCTGAATAACATATATACAGATTTAGCCATAGGGACTGATAAACCCGCATGGAATTATGGACAGTACATCCGTTAGCCATTAATATATTGTCAATACTATGATTAATCGAACAGGGTGGGCCGCATTTTTGATTTTGGGTATTTGTGTGTCGGGCTGTCTGAGTGCATATGGCCAGTACCTGGAGTTGGAGGCCCCGAGAATTCCGGTGTATGAGCGGCCGTTTGTGCTGAAAACCGACAGAGAGCTTGCTGTCGATACTATTCGTCAGAATTTAGATATGGACGAGGAATGGTATGACTTCACTATCCTGGAGTCGTCGGCATTACGGTTCAAGATACGATATAGATTAAGCGAAGATTGTATGCTTTGGTCGCGGACAGCCCCGGAGCCGGTTTACAAATACGGATGGGTCGACAAGAAGTATATGCGGGTAAGGCTTAGCGGCATACGCAGTGCTACCGACGATGATTGCTTTGATTTCAGACTGTATTCCGCCCCGGCCGATGCAAGCCCGGAACATGTCTTTACTTTTTACATTCAAGATAGGGAAAGAGTCGACCTGCCTGTGGTCGACGTGGGTGAAGATGGCTGGCTGAAGGTAATGTTTTTCTGTCGGGGAAAATATTACGAAGGCTGGACACGCGATTACTGCGACAATTTTTACTCGACCTGTTGTTGAGACCCTATATGTGTTATTGAGAACCAATATGAAAAGAATGATATTTTCGGTTATGGCGGTGGTGCTGTGTATTATTGCGGCAACCGCTGCGACCGACGGACGTGTGATACGCCAATCGCTACCGGCTGTTGAACTTACTGACAGCACGGTGAACGCCGTGCTTAGCGACAGTATTGTGCCAATCGCGGTCGGGAACGGATATGACAGAGATAGAAGTCAGATAGTGTTGAAAATATATTGTACTGATAAATGGTATTCAATATGGCCGGTGAAATATTATATTGAAATAGAAGCTATCGATTACCGGCCGGTAAGTATCTCTGAATTAAAAGAGGACAAACGTTACGAGGCTGCGGATTTCTATGGAATGGAAGTAGGTGGCGTTCCTATTTTAGTTGTCGATATGACTGACGGCATGGCAACAAGACCGGGAAAGGATACTGTTGCGATTTACTATGATCCGACCAGTGAGGTAAATGACCGGAAGTCGAACTGCTACAGATATGCCGTAGGAGACAGAGAAACATATCTTGACAGCTATTCGATAGGAGGCGCCCGCTATCTTGACGGCTATACTCCGGCATACAGAGAGCTGGAGAGAGCAAATACGGGCAAGTTAAGGGCCGTGAGTATTTTCGTGGGGGAGGGTAGTGCTAAAAAGAGGGGAGGGCGTGCGGTGCGCCAAAAAAAATTCGTATTTTTGCATTTCAAACTAATTATACGTACACAATGACGGAACTTATGTTGCCGCTGGCAATCACTGACTACCTCAATGCCGCATGGTTTTTCGACTGGTTCGTAAACAATGCCTCGTATCTTTTTGTGTTCATTTTCATGGTCATAGAAAGTTCGTTTATACCGTTTCCCTCGGAAGTGGTGGTGCCTCCGGCCGCTTATCTTGCCATGCAGAAGGGCGATATGAATATTTTTGTGGTGGTGTTGGTGGCAACCGCCGGCGCCATAGTGGGCGCACTTGTCAACTATGTGCTGGCGCTGCTTATAGGCCGTCCGATAGTGTATGCTTTCGCCGATTCGCGGCTTGGCCATGCGTGCCTCATCGACCGCGCCAAGGTCGAGAAAGCCGAGAAATACTTCGATGAGCACGGCGCTGCCTCGACATTCTTCGGCCGCCTCATACCGGCTGTGCGTCAGCTTATTTCGATACCTGCGGGTATCGCCAGAATGAATATATGGATGTTCATAATATTCACCGGCCTCGGCGCACTGGTATGGAATGCCGTGCTTGCGGCTCTGGGTTGGTGGCTGTCGCGCCAGGTGAGTCTCGATCAGCTATATGAGTCGGTTGAGAAGTACAATTCGTATCTCACCATGGCCGGCGTAGCCATACTCGTGCTGTGTGTGCTCTATATACTTTACAACGCTTTCAAGAAAAAGAAATGATAGTAGCTCCCTCTCTGCTCTCCGCCGATTTCGCGCATCTTGCCGACTCTGTGGCCATCGTCAACGACAGTCTGGCATCGTGGGTGCACTGCGATGTCATGGACGGTGTGTTCGTGCCTAATATTTCGTTCGGTTTTCCCGTTATCGAGGCTGTGAGCCGTATCACCGACAAGCCGCTCGACGTGCATCTGATGATTACCGACCCCGACCGCTATGTGGAGCGTGTGCGCGACTGCGGCGCGGCCATGATGAATGTGCATGTGGAGGCCTGCACGCATCTGCACCGCACCATACAGCGCATACATCAGACCGGCATGAAAGCCGCCGTCACTCTCAACCCGGCTACTCCGGTGTCGCTTCTTGCCGACATTATCGGCGATCTCGACATGGTGTTGCTCATGAGTGTCAATCCCGGATTCGGCGGACAGTCGTTTATTCCGCATACTATCGACAAAATCAAGGCTCTGAGACGACTTATAGCCGACAACGGCTCGCATGCGCTTATCGAAATCGACGGCGGCATCAACGAGGTCACCGGACGCAGCTGTGCCGAGGCCGGCGCCGATGTCCTTGTGGCCGGTAGCTATGTTTTCAATGCGGCCGATCCGCGGGCTGTCATATCGTATCTCGCATCTTTATAGTTTATTAGGGGCGAGGAGCGAGGGGCGAGGGTGCCCCAACTCCTAACTCGTAACTCCTAACTTCTAACTTTCTTCCTCCCTCTCCACAAAATAAAACAACAGACAATGCCTACCAATCGCAATATCGATCCTGCCGTCGAGGATATCGGCGCAGAAACCATACCCGGCGCCCGGCCGGTCTCTCCCCGTCCGGGCCGTAAGCGTCCTGCGGGTGCTTCGGCGCCCCGCACGGCCGCCGATACTTCCGCCCCGCGCCGCGGCGAGCGGCCAGCCTCGCGCGCCAAGGCCAAGAGCGAGCCGTCGTACAACTTCATATCTTTCCTTCGCGATTACCGCTCGCATCTTGGTGTGGGCATATTGCTGTGTCTCACATCGTTTGCCACTGTAGTATGTGCGATATCGTTCATGTTCAGCCACGGTGCCGACCAGAGCGTGACTCATGGCCGTTCCGTGCAGGAGATCGTAGAGGCCGGCGATGTGGTGGAGAATGCAGGCGGTCCGGTAGGGTCGAAGCTCGCCGAGCTGCTGCTGGTCGATACATTCGGCATCGGCTCGTTTATCCTGGCGGTGTATGTATTTCTGCTTGGCCTGGCGGTGATGAAGGTGAAAAAATGCAGTTTCTGGTCGCTGTCGTTCCGCTGTCTGTTTTCGACGGCGGCACTTTCGGTGATTGTGGGCATACTAACCTACAACAGCAGCGGTGCCTTCAATCTCGGAGGCGCGCATGGCCTCCATATGAGCGAACTTCTGCTACAGTACACAGGTGCGCTCGGTGCCTATTGCTCCCTGGTGGCGCTGATAGGCCTGCTGGTGGCTGTGTTCCTGAAGCCCCTGGGCAGCCTGTGGCGTGTTATGAGCAACGCCATGAGCCGTCCGCGGCGCGAGCCTCAGGGCGCCGAAGCCGAGGATGAAGCCGCCGAAGAGCGACCCATGGATATTCTCGAGCCCGACGCCGTTGCCGACGGCGCCGAGACTCCCGAAAGCGACGAAGATCTCGAGACAGTGGCCGCCGCGCCCGGAATCGCATCGGCGGGCGCCGATATTCCCGAGTCCCATCTGCGCTTCATGCCCCACGATGATGCCGCCGAGGCCGAGGAGACCGTTGCCGAGACTCCGGCCGATGATGTGGCTGACACTCCTGCGACAGCCGGTGCTGTGATTGCGTCGAATCCCGGCGAGCCCGAGATGATAATCAAAAATGCCGTCGTCGCCGACGAGGCCGCCGATGAAGACCGCCCCGCCATAGTCGATGGCGACCATATAGGCCTCGATGTGCCCTATGACCAGTGTGCGGGCCACTCGAACTATGTGTTCCCGCCTCTCGATCTGCTTATCGACCGTCCCAATCCTCTCGTTATCAACGAGCAGGAGCAGGCCGAGAACAAGAATATGATAGTGAATGCTCTGCGGAGCTACGATGTGGAGATACAGCGTATCGAGGCCACGATAGGCCCGACGGTGACACTCTATGAGATCGTGCCCGCCGAGGGTACGCGCATTGCCAAGATCAAGAGCCTCGAGGATGACATAGCCATGAGCCTGGCGGCTCTGGGCATACGCATCATCGCTCCTATACCCGGCAAGGGTACCATAGGTATCGAGGTGCCGAACAAGACGCCGCAGATAGTGTCGATGCGCACGGTGCTCGAGTCATCGACTTTCGCCCGTGCCCGCGAGAAGATGCATCTGCCGCTGATCCTCGGCGCTACGGTAAGCAATGAGTTCTATACCGCCGACCTCACCAAGATGCCCCACCTCCTTGTGGCCGGTGCGACCGGTCAGGGTAAATCGGTGGGCCTCAACTGTATAATCACGTCGTTGCTCTACTCCAAGCATCCCGACGAGGTGAAATTCGTGCTCATCGACCCCAAGATGGTCGAATTCTCGCTCTATGAGACTATCGCCAACCAGTATATGGCCAAGCTGCCCGACGAACCGCGGTCGGTGATTACCGATCCGCAGAAGGTGGTTGCTACGCTCAATTCGCTGTGTGTGGAGATGGACCGCCGCTACGAGCTGCTCACCGATGCCGGTGTGCGCGGTGTGGAGGCCTACAACGAGCGCTTCGTGCAGCGTCGTCTCAACCCCGAGAAAGGACACCGCTATCTGCCGTATATAGTGGTGATTGTCGACGAGTTCGCCGACCTTATACAGACTGCAGGCAAAGATATATCGCATCCTATAGCCCGAATAGCCCAGAAGGCCCGCGCCGTGGGCATACATATGATCATCGCTACCCAGCGACCCTCGACCGACGTCATAACCGGTATGATCAAGGCCAACTTCCCGGCCCGAATAGCTTTCAAGACCACGCAGTCGATCGACAGCAAGACCATCCTCGACCGCCCCGGCGCCCAGCGCCTGATAGGCCGCGGCGACATGCTCGCGCTTATCGACGGACGCATCGAGCGTGTGCAGTGTGCTTTTGTCGATACCGAGGAGGTCGAGGCCATATGCGAGCACATAGGCTCGCAGCCCGGTTTCACGATGCCGCTGGCTCTTCCGGAGGTGCCCGAGGACGGCGGTGCGGACGGTCCTGTGGAAATCGGCGCCACTACCGACGAATTCCGCCGCTGCGCGCTTTTCATTGCCTCGCAGACACAGGCGTCGATCACCATGCTGCAGCGTAAATTCGAGATCGGCTTCAACAAGGCCGGCCGTTTCATGGACCAGATGCAGACTCTCGGCATAGTAGGCCCTGCCAACGGCGCCAAGCCGCGCCAGGTGCTCATGACGCCCGACGAGGTGCAGCGGCTGTTCGACTGAACCGATGGTGCCTCATGGCAGTTATAGATAGAGAAAGTGACAATGATGAAGAAAATACTGACAACACTCGTATTCGCCCTCGCCGGTGCGGTGGCTTTCGCAGCCGGCGGCGATGCCGCCACGATTCTGAAGCAGGTCCGCGTCAGGATGGCCGCCTCGCCCTCGGTCGAGGCCACATTCACCATCAACGGCGGAGACGGCCCTGTGCAGGGCAACGCGTCGATGGCTGCCGACAAGTACTTCATGACCACACCGGTGCTCACCGTGTGGTACGACGGCCGCACCCAGTGGACTTTTCTCAAAAGCAGCGGCGAGGTGAGCATCACCGAGCCTACTGTCGACGAGCTGATGGAGTCCAATCCGTTTGCCATACTGTCGTCGCCGTCCGACCGCTATACACTGCGCATGCTCGGCGATTCGCAGGGCCGCAAGCGTGTGGAAATGACGCCTAAGTCGGGTCTCTCGGGCATATCGAAAATAGTGCTTTTTGTCGATCCGACCACACACTACCCGGCAGCCATAGTTGTCAATTTCGACGATGGGCGTGTCGTCGATGTGGTGATAGACAATATTACTGCCGCCAAAGCCAAGCCTGTGAGCGCTTTCCGCTATGATTCCAAACGCTTTCCCGCTTCTGAAATAATTGATTTAAGATAATAACCGACATGAACCGTCTAAGCACAAAATGCCTCATCATAGGCGCCGGCCCCGCCGGATATACAGCCGCTATCTACGCCTCGCGCGCCAACCTCGCCCCTCTGCTTGTCGAAGGCCTGCAGCCGGGCGGACAGCTCACCACCACTACCGAAATCGAGAACTTCCCGGGTTATCCCGCCGGTATCTCGGGCCCGAAAATGATGGAGGATTTCCGTGCACAGGCCCAGCGCTTCGGCACCGAGATGATATCGGGCGTCGTGACCTCTGTCGATTTCTCGAAGCGTCCGTTCACCGTCACTGTCGACGGCGGCGACAAGATTATCGAGGCTTCGGCCGTGATAGTGGCTACCGGAGCATCGGCCCGCTATCTCGGGCTGCCCGACGAGGAGCGTTTCAAGGGCATGGGCGTGTCGGCCTGCGCCACATGCGACGGTTTCTTCTTCCGCGGCCGTCCGGTGGCTGTTGTCGGCGGCGGTGATACCGCGTGCGAGGAAGCGCTGTATCTCGCCACACTCGCCTCGAAAGTATACATGATTGTGCGCAAGGACTATCTCCGCGCTTCCAAGTACATGCAGCAGCGCGTGGCCGAGGCCGCCAACATAGAGGTGCTCTACAATACACAGACCGTCGGTCTCCGCGGCGACGAGCTGCTCGAGGGCGCGCATCTGGTGCAGTTCAAAGGCACTCCCGAGGAAAAGACTCTCGACATCGATGTCGACGGCTTCTTCCTTGCCATCGGTCATACCCCGAACACCGATGTGTTCAAGGGTGTGCTCGAACTCGACCCTCAGGGTTATATCGTGACTCCGGGCAACAATACCGCCACCAGCGTCGAGGGCGTCTTTGCCGCCGGTGATGTAGCCGACCCCGTCTATCAGCAGGCTATCACTGCCGCCGGGTCGGGCTGTCGGGCCGCCGTAGATGTGGAGGCTTTCCTTCTCATGAATCCCTGATTATGGCCAAGACTCCCAAAACGAATGCCGCGCGCCTGCTGGGCGCTGCCGGCATCGGCTTCGAACTCATCCCCTATACCGTCGACGAAAACGATCTCGCCGCCACCCATGTGGCCGAGGAGCTTGGCGAGGATATAGAGCGGGTGTTCAAGACGCTTGTGCTCCATGGTGACCGCACCGGCTACTTCGTGTGCGTGGTTCCCGGCGATTGCGAGGTCGATCTGAAGAAAGCCGCTTCGGCCTCGGGCAATAAGAAGGCCGAAATGATTCCGATGAAAGACCTGCTCGGTGTTACGGGCTATATCCGCGGCGGATGCTCGCCGGTGGGGATGAAAAAGCCCTTTCCCACTTTTTTCCACGAAACGGCGCCGGGTTTCGATTTCATCTTTGTGAGCGCCGGTGTGCGCGGACTGCAGCTTAAGATCAGTCCTGCCGACCTTATCGCTTTTGTAGGGGCGCAGACAGCCGACCTTGTGAAATGAATGCTTTCGGAAACATATACAGGCTCACATCGTTCGGCGAAAGCCACGGCCCGGCCATCGGAGGTGTTATCGACGGCGTTCCGGCCGGCATGCATGTGGACTTCGACGCCGTGCAGGCGCAGCTCGACCGCCGTCGGCCCGGGCAGTCGGTCCTTACAACGGCGCGCAACGAGGCAGACCGTGTTGAATTCCTCTCCGGCTTTCTCGACGGTGTCACACTGGGCACGCCGGTCGGTTTCATTATCAGGAATACGGACCAGCGGCCTTCCGACTATAGCCGCATGGCCGAAATCTACAGGCCGAATCATGCCGACTACACCTACGATGCCAAATACGGTATCCGCGAGGTGCGCGGGGGCGGTCGCGCGTCGGCACGTGCGACCGCATCGTTTGTCGTGGCCGGAGCCATAGCCCGTCAGGCGCTCGAGACGCTGGGCATATCCATTTACTCCGAGGTCGTTTCTGTCGGCGGCGTGCATGGCTCTCTCACCGAAATGGAAGCCGCTATAGCCGCTGCCAAAGCCGCAGGCGACAGCCTGGGCGGCGTTGTGTCGTGTACTGTCTCGGGAACTCCGGCCGGTCTTGGCGAGCCCTTGGGCGGTAAGCTGCAGGCCATGCTTGCACACGCTATGATGAGCATCAATGCGGTGAAAGGATTCGAGTACGGCGACGGTTTTGCCGCTGCATCGATGCGCGGCAGCGCTGCGGCCGACGAATTCTGTATCGGCGACGACGGCGGCGTACACACGCATACGAACCACTCGGGCGGAATCCAGGGCGGTATATCGAATGGCGAGGATATAGTTTTCCGTGTCGCCTTCAAGCCGGTGCCTACCATATCGTCGACACTGCGTACGGTCGATACTCATGGACGCGAGGTCGATTTCGCGGCCACAGGACGCCATGATCCGTGTGTGGTGTTCCGCGCGCTGCCTATAGTCGAGGCTATGGCCGCCATGGTTATTTTCGACGCCATGCTGCTCAACCGCAGCGCCCGCTTCTGATGAATCCTTATTACCGGGAGTATTCCGATTTTCTTGCCGGCTATTTCGAAGGCAAAATTCAGAAGCTGCCTGTCGATGCGGGCTTCACATGTCCCAACCGCGACGGATCGCTTGGCCGCGGAGGGTGCATATACTGCAACAATGCAGCCTTCAGCCCCGACGGCGACAAGCGCGCCGAGCCGGTAGCCGTGCAGATAGCGCGCGGAAAGGCCTTTTTCGGGCGTAAATATCCGCAGATGAAGTATCTTGCCTATTTTCAGAGCTATACGAGCACGTATGCTCCGGCCGATACACTTCTTGCGCTTTATCGCGAGGCCCTTACCCAGCCCGATGTGGCGGGTGTGGTCATTGGAACGAGGCCCGACTGTATGCCCGATTCTCTTTTGGACGGAATTGCGGCACTCGGGGCGAAGGTATTTATGGAATTTGGTGCCGAAAGCAGTCACGACGCCACATTGCGCACCATAAACCGCTGTCACACATGGGCTCAGACCGTCGATGCCGTCGAACGGACCGCATCAAGGGGCATACCTGTGGGGCTGCATCTCATTCTCGGACTTCCGGGCGAGGACGAGGCCATGATGGCCGAGACCGTGCGCCGGGTGAGCGAACTGCCAGTCAGTACGGTTAAATTTCATCAGTTGCAGATTCTTAAAGGTACGCGACTGGCGTCGATTGCCAATACGCTCAGCATCCTGTCGTTTACTGCGGAGGAATACGCGGCGCTGTGTGCCCGTCTGGTAGGCTGTCTCCGGCCCGACATTGCCATCGACCGTTTCGTGTCGCAGGCGCCGCCGGAGCTGCTTCTGTCTCCGCGGTGGGGGCTCAAGCCGCAGCAGTTCCAGGCTCTTCTTCTGAAGGCGCTGCATGACGAAAAAATGCAGCGGAGAAATTAGCATCCCCGCTGCAAATATAGCTTATCAGCCTGTCAGCTTATCAGCCCGTCAGCCTAAATAATAAGCATTGCGTCGCCGTAGCAGCCGAAGCGGTAGCCTTCGTCGACGGCTTCTTTGTAGGCTTTCATTACGAGTTCGTAGCCACCGAATGCAGCCACCATCATCAGCATGGTGGAGTAGGGCATGTGGAAGTTGGTGACGAGAGCGTCGGCCACCGAGAAATCGTAGGGCGGGAATATGAATTTGTTAGTCCAGCCTTCGTAGGTCTTCATGTGTCCGCCCATGCTGTCGGCTGTGGCGATGGCGCGGAGCACCGAGGTGCCGATGGCGCATACGCGGTGGTCTTTGTCTTTTGCGGCATTGACGGTGTCGACGAGTTCCTGGGTGGCATACATTTCTTCCGAGTCCATGCGGTGCTTGGTGAGGTCCTCCACGTCGATTTCGCGGAATGCTCCCAGTCCGCTGTGTATGGTAATGAAAGCTTTCTTGATGCCTTTTATCTGCAGACGTGTGAGGAGACTGCGCGAGAAGTGCAGGCCGGCGGCGGGCGCTACCACGGCGCCTTCTTTCTCGGCGAAGATGCACTGATAGTCGACAGCGTCGGCTTCCTCGGGCTCGCGCTTGATATATGGAGGCAGAGGAGTCGAGCCAAGTGCGAAGAGCGCTTTCTTGAACTCGTCGTGGGGGCCGTCGTAGAGGAAGCGCAGAGTGCGACCGCGCGAAGTGGTATTGTCGATAACTTCGGCAACCATCGATTCGTCGTCGCCGAAATAGAGTTTGTTTCCGATACGTATCTTGCGGGCCGGTTCTACCAGCACGTCCCACAGCTTGTTCTCGGCGTTGAGCTCGCGGAGCAGGAATACTTCTATCCTTGCGCCGGTCTTCTCCTTGTTGCCGTAGAGCAGGGCGGGGAAGACCTGGGTGTTGTTGAACACCATCACGTCGCCGTCGTCGAAGTAGTCTATGATGTCTTTGAAAATATGGTGCGATATTTCGCCTGTCTTGCGGTTTACCACCATGAGGCGGCATTCGTCGCGCTCGGCAACGGGATGTTCGGCTATCAGCTTGTCGGGAAGATGAAATTTAAACTGCGAAAGTTTCATTTTCGTGCTTTATATATGTCGGAATGTTATGCTAATTGTTCGGGTTGAGGCACCAGTTCGGCCTCGCGGATGAGGTTGGCGGCATCGGCCACGCTGAGACAGTCGCCGATGCGGATATCGCCCACACGTGTGCGCCGCAGCGCTGTAAGATGTGCGCCGCTGCCGAGGGCTTGGCCGATGTCGCGGGCCAACGCACGGATGTATGTGCCCTTGCTGCATACGGTGCATATGGTGATGCTCTGCGGGCTGTAATCCAGCAACTCGATTTCGTCGATGACGAGAGTTTTGGGTTTGAGTTCGACCTGACGTCCTTTGCGGGCGAGGTCGTAGGCCCGGTGTCCGTCGACTTTGCACGCGCTGTAGGCCGGCGGAATCTGCTCGATGGCTCCGGTGAATCGGCCGAGCACTTCGCGCACAAGCTCTTCGGTGATATGGTCGGTGGGATAGGTAGCGTCGATTTCGGTTTCGAGGTCGAACGACGGCGTAGTGGCGCCCAGGGCGAGTGTGGCCACATATTCCTTGACTCCGGCCTGCAGCTCGTCGATGCGCTTGGTGGCGCGCCCGGTGCATATTATCATCACGCCGGTGGCGAGGGGGTCGAGGGTGCCTGCATGGCCTACCTTAATTTTCTTCAGGCCAAGGCGACGCGACAGGGCGCCGCGCAGACGCTTCACGGCATCGAACGATGTCCAGCCGAGCGGCTTGTCGATGCAAAGCACCTCGCCGCCTATGAAATCCATCGGCTTAGAAAACATTGACACCCTTCAGTATGCAGATTATACCCACGATGAGGCAGTATACGGCGAACCATACAAGCTTGCCTTTCTTCACGAGGTTGAGCATCCATTTGCAGGCCAGACATCCTACTATGAACGAGGCCAGGAAGCCGGTGAGCATGGCTCCGATGCCGACTTCGGGAGTGGATACGCCGGCGGCCGCATCGATGGCCTCAACGCCGAACATGTCCTTGATGTCGAGAAGCGCCTCGCCCAGGATGGGGATAATCACCATCAGGAACGAGAACTGGGCCACCTGCTCGCGCTTGTCGCCGATGAGGATGCCGGTAGCGATAGTAGTGCCCGAACGCGAAAGACCCGGAAGCACTGCCACTGCCTGTGCGCAGCCAATGACGAAAGCGTCGACAAATGTGATGTCGCGGGGCTGTGAGCCGGGTGCGAGAATGCCGCGTGTCTGAGGCAGAGTGCGGGTGAAGTATGAGAACGAGAGCAGCAGGGCCGTAACGCACAGGCAAACGCCTACGAGGGTGAGTTCCTGGCCGAAGAATGTCTCGATGGTGTCTTTAAAGCAAACGCCGACTATGGCGATGGGAATGCAGGATACGAGGATTTTGCATACGTAGAAAAATTCGGCGTCGCGGCGGAACGTGAAGAACGAACGGCAGAGCGGCCAGAATTCGCGCCACAGTATGACAATGGTGCTGAGCACGGTGGCCACATGGAGCATTACGTCGAACTGAAGGCTTTCGGCACCGTCGAGTTTGAGGCCGAGTACCTCGCGGAAGATTTCAAGATGTCCCGAAGAACTGATAGGGAGATACTCGGCGAGTCCCTGTACGATGCCGAGTATGAGAGCGTCTAAAATATCCAATTCGCTATATTTTTAAAGTGCGTGTAACGTGAGGGGAATCAGCGCTTGCTTTTGGGCGATATGCGCTTGGGGTCGATGATTATCGCTGCGGCCATGGCCACAAAACCTATGAAGGCAATGCACGGACCGACCACAATGCGGCGGGTGCTGAAGATGTCTGGGTTGAAACTGTCGACGGTCGAACTACCGCCGAGCATGAGGACGAAACCGAGTACGATGAGTACTCCGGCAGCTGCCATAGCCATGAAGTTGGCTTTCTGCAACGGCATGTGCTCGCGTCCGACGATGTCTTTGGACGAGGTTTCGGAGGTTGTGTTATAGTTCATCTTATTTTAGGAAAAGGTCTTCGTACGAAGAATTGAGATGTCGGTTAATTGCAAAAGCGGCCGTGAGGGCGCAGAGGGCGGTGCCGGTGACGAGCAGCCCCGCGAAGAGCAGCGCCATTACCACCCACGGAAGCGATGTGCTGACTATAGGGTCGAAAGTAGCGGCGTATATCCTCACAAAGGCGAGTATACCCGAGGCTATGACGCCTGCGATGAGGCCGTTGACAGCCGCCGCACGCACAAACGGCGCCCGGATGAAACCGCGTGTGGCGCCTACGAGCTTCATGGTGTGTATGGTGTTGCGCCGGCTGTAGATCGACAGGCTTACCGTGTTGTTGATAAGCGCTATGGCTACCAGAAGCAGTACCGCCGCTCCGATGAGCGAGAATGTGCCTATGCGTTGCAGGGCGCGGTCCACACCTTCGATCACGGCATTTTCGCTTACTATCTCCTCGACGCCGTCCATGGTCTCGAAAAATGCCGTTATGGCGCTGACGCTGTCGGGAGAGGTGGCGCCGGCGTCGAGCCGCACGTTGAATTCGGGAAAGAATGGGTTTTCGTCGATATCGGCCGACAGGTTTTCGCCCAGATAGCGGCTTTCCTCGGCAAGGATGGAGTCGGCGCTGATGAAATCGGCCGTTGTAATGGCCGGATGGTGTGCGAGGGCCGAGCCGATGAGGCTTATATTCTCGGGCGAGCATTCGCGCTCGAGTTTTACCACAAAACCGACATTTCGGCGCACTTCGCCGGCAATGCCTTTGCCGACGAGCCCGGCCATGGCACCTATGCCGAGCAAAAGCAATACCAGGCACACACTTATCATAGAGGTAAAGCGTGAGCCGAGGGTGGATATTCGTCGGGTTGTTTTATTGTGCGCCATTGAAAACGTGCGGTTAGAGCATAATAAGCCTAAAATCGCGCAAAATTACTAAATTCCGCCGTCACTCCCAATCTTTTCCCTGATTATTTTCTTGGCAAACGCACAAAAAACGGCGCAAAAAAGAGGCTGTCTAACAACCAAAGTTAGGCAGTCTCTATTTTTATACACAAAATCT
>URMS01000043.1 GCA_900548975.1 uncultured Porphyromonadaceae bacterium
TCGAAGACGGCAACATGACCCTCGAGCAGCTTGTGGAATACGCAAAGACCCAGCCCGAACCCGCCGTAACATCCGGCAAGCAGGAGCTTTACGAGGCTATTGTGAACATGTATGCCTGATAGAGTTACAAGTTAGAAGTTACAAGTTAGTAATTAGACGTCAGGAGTTGCAGAGCGCGATGCCGCTGCAACTCCTGACTTGTTTCTTCCGTTATTTTTTTTCAGTTGCCGAAACTGAGGGTGGTGAGATAGTTTGGCGCACTGTAACCATTGGACTGAGATACGAACGACAGCCTGATAAACTGGTTGCCTGTACCCCACCATGTAGCTTCCATTCCGGCAGCTGTGTTCTGCAGACTTACGGGAGGTCCATAGGCTCTGACGAGCGATCCGTACACAGTGTTGTAGCGGCTGGTATCGTAATATCCTGTCGTGTACATGAACCTCGATCCGCACAGACCGCCCATATCGTTATAGAAAAGGAGCGCGTCGGGCCACATGAGGTTGAGCATGGGCACATTGTTCACAAACACGGTATTGTTGTTGTACGCATTGACGGTATAACCGCTGTTTATGAGCGCATTGACCGACAGATTGACCGTAGTACCGAGGGCGATTCCCAAAATGGTGCTGAAAGGACGCCAGTTATGCGGGGCGTGCCAGCGGGGAGGAGGCACCGGACGGAACCATCCGTGGTGCGGAGGCATAGGACGGTTGTAGCCGTGATGATGATGCACCTGAGGCGGCCGCGGCGGACGATAATCGGGTCGGTGCTGAGGCACGTGATGGCCGGCGCCGGGCCCGTGACCGAAAGAAGGACCGATGTTGCCGGGTCGATAATTATCGGGACGGGGATTATTCGGACGATTGTTGTCGGGACGCTGGTTACCCGGACGAGTATTCCCGGGGCGATTGTTGCCTGGACGTTCCTGGCCGTGATGGCCGTTACCGGGACGTTGCTGCGGTGCCGGACGGTTGTTGTGCTGCTGACCGCCGTTGCCGTGCGAAGGACGGCCGTTGTTGCCGGGCCGCGACTGAGGCTGCGAGCGCTGGGGCTGTTCGCGTCCGCGGTCATTGCGTCCGCGGGCTTCTGCCACCGGACAGAGAAGAGCGCCGCTCAAAAGCAGGATAGCTACATATAGGAATAATCTTTTCATAAGCGTTCTTTTTATTTATTAGATAAACAAAAAACGCAAAGGTTTAGAGTAAGCTCTGAAAAGATTTTTATTTAGTCTTATGAGTGTCTTTTTTCGATGAATAGAAGTCGCGCATTATATACCACGCTTTTTTGCGCTCGCCCCGGTCGGACACAAGGCCTTTGCGGTTGAATTCGAGGCCTTGCATCGGCGAGAAACGTGTCGGCGACCGGAAGTCGAAAAGTATCCACGGGCATACTCCCGCAAGATTAGGAATACCGGCGAACATCTTCAGGTTCTTGCGGTAAAGATCGGCCTGAAAGTCTTCGCTCCACGACCATTTTGCCTCCCGGTTACCGAAGCGTCCATACTGGGCCTCGCCTCCGAATTCAGAGAATATCAGCGGTTTGTCCGCGGCTACATTCCAGCCGGTATTTTCGGGAGCGACACGCCAGTTATCGTACCAGCCGACATATTTGTTCACCCCGACCACATCGACATAATCGAGCGCCGGATCGTCGGTTATTTCGTAGCAGTTCGAGTCGCTGTTCCACCGCGAGTTGTCGAAGGCTGCGCTAATGAGGCGGCTGTCGTCGATCGACAGAGCGGTATCTCGGAGCGAAGCCAGAAAATGATTGCGGGCTTCGGAGGGACGCGTCTCGTTGGATATGCCCCAGAAAACTACAGCTGCGCGGTTTTTGTCGCGGTTTACCATGTCGGCCATCATCGACTTGGCATGTGCAAGAGTGGAATCATTGTCAAACGCTATGTTCTGCCATATTGGAATCTCCTCCCAAAGCAGAATACCCATTTTCTCGGCAAGACGGACGGTGTGCTCGTTCTGAGGATAGTGCGCCAGACGCACAAAATTGACACCGAGAGCCTTCGCCTCGTTCAAGAGCATTGCGGCATCGGTTTCGGAATAGGCGCGACCTTTGCGCTGCGGTATTTCCTCATGGAAACTTACACCACAGAGGAATATTGGCTTACCATTGAGCAGAATCTCACGACCGCGCGTAGCGATATTGCGGAATCCGATCTGCTCCGATACGGTGTCGGAGCCGCAGATGAGCGTAACATCGTAGAGCTTGGGGTCGCCGACATCCCAGCGACGTAGTTTTTTTGCAGGAAAAGACAGCGAGGCTTTCCCGAGACTGTCTGTAGTCACCGACCGTGCGACTTTGAGTTCGGGAATCTGAAGCGATACGGTCTCGCCGCTCTGTTTTTCCGAAAGTACTATGTCGGCGTGTATCAGCTCCGGATCATTTTTATCGAGCCGTATGTAGTAGTCTTTTATATGTTTTTCGGGAACTCTGACGATGAAGACGTCGCGTGTGATACCGCCGTAGTTCCACCAGTCGAAATTCATGGCCGGAATGGCGTCGGGGTGACGGGCATTGTTCACGGCCACGGCTATAAAATTGTCTTTGTCGCGCACCTTGTCGGTAATGTCGAACTGGAACGGAGTGAAACCGCCCTCATGGCGCCCTATCGGTTCGGCATTGAGAAATACATCGGTCGCATAGGAAGCCCCGGCGAAATACAGATACAACTTTTCGCCTTCGGCAGGTGCGGGGATGTCGAAATAGCGACCATACCACACAGTGCCCTCATAGTATTTCAGTTCGGGCATCTGCGAATTGAAGTCGCCGGGCACATTAAGAGTCAGGCCCTCGTCGAAAGAAAATTCACGAAATTCATTATTGTTTTGCGGCTTGCGGTTTTTCCACATATCCCACCGGCCGCGTTCGTAGGGATCGATTATGGCATGCCATTCGCCGTTGAGCGAGTAGGTGTCGCGCCCGTAGGCATTGGCTATCGGAGTTTCGGCCACAGCGCACACGGCCGACATGCAGAGTGCGGCGCTTGCCAACACATGTATATAATTCATAGTCTTGAGTAAGGTTAACAGTGGCAAATATAGGCATAAAACCGTCGTGCTTATGTAACGGATATGGCCAAAAAAGTAGCCCGCCGGATTCTGTGGTAGATTCCGACGGGCTATAGTGAGATTTCAGATCTGCTGATCTCCGTTACCGGTATTCGAGGGAGGTGCGGGCGGAGTGTCGTCCGGCGTAGAGCCGAATACTTTCGAGAGATATTTTTCCTGGAAATTCTGGAGCAGTTCCCAGAAGTTTGGCACAAAGAGAGTACCGAGGACGGCGTTCACGGCCATACCCACGACCACTGCGCAACCCAGCGAAATACGGCTTGCCGCACCGGCGCCGGTGGCGAACATCATAGGCATCACACCGAATACGAAGGCCAGCGCCGTCATAAGAATAGGCCTTAGGCGGATATCGCCGGCATCGAGAGCAGCCTTGCGTATGGGCTGGCCCTGCTTCCGGAAGTCCATGGCATACTCCACGATAAGAATGGCATTTTTCGCCGCCATGCCCAACAGCAGTATTATGCCGATCTGGGTGTAGATGCTTATGCTTTCGCGCATGAACATACATCCGAGTACCGCGCCAAGAATTGCCGTCGGTGTGGTTATGACAACGGCCACAGGGTCGGTCCACGATTCATACTGGGCCGCAAGCACCAGAATGGTGATGATAATAGCGAAAATAAGAGTCGTGCTGATGGTAGTGCCCGATTCGGTTTCCTGCAGGGCCTCGCCGGTCCATGCATAAGAGAACGACGGACCTATGCGGTCGCTCATTATTTCCTCCATTGCGCGGATGCCCTGCGACGAGCTTACGTGCGGGGCTACCGAAGCCGTCACCGAGGCTGTGGTATACATGTTGTAGCGGCTGACCATAGCCTGACCCATGACAGGCTCCACGGTGGCGAAAGCACCGAATGGCACCATGTCGCCGAGCGAATTGCGCACACTTAGCGACAGCACGTCCTTCGCATGGTTGCGGGCTTCCTCGCGGCCGCTGACAAGGACCTCGTAGGTGCGGCCTAACTTCACGAAATCGTTTACATAATCGGTACCCATAAACGACGACAAGGCCGAGTATACACTTTCGAGTGTAAGACCGTGCATCTTCACCCTGTCGCGGTCGATTTTCACGGAATACTGTGGCACTTCGCCCTGATACAGGGTGGTCACTTTCTCTATTTCAGGATAGTCAGCAACAGCCTGCTGGATCTCGCCGACAACCTGCGCAAGTTCCTTAGGTCCGAGATTATTGATATCGAGAATCTGCATCTGAAGGCCACCCGACATACCCAGGCCGGGTATTGCCGGCGGATTGACAGAGAATACGATTGCTTCCTGACAAGCAGCCCCAATTTCCTCGGCACGCGCCATGACAGCCTCCACGCTGTTTTCCTTGCCCTTGCGGTCTTTCCATGGCTTGAGCACCACGAACATGGAGCCGAGATTGCTCGACGCGCCTCCGGCAAGGAACGACTGTCCGGCGACGGATATCACGTCCTTCACCTGCGGCAGTTGTTTGAGTTCGGCGCTAAGCGAGTTCATGATACTGTCGGTGCGGTTGAGCGAAGCACCGGTAGGCAGCTGCACGGAAGTCATGAAATAGCCCATATCTTCTTCGGGTACGTAGCTTGTCGGCCAGCGGAGGAATCCCCAGAATGCGGCGCCACAGATAGCTATGAACACTATCAGGGCGAGGACAGGCCGGCGCAGCATATGGCCTACAAGACCGGTATAGCCGCCGCGGACCTTGTCGTATGCGGCATTGAACCAGCGGAATACTATGAATTTCGGTTTACCGGTATTGGGCTTGAGGAAAAGCGCGCACATGGCCGGTGTGAACGTGAGGGCATTGAAACCCGAGAACGCCGTCGACACCGCTATGGTAAGTGCGAACTGCTTGTAGAGCTGACCGGTGATACCCGATATGAATGCCGTAGGGATGAATACCGACAGAAGCACGAGGACCTCGCCGACCACAGGACCCTGAAGCTCGTCCATGGCCTGCCGGGCGGCCTGCCGTGGCGTGAGCTTCCCCTGGTCGAGGATTCGCGAACAGTCCTCGACCACAACTATGGCATCGTCGACCACAATGGCGATGGCAAGCACCAGACCGAAAAGGGTTAGTGTATTGAGTGTGAAACCCATAAGTTTCATCACTGCAAAAGTGGCGATGAGCGATACCGGCACGGTAAGCATGGGGATAACAACCGCACGCCAGTTCTGCAGGAAAAGCATTATCACCAGCATGACGATGAGAGTGGTCTCGATGAAGGTGACTATCACCTCGTCGATGGATGCGGTGACGAAATCGGTGGTATTAAGAATAATGCGGTAATTCACATGTTCGGGGAAATACTGCTGGAGTTCGTCGAGTTTGTCCTCGACGGCATTTGCCACCGCGAGAGCGTTCGAGCCCGGGAGCTGATATACGCCGATGAGGCCGGCACTTTCGCCCGACACATGCGAAATCATGGAATAGGAGTTGCTGCCGAGTTCGACGGTGCCGATGTCGCGCAGACGCAGCATAGAGCCGTCGGGGTTGGCACGGACCACGATGTTGCCGAACTCCGAGGCACTCGCCAGACACCCCTGCGCCGTAAGAGTGAACTCAAACTGCTGGCCCGAGGCATCGGGCGGCGCACCGACCGAACCTGCCGACACTTCCATGTTCTGGCTTGTGATAGCCTCCATGACATCGCTCGACGATATACCGCGCACACGCATCTTCTCGGGGTCGAGCCACACGCGCATACTGTATTCGCCCGAGCCGAAAGCCTCCACCTGCCCTACTCCGTCGATACGGGAGAGAGCGTCGACAATGTTGAGCTGGGCATAGTTGGTAAGATAGAGGCCGTCGTAGGTTTCGGGGCGGTCGGTCTCCAGAGCCACAAAGAGAATGATATTGGACGAGCGCGACATCACCGACACGCCCTGCTGCTTGACCGCCGACGGGAGCTGCGGCTCGGCAAGCGACACACGATTCTGCACCTTGACGGTAGCCATATCGAGGTCGGTGCCGTTCTCGAAGGTTATCTCGAGTGAATAATTGCCGTCGGAACTCGACGAGCTCATATACATCATGCCTTCCACGCCGTTGACCTGCTGCTCGATAGGCACACCGATGGTCTCTGATATTGTTTTTGCGTCGGCACCGGGGTAGGAGGCGCTGACAAAGACTGTCGGAGGGGTGATGTCGGGATACTGTGCCACCGGCAGCGACTTCACGGTCAGAAGCCCTGCAAGCACCATAAGCACCGCTATTACGGTGGCAAATATCGGCCGGTCGATAAAAAACTTACTGAACATCTTGTCAATTAATAATTAAGAATTAAAGATGTGGAATTATTTTTTGCAGAGACTAATAATCGTTCAATTATTAATTCTCAATTATTAATTTTCGGACGCACTGTCATGCCCTCGCGCACTTTCAGGAGGGCCTTGGTGACATATCTGTCGCCGGCCTTTATGCCCGAAGTGACGATGCGGAGAGTGTCGGCGACTGTCTCGCCGGTCTTCACGGGTGTGTATACCACTTTGTTCGAATCGTTCACCACATAGATGTAGTCGCCGAGCTGATCGGTGGCTATGGCGGCTCCATTCACCAGGAGTGCCCGGGCATCGGTGCCGGAAGGCAGATATACGGTGGCATACATGCCGCTGCGCAGTTCGTTGTAGGGGTTGTCGATTCGGCCCTGAAGTTTCATGGTTCCTGTCGAGGTGTCGATACGCGGGGCCATATAGTCCAGCTTGGCTGTGTACTCATGCTTCAGAGGCTCGCTGAACACCACCTTGATACTGTCGAACAAGGCCGGATTTTCGGCGACACGGGCCTTGATATTTGCCAGAGCGTCGGCATCTTCGATGGAGAAGTCGACATACATTGTCTTGTCGTGATATATCTTTGCAAGCGCCACCGGCGATCCTTCGCCACCGACAAACGAACCCACATCGTGTGCGGCAAGAGTAACGTGACCGTCGAAAGGCGCGCGGACCGTGCAGTACGACAGCTGAGTGCGGGCTGTCTGGAGAGCGGCCTCGGCGGTTTTGATAGAAGCTGCCGCCTCTTCGGTGGCGCTCTTGGCCTGCTCGACCTCCATCTTGCTCACGGCATCGCTTTCAAGGGCACGCTTCATGGCCTCGTAGCGGCTCGAAGAATAGTTGTAGGTCGCTTTGGCGGTGCTGAGTGCCGCCTCAGCCTGAGCCACGGCATCGCGATAGTTGCGGTCTTCGATGGTGAAGAGCACGGTACCCTCTTTGACGAAATCGCCCGGATTGTAGTTCTGAGTGAGGAGATAGCCGTTGACACGAGCCACAAGGTCGACTTCTCTTTTGGCAACAAGCGTACCGGGATATGTATTATGGAGCACCACAGAGTCGGTTTTTACTACGGCAACATCAATCTCGGGCGCTTCGGCCGGAGCCTTGCTCTCGCTTTTATGACACGACTGTATCAGCGCGGGAACAAACGGCATTAACAGATAAAAAACAGATTTATTCATATTGGCTTTGTATATCGGCCGACCAGCCGCCGCCGAGTGCTTTATAAAGGGTTATTAATGAATCTATAGCCTGACCGCGTGCCGACACCAGTGTATTCTGGTAGCTCAGATAGTTGAGCATGGCGTCGACAACGTTGGAAAATGCCGTGAGGCCTTCTTTATACAGATCGACCGACAGTTTCACTTCCTCGGCAGAGCTGTCCACGACCTTGCCCACGGTATCGATATATTCGAGCGTGCAGGTGTAGCGTCGCGCGGCATCGCGCACTTCCTCGACGGCGGTTAGAACCGTCAGATTGTAATTGTCGATCTGTATTTCCATCTGCTCTTTGGCCTCGGCGGCCTTATAGCGCCGCGCCAGACCGTCGAAGATGGTCCATGACAGTGTCGGAGCGATGGTATATGTAAAACTGCGGCGCGAGAAAAGATCGCCGACACTGTGAGCCTGCGTGCCGGCCGATGCCGAGACAGAGAGAGACGGCAGATACTCCTTGCGGGCTATACCCAGCGCGGCAGCGGCAGATTCGATGCCGCGTTCGGCCTGCACCACATCGGGACGGCGCCGCAGCAGATCGCCGGGCGCGCCGACACCCACCGGAGGCAGTGCGGCCGGAAGAGTGGCGGCCGACGATACTCCTGCGGGCAACTCCTCGCGGGTGACGCCCAGAAGCACGGCCAAAGCATTGACGGAAGCATCGATCGATGCTTCCAACAGCGGTATTTGTGCGATTGTAGAATAATAGAGGGTCGAAGCCTGGGCCACATCGAGCTTGGATGCGAGGCCTGTCTCATGGCGTGTTTTAGTCATATCGAGGATGCGCAACTGGCTCTGGGAGTGCTCACGGGCCACGGCGAGCTGGCCTCGCTCCACAAGAAGTCCGATATATGTCGAGGCAATCTCCGCATCGATGCTCAGCTCGACGCCGGCAGCCTCGGCGGCCGATACTTTTACCTGAACTTTGGCCTGACGCACCTGTGCCGTTATTTTGCCGAACACATCGATTTCCCAACTCATGTTGACGGCGCCGTCGAATGCCGACGATACCGTTGCGGGCACAGCCTCGGAAGTTGTCGCACCCGATATTCGCTCACGGCTCCATCCGGCTGTCAGTCCGAATTGCGGGAAGTATGCGCTCCGGGCCTCGCCGACCTGATGACGTGCCACCTCGATGCGTTTCATGGCCGTGGCCACATCGTAGTTACCGCTGCGGCCCAGGGCGATAAGGCTGTCGAGCAAAGGATCGCCGAATCCGCTCCACCAGCGGGCATTGTCGGCATCGGTAAGGAAGGCCCCGCTGTCGGTGGTCTGCCACGAAGCGGGAAGCGTATGCTCCAGATAGCGGGCATCTTTACCCCATGCCCGCGGACAAGCCGCCCAAAGCACAAGACCTATCACACCGAGCCAGCGGAGCAGATTAAGTGATGATTTTTCTCTCATAGCATTTTGAAACGTTTCATTTATAACAAAACCAACAAGAAAAATAGCCACGGCCCCCAATATCGTTTTAACCTTTTTTAACCCCAATTTTCCCCCTCACTAACCTCAGCAGACACACCAAGGCAATTAAACTAAACGGCAGATAAACCAATAATTATAATAATATATGGCTACAGTAAAAATCAAATTCAGGGCAGCATCACATCCGGAGAATGCAGGGACGCTCTTCTATCAGGTCATACATAACCGTGTGACCCGGCAAATTTATACCGGCTACAAGCTGTTTCCATACGAATGGAACGCCACAGAGTCAAAAATCGTCATACCGACCGATTGTGATACCGGTCGAAACAGATTTCTGTCATCGTTACGCGAGGTGCTGACTGCAAATATCTCACGGCTGTCTGGAATAATATCCCGTCTTGAGAAGACGGGAATTCCATATAATACGAATAAGGTTGTCGAACTATACAACGCACTTGACGATGACGGATGCTTCATCTCGTTTGCCATAGATCTTATAAGCCGTCTGACGCAGATAGGCAAAAACCAGACCGCCGCCAAATACACTACGGCCATAAACAGTTTCAAGCGGTTCAGGGGTAAGGATGATGTACCGATTGACAACATGGATTCCGGTCTCATGCTGGAATACGAGCACTGGCTGAAAGAGAGCGGTGTCTGCAAGAACACCATCTCGTTCTATATGCGCAACCTCCGAGCCATCTACAACAGGGCTGTCGAGAAAGATATCACCGTGCAGAGATTCCCGTTCAGACATGTGTATACCGGGATAGACAAGACGGTGAAACGTGCTCTTTCTGCCAAAACAATCAAGGAAATCAAGGATCTCGACCTTAGCCTGTCGCCGCAGCTTGATTTTGCCCGCGACCTGTTCGTGTTCTCGTTCTATACCCGTGGTATGTCATTCATCGACATGGTTTTCCTGAAGAAGAAGGATCTGCAGCGGGGGATACTGAGCTACCGCCGTAAGAAAACCAACCAGCAGCTGTTTATCAAATGGGAGAAGCCCATGCAGGAAATCATTGACAAATATGAGACCGGCAGCAGTCCGTATCTTCTGCCGATTCTCAAAGCGAACGGTACAGACTGCCAGACTCAGTACCGGAACAGCGCGCATCTTGTAAACGACAAACTGAGAAAGATTGGAGAACAGCTCGGACTGGAGATTCCATTGACGAGCTATGTGGCACGCCATTCATGGGCGAGCATCGCCAAAAGCAAGAATATACCGGTATCAACCATCAGCGAGGCAATGGGCCACGACTCTGAAAGTACCACGCGTATCTATCTGGCGTCGCTCGACACGTCCTCAGTTGATAAAGCCAATTCCATCGTCTTGAGCGTACTTTGACGAGATAAGCGCTTCAACCGACTGCCGTTATACAGACAAAGAATGCTATGTAAACATTTAGTCTGTAAAGCGGCATTATACTTGAACCGGGGGCTAAATCCGCAAGGTGTGGCTGAGGCAGATAAGCTCGTTGAAATATTATGTAGATCCATAACTCTCTCTTTAAATTTCAAATGCAAAGGCACGAAAAAATTAAAAATACGCTTTAAAAGAATAAGAATATTGAGAGGGTGGACGCAATTAGTTTTGCAAATAGACGGCCTTGTTATGCATAAAGATCTCTAATTATTTGGTTGTCAACGGCTATTGTCTATTGGATTTCTCTTAAAGAGAGAATTATCACTTTTCTATTTTGAAATGTAAACTTGAAAGCGATGCAGAGGTGTTTACTCCGACACTCCACGACAAAGTTTAAAAGATAAATGGAAAGGTGGTGACAGGACAGATGTCAATGGACTGAAATTCCTGACGAGGATTTGTTCTGCAAATCCTTAATTCTCTTGCTAAGAGAATTATAGTAGGCGCAAAGATACTCATTTTATTTGATAAATCGACAGAAACAGGACTTTTTTTACAGAAACGACCCAAAATCGACGAAAATCCGGGAATATCTATAAGAGATGATATAACAAATGTTATGCGCGATATAGCTTCCGGTATTCTGTAATCTATTCCGTTCATGTTAATTATCAAATAATTAACTCCCGACTATTTCTCTTAGCAAGAGAAATATCGAAATATATGGAACCGGCATTGCCTTTTCCTCGCCTTTCGAAAGGCGGATTATTGGTAAATGAAGTGTAAAACAGTAGTGGGACGAAAGGCCCGAACTTTTGGGAATACTGTACATAACTGCATGATAGTCAGCATTATGACTGCTCATGCAGGATTGATGGATATACTCCCGGCTGAAAATCAGGTCGATGGGACAACAAGATGAAGTAAATCGTTGGTTTGTTATGCGAGACCTAAAAAGGATCAACGCGAGGAACCGCGCTTACATGATGCTGCAGCATCTGAAATTCGAGATTTTCACTCCTATGAAATGGCATGTTGCCACAAGGAGGGGCGAAAGAATCAGAGAAGAAATACCCGTTATACCGGATTTACTCTTTGTCCGTTCCAACCGTGTGGATCTCGACCCAATAGTAGCGAAAACAGAGACACTGCAATATAGGTTCCTGCGTGGGACGTGGCGTGAACCAATGACTGTCAGGGAGTCCGACATGGACCGGTTCATCCATGCTGTCAATTCATCGGAATCGGTAAAATATTATCTGCCGGAGGAGCTGGCGCCGGAAATGTATAACAAGAACATACGTATTATCGGAGGAAAACTTGACGGTTATGAAGGGAAATTACTGACCGTGCGTGGCTCAAAGACCAAGCGCTTGCTCGTCGAGTTGCCGGGTGTGCTTGCAGCAGGAGTCGAGGTTTCTCCAGAATATATCACTATTCATTAGTGTCCACTAAAAAATCATAAGAGTACTTTGAAATAATTGAAATTCAA
>URMS01000044.1 GCA_900548975.1 uncultured Porphyromonadaceae bacterium
CGATGAGGCGGTCGTACGCGTCGTAGCGGTAGTCGTAGCGTCCGCCGTTGGTGAGTGTGCGTGCGGCTATCTCGCCGGTATATCGCGGATAGGCAGCGTCGGTGTAGTGCACTTTCTCCGTGTGGCTGACCCTCATGAGGTCCAGACCCGGTCTTACAGCGGCCTTTGACGATGCAATGTCGCTGTAATAGTTCTGCCCTACAGATTTTATGCCCGGAAATACCGGGAATTTAAGAAGCTTTGTCTGCGTCATTACCGGCCATCCGTGGATGTCGTACTGGTATTCGCGGGCTACGTAGGTTCCGAAGGATGTGCGGGATATCAGCCCCGCTCCGTTGCGGGTGTGAGTCACGGTCTCCGAGGCATTGTCCAGCCGGTAAGTCATACGGTATGGTCTTTCGCCCATGTCGTACTCGGTGGTGCTCTCGAAAGTAAAAGTGGTATCGGGTCTCACGACAGTGGTGCGCTCAGCCTCGACGGCTCCTGTGTAGGTATGGCGGATGCTTCGTACTACCTCGCCCTCGGGTGCACGCGAGCGGCTCTGAATCATACGCCCAAGTTTATCGTAGTAGTATTCTTCGTAGCGGTACTCTCCGTCGTCGGCCATTACAGCACTGCCCGTAAGCAATCCGTAAGCACGGTTAGAGTATGTGGAGGCATATCCGTCGACCGCCTTAAAGCCGGTACTGAGGACAGCGAGAGTCTGATAGCCATAAGTATCGTAATAATTAGCGGCTATTGGTATAAAACCCTCAGGGAAACCGTCGGGATGGCGGAATCGTAAGGTGGAAGAATGTAGCTGACTGAAAAAGACAATATGGCTTCCCTCCACGAAATCTCTGAGCGAGGCGTCGGTGAAAGTAGCAAGACCGTCGAGCACCCGGCGGCCTGTAGCGTCGTAATAAAAGATACGCCATTCGCCGGTGTTCATGGTCGGGAGATGTTCGGCTACGAGCCTGCCGGCAGCGGAATATCTCCGCAGGGTGGGCGAAGTGCCGGGCGTGCGTTCGTAGACACAGCGCCCTGCTCCGTCGTAGCGGTACTCAAAGGAGAAATCGGCGAGATCGGCATCGTCGGCGTCGTAGCTTTTCAGACTAAGGATAGGTTGGAGCACGCGGCGAAGACGTCCGAAAGCATCGTATATATAATATGTGGAAAGCCATTCGCGGCCCATTCCCTCGCGACGCATGAGCAACCGGCCCTCGAAATCGGAAGCCTCGCAGATGGTGTGGCCATCTTCGTCGACGGTCTCTTTTATCCGGAGTGTACCGGCGGCCCAAATGCCTTTATATTCGACTCCGCCATCAGCAGTAAGCTCGAATCGATCGCATCGCCACGGCATGGTTGCCTTGTTTAGGCCTATAGTGGTCTTTGCCGACTTCGATGCCGATTTCCATTCTTCGCCCGGCTTGGTCTCGGCGGTGCGGACTCCGCGTGGCGACGGTTCGTAGGCAATGTCGGTCCATGAAGCCGCATCGGCCGGCATTGAAGAAGATGGAACGGATGTACGGCAAAGACGCCCCATGGCATCGTACTGCGAAAATACCGACAGAGGTGTGCAGCCCTTTCGGCCGGAGATGGTTATAATTTCGGAATTCGCGCCTCCGCCGAAATCTTTCGATTCGGTCTGGCGTCCGCGATAATCGTAGTATACAGCCGTATTATGCTTGTCGGTGCCTATGCTGTCGAGCCACAGAGCGCATGTGACGCTGTTGTTGCCGTCGTGGTTTATACGGTAGGCGTGTGTGGAAACTGTGCCGTGGCCGTCGATGTCGGTTTTGGTGAGGCGCCCGGCGCTGTCGTATTCGTAGCGCTCTAAAGTGCCGTGCGGGCCGGTCAGAGATGTCACTCCTATCCCCGGCTTATACGACGCCCTGGTGTAAAGACGGCACGAGGACGATGTGTATATCTCCCGCTCGGCATGACCGGCCGTGGCGGTTGTGCCATGTAGTTCTTTGGCCCGTGCGAAATCCACGCCGTCGATCCTGACAACCGGCAGATTGCCATTATAGCCCCACATATATGCCGACGACACGCCGTCGGCATCGGTATATCCGACCAGACGATGCCCGAGATACTGATATGCGGGAGAAAAAACAGTGTCTGTCGAGTTACCGTACCATGTACCGATGCGGCGTGGACGGTAGAGATTTCCGCCAAGGGCCATGTATTCGGCTTCGGAATATGTTGTCGCTCCACCTCGCGAACTTTCTGCCTTCAGCGGCACATTGATGATATGGGAGGCAGCCATGCCGGCTGCCACCGTGCCCTCCGCATCGGAAGCGTAGGAGTATGAAACCGTCCGGATATCGTCGCCGCAGCTTTCGGTGGTTTTCCGCACTATCGAGGTCGCAGGAACATAGCTCACTTCTTTTCTCACGACCATGCTGTCGCCATTGTGATAGGTCACCGTCTCGGTAGCGACGAGACGCTCGGTCTGTCGTTCGATTCCATACCCTGTCGCAGAATATGGGAACTGGTTGTCATAGTGATAATCCGTACGTATATCGGGCGTGGTGCCATAGGGGCCTGCGCCTCTCATTATATGGCCTTCATCAAAATCAGGCTCGACTTTCGAATTTGTTCCCATCATTATCATTTCGCGGTTGATATGAGTGGAACTTACAACGCCATGATAAGATATCTGATAGGAACTGCGTTCACTTTCTATCTTCTCATAATTTCCGGGCAACCCCTTGTACACACTTTTTTCCACGAGCTGCGGGCCGGTGCTGAATACTTTGGAGAGATTGCTGATCGTCCGTACGCCGAAACGGTCGTTGAAATAGTTAGGCTGCGGTATTATGTCTTTGAAGTAATATTCGACCTTCCCTTCATCGTGTATCTCGGTCACATGGTCGTACCACAGAGGGGTCTCCCCCATGTCGTAGCGCATGTAATCGGACACAGGAATGATGCTGACGAGCCGGACCGGACAATGACCGCGGTCCGACAGCGAACCCCACTGCCCTTTGGGCATGGCCGCTCCCGATACGTTGACAAAAGTCGATGCCGACGGGACGGCCCGCACTTTCGCGAGGGGATACTCGTAGCGGATAATCTGGGGCGATGTGTCGGTATCGCCGTTGCGCATTGTCACTGTCTTCACACGGAGGCCTCCGCCGTGGTCGAGATAGAAATCGTAATCAGGCGATATATTCCGGTCGTTTTCCTTGCGCATCTTTTCGAAATGATGCGTCTCGTAGTCGAATTCGGCGGTTGCACCGGTCGGATAGCGTATGCTTTTAAGGATATCAGCTTTCATGGCATCCTCATTTATGCTGCGGTCTGCCTCGCCGATATTTATAGTATAGCATCGCACGGAGTCTTCTTTGTGCGGCGACTTTTCGTGTATGCACAGTCGTGGCTCGAGAGTATTGTTCTCGACCGCATTGTAATAGCCCCACCAGTCCTGCGCATGAGGATTCCACACCCCCCTGCCGACAGAATAATAATCGAAAACATACGGAGACCCGATGCCGGTATCCACTTCCGACAGCACCCAGTGGGCATAGCCGGTCTGCTTATAGGTGAGTCCTATTTTACGCAACTCGGTATCGTCGTTGGAAATATTGGCAGAACTCAGAAAAAAGCCGTTGCCGCCTTTATAGATGAATTCCACTTTTCCGCCCGGATAAGTAATGCTCTTCGGGAGCAGCATCTTGTCATCCGGAAGACTATAGGAGAGCGCACCCGAAGCCAGAGATGAGTTCTTGAAATCATCGATATTCTCATATCCGTAAAAATCGTATAAATTCCGGTTATCAATATAGGAGGCTCCGCCTATATAGGTCATGCGGGGACCTTGCCCGAGATTATCGCACCATTGGAGATCTATCGAGCGACCTGTGGTAAGAATAATTTTATTCAGGGCCCAGCCGGTGCGAAATGCCGATGTCATGGCATCTGTTGTCTGAAATTCATAGGGACCGCCGAAAAGATACACGGTTCCGTCAGGACCGGTAATTGTTATTTCATCAAGATTGTCGTCGGACTCTACTACGTATTCCTTATCATCGACTCCAAGAAACTGATAGGGCTTTGTCCGCGTGTCAATAACACGTGTAATGGTTTTGCCGGGAATGGCAAAGGTGAATATATCGTGCTGGCTGTCGTAGAGGACGTCGGTGTCAACTCCCACAGCACTGGTGTTGACCATACATTGAAAGGCCATAAACCATGGTTCCTGGCTGCTGAGCAATTCTCCGAAGTCTTTGAATTTATATGCCTCGTCGGGGCGGCCCATTATAGTGCGCGACGCCCTCATGGCCGGTGTGAGACTCCATCCGAGTCCCAACGGTGCGGACTGATCGAAAACCTTGACACCGTTGCTTTGATACTGCAATGTTACCGGCATCGAAAAACCGTCGGCTTCCACCGTATGAAGCGGTATCGAGAAAGATGCCGCACCGGTCAGCACGGACGGTTTGGGTACTTCGGCCTCTATTATCGCAGCAGATTTCGGAGAAGGCGGTATGAGGTCGGAACGGACGGGCGACAGCAAATCCTGGGCAGTGGCGCAGAAAGATATCGCAAGGCAGAGGATGGCAATATATCTTTTCATAACGTCAGCATTCGTTTTTCTGTAACTGATGGCTCTTCCACACTCGATATTACAAGCATATATGCACCTCTGGGCAATCCCGCCACAGATACCCGTGCCAAGGATCCGGTGTCGCCTATGCTATGGCGACCGTGCCCATAGGAATGACCCGAAGAATCGACAAGCCAGACTTCTATATCGCTCTCCGATGCTGCGGGAAAGGAGATTTCGATATCCCACCCGGTGTGTGTAACGACAGCTCCCGAAAGGACCGCGCGGATATCGCTGTTGTCGGGAGTCTCGTCTTCTTCTGCCGCAACCGCATATTCCGAAACATATAGTGCCGACTCGGCGAACTTATCGCCCGATAATGAGAACTGAACGGCAAACGGAATACTGTCGTTTCCGGCGAACCACCGGTGGAATTCAAGAGTATAGTCGTTAAGCGAAATCCTGCTGTCCGCCAAACACTCACTTACACTATGCTTTTCCCGGATAAGAAAAACATTGTGCAGAGTATCGGCTACCGACAGCACAAAGCGGCCGCGTCCTACGGCCTCGCTCTCGAATCGGGTCGTAGTTTCCATACGTATATTGTCTCTCATCCCCCGCTGTGTAAACGTGGCGAGCCGCGTACCGGCTTCCAACGGACGCTTCCATGCGATTGTCATATAGTCGTTTATCAGGCCCTCGAAGCGCCCGCAGGTATAACCGCGATACAGCACCGAATCACCTTTAAGCAGATAATGGAATACCATATTCCCGAAATATTCAGAATATGTGCCCGACTCGCCTATCATCACGGCGACATCCCCGCGGGTACTCCGCACCCCCAGCCGGGTCACATCCCATACATCCGATTTGGCAATATCGCCACTGAAGGCATCGTAAACGACAGGAAGGTCACGCCTGTCAGCGCCGCAGCAAACCGCAGCGGCAAAAATAAACAAGATACAGCAGAAAGATCTCATGATTGGCCGAGGATTAAGGTGGATGATGCAAATATACACAGTAATATTGTGTTTTCCAAATGTTTTCGCAGGGATTTTGGTGCGTTTGGGCCGGAAACGGAGAGCAAAAAAACGGGATTTTGATTTTCGGCACGGTTTTTGTATTTTTGTCACTTAAAACCTAAGAGAGTGTTTGAATTTAACTTTATGAAATCTTCAGAGGTCTTTCCGGCCTCTTCAGAGCTTTCATTCAGTCATTATGAAACCCCACAATTCCTTCATTCAATCTCAAAACATTCTCGGAAATCTTTTCTAAATCTTAACATAAGTCAATTTCAAACACTCTCTTATAATTCTAAAAAATGTTCTGTAAAACCGGAGCGGCCATAGCCGCCGCTACAATACTAAGCAGCTCAATAGCTATGCAGGCAGAAAATCCTTTCTTCACGCCTTTCGGCACCGAGCACGGCACCCCGCCGTTCTCGCTCATCGACGACAGCCAGTGGCAGCCGGCCATCGACCGCGGCATTGAGTGTGCTCGCGCCGAAATCGACGCCATTGTGGCCAACCCCGCCGAGCCCGATTTCGAAAATACCATCGTTGCGCTCGAGCGCTCGGGAGCCGAGCTCGACCGCGTGCTCAATGTGTTCTATCCTCTCCTTTCGGCCAACAGCAACGACGCCATGATGGAGGTAGCCACCGACGCGGCGCGCAAGCTCAGCGACTATTCCACCTCCATAACGCTCAACGAGGGTCTGTGGAAGCGTGTGAAGCATGTGTACGACAACCGTTCGCGCCTCGATATCGACCATGAGGACCAGATGCTGCTGCAGAAGGCCTACGACAGCTTCGCCCTGCAGGGTGCCGATCTTCAGGGCGCCGACCGCGAGAAATACCGCGAGCTGTCGGCCGAGCTGTCGGCCCTCACCACTGCTTTCGGGCAGAACGTGCTCCGCGAGATGAATACCTACGAGATATGGCTCACGGCCGACGATCTGGCCGGGCTGCCCGAAAGTTCGGTCACGGCAGCCGCCGAAGCTGCGGCCGCCAAGGGGCGCCAGGGCGAGTATCTGTTCACTCTCGACCAGCCGGTGTACATGGCGTTTATGAAGTATTCGGCACGCCCCGACCT
The DNA here is from genome assembly GCA_900548975.1 of uncultured Porphyromonadaceae bacterium. Classification (GTDB taxonomy): domain Bacteria; phylum Bacteroidota; class Bacteroidia; order Bacteroidales; family Muribaculaceae; genus CAG-873. The sequence continues at coordinate 6,626 of URMS01000044.1, forward strand.
GCGCGAGCGCATGTACCGCCTCTATAATTCGCGCAATACCAAGGGCGAATACTCTAATCTCGACAATATCAAGCGCATAGCCGAAGTGCGCCGTGAGATAGCCGGGCTTCTTGGCTCGAAGACTTATGCCGACCATTCGCTCAAGCGCACGATGGCCGGCAAGCCCGAGGCCGTCTACGACCTTCTCGACCGCCTGCGCGACGCCTACAAGCCGGCTCTTGCCGCCGAGATGGCCGAGCTGACCGAGTTCGCCACCCGCCTCGAAGGGCATCCGGTGCAGATTATGCCCTGGGATTATTCCTACTATTCCAACAAACTAAAGGCCGAGAAATATTCCTTCGACGAGGAGGCTCTGCGCCCTTACTTCGAACTCGACAATACCATCAAGGGCGTGTTCGGACTGGCAACCCGCCTCTATGGACTCAATTTCGTGCCCAACGACAAGATCGAGGTCTACCATCCCGATGTGAAGACATTCGATGTCACCGGTCCCGACGGCGAATATGTGGGCGTGCTCTACACCGACTTCTTCCCGCGTGCGTCGAAGCGCCCCGGAGCCTGGATGACAGGCTTCAAGGACCAGTATGTGGCTGCCGATGGCTCCAACTCGCGGCCTCACGTGTCGATAGTGATGAATTTCACCAAGCCCTCGGCCGACAAGCCGTCGCTGCTCACACCCTACGAGGTCGAGACCTTCCTGCACGAGTTCGGTCACGCCCTCCACGGCCTTCTTGCCAATACCAAATATGCCTCTCTCTCGGGCACTGCGGTGTACCGCGACTTCGTCGAACTGCCGTCGCAGTTCAATGAGAACTATCTGACCGAGAAAGAATTCCTCGACGGTTTCGCCCGCCACTATCAGACCGGCGAGGCTATTCCGGCCGAGCTCGTGGAGCGCCTGGTGGCATCGTCGCGCTACGGCGCCGCCTACGCCTGCATGCGCCAGCTCGGTTTCGGCTATCTCGACATGGCCTGGCATACGGCAACGGCTCCCGTCGACGATCCTGTGGCTTTCGAGCGCCAGGCTGTCGAAGGCGTGCGCATATTCCCCGCCGATGTCGACGGCACCATGATTTCGCCCCAGTTCAGCCACATTTTCTCCGGAGGCTATGCCGCCGGCTACTACAGCTATAAGTGGGCCGAGGTGCTCGACGCCGACGCTTTCGATTTCTTCAAACAGCACGGCATCTTCGACAAGGAGACCGCCGACAATTTCCGCCGCAACGTGCTCATGCGCGGCGGCACCGAGAATCCGGCCGAACTCTACCGCCGTTTCCGCGGTCAGGATCCGACCATCGACCCTCTTCTGATACGCGACGGCATCGTTAAGCCCGACGATGTGAAGGTGGCTCATCCGCAGAAAGACTGATTTGGAGACCACGAAGATACGCATACCGGCCGCGAGATACGTCGCCGTGGAAATACGGCGGCGTATCCCCGCTGCTGTGGCATTTGTGGCGATACCGCTGGCAGCATGTGGAGTCGCGGCCATGGCGCTCGGCGACTGGCGCTTCGTGCTGGTCGGGCTGATGTTTCTCTTCGTGGTGTGCCCGGGTGTATTGGCATTGGCATGGCTTTCGACGGCGGCTTCGCCTGGAATTGCCCGCAAGCTGCGGCCGCAGTCGTGGCGCTTCGGGCCCGATAGCGCGAGTGTCACATTCTTCACTTTTCCCTCCGATGATGATGACGGCTATCCTGCCGGCGAGGACGGATTTTCTTTCGCCGACCTGCGCCGATTGGAAATAAACGGCGATTTTGCCTGTTTTTTTACCCGGATCCCAACTTTTAGCTCTCCGGGCGAGTATTATATAATACCGGTCTCTCTCCTTCCGGCGGGACTGGCTCAACGTTTGACAGACCAACTATATGACCAACAGCAATAGACAGGATTTATACTCCGACATAATGCCGCAGATAGGCCCCGACAGCATCCGCTCGTCGATCGACATGCTGAGGCTTTTCGCCGCCAAGGGCGCTTCGCCGGCCATCATGGCCGAAATCGAAGAGCTCGAGCAGCGCTATTTCTATATGCTCCGCTACATTGCCTCGGGGCATATGGTGCCGCGTATCACTACCGAACTGATGGTGATGGTGGAGACCGCCCGCAACATATGCACGCAGATAGAGCGTGCGCGCGTGGCCCGCGAGGAGCAGACACTCTACGCCGCCCAGTTGCGCTATCAGGACCTCAGGCCGGAAGAAAATCTGCAGTCCATAGTCAGCGACTATCTGGCCGAACTCGAACGCCTCCGCACCGACTCGGCCTCGCTCACCGACAGCCGGCGCACCGCCGCGCTCGAACAGCTTGCCTCCGACATTTTCATGCGTCTGTGGGTGGAGGCACCCATGAACGCCGAGATTGTCGAACTGATGATGAGCATCCTAAAAGACAGCGATATCCCTCTGCACGACCGCGAGCTGTGGCTCGGTGCCATCGGCCTGGGCCTGCTGGCCTACGACGACCTCGACCGGCGCCAGCTGCTTAATAATGTCGTTGCCCAGACTCCCGATCAGCTGTCTGCCATAGCATCCGTCTGGCTTGTGTTGGCGGTGACGGTGCACGACGGCGATACGTCGCATCTCAATTCGTCGCTGGGGCATATCAGTGCTTTCTTTCCGCAGGATCTTGCCGACGTGTATACCGAACTTTTCCGTGCGTGCGGCACCAAGGAGCTGTCCGACGATCTGGCGCGCGACATTCTGCCCGGCGTAATGGACATCGGCCGCCGTATGGCCGATAAATTCGGCAACGATCCGGCAAAAATCGAAGAGGCCATGCGCAACGGCGAGTGGGACGACGGCATCGACGCCTCCGGTTTCGAGAAAATCAAAGGATTTATCGAGGCTCAGAATCAGGGCGACGACGTGTATATGGGCACATTGGGCAAGATGCGCTCTTTCCCCTTCTTCAACAATATCCCCAACTGGTTCCTGCCGTTCTATACCGGCCACAGCGCCCTTGCCGATGTGACCGACGGCGAGGGACTGGCGTTCGCCGACACCGTCGGCAAGATGCCTTTCCTGTGCGACAGCGACAAATATGCCCTGCTACTGTCGCTGGCGTCGGCTCCGGCGCCCATGCGCGAGAACCTGCTGAGGAATCTTGTCGATCAGCAGCGCGCCATGAACGGCGAGATGCTCGAGGCCGCCCTTGCCGAGGCCGGCAACGATGGGCGGCGTGCATATATGAGCCGGTATATCAAGAATCTGTATCGGTTCTTCACGCTCTTCTGCCGCAAGTCGGAATTTCCTGCTGTCTTCGATATCGACACGCTCTTCGGTTCGTTCCCGGTCGAGACCCTGCTTGCCGACGGCACGTCGGATGTGGCTGCCATAGCCGAGTTGCTGCTGCGCCGCCGACACTATCGCCAGGCCGCGTCGCTGTTCCACTTCATTGCCTCCGAGGACCCCGAGAATGTGCAGCCCTATCAGAAGATGGGTTTCGCCCACGAGCTCGACGGCAATCTCGACATGGCCGAAGTGGCCTATGTCAACGCGCTCGGACTCAAGCCAGGCGATATGTGGACGGTGCGCCGCATTGCCACCGTGCTGTCGCGCACGGGCAAATACGATGACATCATCGAACTCCTCGAACCCCTGCAGGGCACCATCGCCGACGACCGCGAACTCCTCGCCATATATGCCGAGGCGGCCTATCATACCGGAGATTTCGCGCGCGCGCTTGAACTCTATTATAACATAGCCTATCTCGACGGCGGCGATGCCGTAAAACCGAGGCTTGCATGGCTGCTTGTGCTCAATGGCGATTTCGATGCCGCCGAGGCTACTTTCGCAGATTTTATCGAAAACTCCGCCGATCCGGCCGACTTCATGCATCTGGGGCATATGCACTGGGCGAAAAATGAGATCTCGCAGGCGCTCGACGCCTATGCCCGCGCTGCAGCCCTGATGTCGCCGCGCAAGGAATCGTTCGACGAGCTTTTTGCCGATTCATTTGCCGCTGTCATGAATCGTCTCTCGATCGAGCAGGCGGGTGCCCTGCGCACCGTGCCCGACATAATAGCTTTCCGCACCTACGGCAGCCGCCTGGGCAAACTGTAATATCCGAAATAATTAACCCTAAAACTAAATAATCAAAAATGGTAATCCAACGTTGGCAATCGCTTCTCCTCCTTATCGCCGTAGCGCTCATGTGCGTGTTCTGTTGCACTCCCTGGGCCATGAGGGCTGTAGAGGGTATCGAGGAAGCTACCCCGGTATTCATCTCCGAAGCTCCGGTACTTCTTGTTCTCAACATTGTTATCGCAGTGTTGCTCTTCCTTTCTATTTTCATGTTCAAGAATCTCAAACGTCAGATGAAGGTGACTGTTCTCTCCATTATACTTATCTGTACTTCTATTGTCACCTGCGGCATCACCCTCTACACAGCCTATCCCGGCGCCACGTTTGTGTGGACCGGCGGAGTGCTTTTGCTCCTTGTAGCCCTCGTTTGTGCCCTGTGCGCATACCGTCTGATGGAAAAAGATCATCGTCTTCTGAATTCTTATAACCGTCTCCGCTGATAAAATCGGCTTTTTTTGCTGATTTGGCGGGTATGGCCTAAATGACGGTTGCTCAAAAGTTTAAGCGATTTTACCTGAGACCCCGATTCTTAACAAGTGTTAAAAATCGGGGTTTTCGTGAACTTTTTCATGAAAATATTTGGTGGCGGAGAAAAGATGGCGTAACTTTGCACCCGCAATCGGGAA
>URMS01000045.1 GCA_900548975.1 uncultured Porphyromonadaceae bacterium
TAGGTGCCAGCCCTAATTTTTTAGATTCTAAAAAAGTTTAGCGGACAGTAATAATAAATTTTAAGAGTGCTTTCTTCATTGCATGAAGTGGCTCATAATTAGATGCAAAATTAGCAATATTGTCGCAATTATTGGCCTAAAGCACCCTTAAATTTATTGAAAAATATTGACACCGACGAACTTCCGGACTATTTCATCCGGATTCCGGTAATGCGCCAGTTGGCGGAGGGACTTTCGCAGAAATCGACGGTCGTGGCTGCCGCGGGCACGGGTTCGAAAGTGAGGGTGAAGGAGCCGGCGCCGTCGGCATCGGCGGTGAAGTGTTCGCCGGGTGTGATGCCGTCGCTGCCGGTTAGTTTATACCGCGAGCCAGCGTCAGTGGTCAGAAATGCCTGCGGGTCGATAGTAATCCACCAGCCCGGAATGTACCGGACGCTGAACGACAGGGTGGTACCGGCATCGGTGCGCTCTATGCGTTCGATATCGAGAATGTAGCTGGTGGAATTCGAGGTATAATCTGGCGCGGTGACGATGCGCCTGCTGTCGTTGCCGGTAACGGTCATTTTTTCTTTCGGCGATGTGTGGAAACGTATCATCCGGTCGAAAACGCCTTTGCTGTAGCCCAGGAACTGGTCTTTGACTATGCCTTCGGGCGATACGAGCACGAAAGTAGGCATGCCCTTGGCTCCGAAGTTGCGGTAGAGACCGAGGTCTTCCATTCCTTCGTTCCAGTTGTTGCCCTCGAGTTTGTACGATTCGGTAGCCTCGCGCCACATCTTGTCGGTATCGATCGACAGGCTGACAAGTTCGGCCGTACCGGCATATTTTTGAGCGAATTCGTGCAGCTCGGGTTGTGCCATGACACACGCGTAGCAGCCGCGGCTCCAGAAATCGAGGAGCAGCCATTTGCCCCGATAGTCGGCCAGCCGGTGCGTGTTGCCGTCGATGTCGTAGAATATTCCGTCGGGCACGGTATCGCCGATTTCAACCGTTTTGGGAGGGTAGAGCAACCGCTCTATCCGCTGACCGGCCTCCGATGTCCTGACAGCTTCGTCGAGTTGGCTGAAAAGCGATTGCATGGCCTGCGTGTAGGAGCCGGGGGAGTCCTTGTAGAATTCCTGACTGCGGGCGATACTCTCGGCTTTTCCGAGCCACGACGCATCGACCGGGAGTGTGCGGAGCAATGCTATGTCGCGGTGCCCGACGGCCATCATCAGCGAGTCGGCTATGTATTCGGTCGCGCGGTAGGCATTGCTGACGGAGTCGCGGATAGCGGCGTCGGCAGCAGTCATCATGGCCTGGGCATATTCGACATCGCGTCGCTGGTAGGCATCCCAAAGGTCCTTGCTGTTCAGCAGGAAACGGTCGTCGGCGGCCTGCTCGGGCACATCGCTGCGCACCGGCCATGTGTGGATACAGTAGTCCGGGGCTTCTACCTCTACATTGGCGCCGGGCCGCAGATATATTGTGCGGTCCATCGACGGAATGCACGGCGCATTGACACTCAGACCGGTTTTCATAAGCCCGCTGTCGACCGGCACCACAAGACGGAACGAACCGCCGATCACCGTATCGCGGGCCACACTCGTCCCCGCCTGCCCCATCATCTGGAACAGTATCACCTCCGTGCTGTCGGGCAGCCCGGAGCCGTGCCCTGTTATCACAGCGTTCTCAGCATGCCCGCAAAAACATGTTGCAAATGCTATCGCTGCTATCAGTCCGTTTTTCATGGTAGTAAGTATTAGATTGTGAGTAGAAAGGTAAGTTAAATCTGGACCGACACAAACGAAGGAATAAATTGAATGCCAAGCACGGCCGCTATGCGAAAGAAACTTGAAGCTGGATATCGGCTTTACCTTGTTCAACGCGTGCTATATAGCTTTGCTCGCGGCCAATTTTATCAGCAATTTGTTTTTGTGTCAAGTTTAATTTTTTTCGACGTTCACGTAGCATATTGCCATAAAACCAGGCAATGGATTCTTCGTTGAACTGTTCTCGTGAAGAGGAGCCAGGCTCACCATATTTTTCGTCGAGCGTCTGATTTGCTGTAGTGAGTGTGGCTATTTTTTGAGGCTCTATAGTTCTCATAGTTCCAATTTGTTTAATATCGAAATTGCTTTTTCTATTTGTTTACGGTAATCTTTGTTGTCCTTTTTCAGGAAAGCATTGTTGATTTGCGTTTTGGGCGGCAAAGATGTATAGAACCTGTCAAATTCTGGCGTTTTATAAATAGTACGTATATAATTCAGATTGCTTTCCAAACTCTATGGTGCAAATATAACTAATTGGTTGTATTTAGACAACTTTTTGGAGATTAATTCATCTTTAAGGCTAAAGAACAAGCGAGGAAGAAAAGGTTTCATGCAGTTTTTTCTATGGTATTGGATTTTTCCATGGTTTGATCCGCTTTTGCAAATTTAGTAAATTATATTGTAAAATTGCTCCAGATATAAAATATTATGTAATAACAGCACTTGCGGTGAGAAAGAAAAATTATTAATTTTGTTTCGCATAACCTGACTATACTTATAACCAATAACCATACCATGAAAAGATTCTTGTTATCAGCATTTGCGGGGGCATGGCTCGCAATGCCTGTATATGCTGCAAATGATGCAATTATATGGTCGGTAGGTGAGGCAGACCATTCGCCTGCCGGCTTTGCGCTGGCCCCCGACGGGTACAGGCAGTTTCTTGAAAAAGATTTCGGATATGAGGACAGGTATTTTCTTGTCGGTAAATCCGATATCAAGACAGAATTCCCTTATGTGCTTCCCGGGCCGGCTGATACATGGGGCGGTACATGGTCGACAGCCGGATGGCGCACACATCAACTGACAATGCTGTTCGACTTGGACAGTCAGCCGACGTCGAAAGGATATTCGCTTGTGCTTGATCTGGCCGACTATGCCAAGACTTTTCTCCCATTGGTGAAGATCTGTGTCAACAGTCGGGACCGCAAGTATCAGCTGACGGCGAAAGGTCACGATTTGTCGCGCCAGCGCAAGCCATCGCAGACAGAGCCTGTGTGCGATACGCTGTCCATCACCGGAGATCTCAGCAGTGCCACACCGTACAGTATTGTGATGCCTCTCGACAGCAATACCCTTCGTAAGGGCGGCAACGAAGTGACTATTACTGTTCTCGAGGGTTCCTGGATCCTTTTCGACCGCGTGGCGCTTAAAGGTCCCGGAGAAGTTGGCGTGAAAAATCCCGAGGAGGCATTTATCCGCGATGTTTATGCCGCCGGGTATCTGACAGGCAATTATCAGCCTCTGATAGTGGATGTAGAGCATCTGTCGGGATCTCCCGAACTTACAGTGGAAGTCGGCGGCAAACGGATATTGGCAAAAAAACTTGAGAAAGGCCGTTATCAGCTGGAAGCCCCCATGCCTGCTGTGAAAACAGCCATGAATGATAATTACAGGATTCTGTGCGACGGCCGTGAGATAGCCTCGGGGATCATCGAAAGAGCTCCGCAGCCACAGCAGACGCCTGCCGGCTATGTCGATACCCGCTTCGGAACGGCGCATTCGCGATGGATGATAGCCCCCGGACCGTGGATGCCATTCAGTATGGTTAAACTTAGCCCCGATAACCAGAACAGCGGCTGGCAGGCCGGCTATCAGCCTTCGTTTGAAAATATAGGTTGCTTCAGCCATATACATGAATGGACTCTCGGAGGTCTTGGCCTGATGGCCACAAACGGCGAGCTTAAAGTGCGTGTCGGCGATGAACATAAACCCGACGAAGGCTACCGCTCCCGCATAGACAAACGTACTGAACGTGCCGAAATCGGGTATTATTCGGCAGATCTGACCGACTATGACATAAAAGCAGAAATTACAGCTACGACCAGATGCGGTTTCGGCCGATTTACCTTTCCTTCAGATCGTGGCGAGGGGCGTATTCTTATCGAACTGCACCCCGAAGCCGAGTACGGTATACAGCTACAGGATCTAAAAGTAGTCAGGACTTCGCCCACGCGTATTGAGGGCTACTGCCACCAATTGTCGCCCGGAGTCTGGAGTTCCGATGCCGATCAGGATTACAATGTGAATTTTGTGATAGAATTCGACCGTCCTGTTATCGAGATGGGCAGCTGGTGCGATGATGCAGTGGTATATAATACCGATAGTCTTGTTTCCGGACCGTGTGGCGCGGCCGGGCTGTTTGTAACGTTCGATCCTTGTGAAAACCGTGTGGTACAGGTGCGGACTGCAATATCGCCTGTAAGCGTGGCAAATGCTGCTGAAAATCTGCAAAAAGAGGTCGTAGAACCATACGGATGGGATTTCGAGGCCGTGCGCCGCAATCAGGTTGATACCTGGAACGACATTTTTGCACGCGTAGATATCAAAAGTGATGACAGGATTGAGAAAGCACGGTTCTATAACAATATGTACCGCGCCCTCTGCAGCCGCAACATATGGAGTGATGTAAACGGCGAGTGGATATCGGCAGACGGCAAAAAACGTCGTGTGGCCGATCCGTCGCGCGATGTCATGATTGGCTGCGATGCTTTCTGGAATACATTCTGGAATCTTAACCAGTTCTGGAACCTCGTCACGCCCGAATGGTCGAGCCGATGGGTTGGCTCGCAGCTGGCGCTATATGATGCCTGCGGATGGCTGGCCAAAGGTCCGGCCGGGCTAAACTATATACCTGTTATGGTCGGTGAGCATGAAATTCCTCAGATAGTAAGTGCATGGCAGATGGGTATACGCGATTTTGATGGCCGCAAAGCTCTTGAGGCTGCCGTGAAAATGCAGACTACGCCTGCCGGAAAAGTATACAAGGGATTTGCAGGCAACCGGGACCTCGAATCATACCTTGAGCACAAGTATGTGCCATATGATAAAGGTCGTTTTTCCAATACGATGGAATATTCGTACGACGACTGGACTGTAGGACAGCTCGCCAAGAGCCTTGGAGAAAGCAAAATATATGAAATCTTCAATGACAGGGGATACTGGTGGCGTAATGTTATAGGCGAGGACGGATATTGCCACATGCGCGACAGCAAAGGCGAGTGGCTTGCGGATTTCGATCCTTTCCGTAGCGGAGCCAACCAGCACTATGTTGAGGGAAATGCATGGCAGCTAACCTTCTTTGTGCCCCAGGACGTCCCGGCTCTTGTCGAAAAGATCGGATGCGAACGTTTTACAGACCGTCTGCTATGGGGTTTCAATCAGGACGAAGCCTGGCGCTACAATGCTCCCAACGATCAATATTGGGATCACCCTGTGGTGCAGGGCAATCAGCAATCGATGCATTTTGCATATCTTTTCAATTTTGCAGGGCAGCCATGGAACACACAGCGCTGGAGCCGCTCTATTCTCGACCGCTATTACGGCTATGGTGTGGGCAACGCTTATCTCGGCGATGAGGATCAGGGCCAGATGAGCGCATGGGCCATAATGACCGCGCTCGGACTCTTCCAGACCGACGGCGGATGCGCTGTAGAACCGATGTATGAGATCGGCAGTCCTCTTTTCGAGGAGGTGACGATAGACCTCGGGCGCCGTTATGGCCGCGGCGATACATTCAGAATAAAGGCAAAGAATGCTTCGCGAAAGAATATCTATGTACAGGAGGCGAAGCTGAACGGCCGTCGGCTCAATTCATTCCGCTTCCCGGCAAGCGAGCTTCTCAAGGGCGGCGAGCTGACTATCGTCATGGGTCCCGAACCGAACAGGAATTTCGGTTTAGAATAAGAGGGTGTTTCATAAAACAGCAATCCACTGAAAATTCGCCGAACTTTCAGTGGATTGCCGTTTATTATGGATATAAATTATCTCTTATTCCCACTCGATTGTGGATGGCGGTTTGGAGGAGATGTCGTAGCATACGCGGTTTACGCCGCGGACTTTGTTGATGATTTCGTTGCTGACCTTGGCGAGGAACTCGTAGGGGAGGTGTGCCCAGTCGGCTGTCATGGCGTCGGTCGAAGTGACGGCACGGAGCGCTACGGCACGTTCGTAGGTGCGTTCGTCGCCCATCACGCCTACGCTCTGCACCGGCAGCAGGATTACGCCGGCCTGCCATACTTTGTCGTAGAGTCCGGCGTCGCGCAGACCCTGGATGAAGATATGATCGGCATTCTGGAGCACGGTCACTTTTTCGCGGGTAACCTCGCCGAGAATGCGCACTGCCAGACCGGGACCGGGGAAGGGGTGGCGCTTGATGAGGTGTTCGGGCATGCCGAGCTCGCGGCCCACGGCGCGGACTTCGTCCTTGAACAGCAGGCGAAGCGGTTCGCACAGCTTGAGGTTCATGCGTTCGGGGAGGCCGCCGACGTTGTGGTGGCTCTTTATGACGGTGCCTGTAATCGACAGCGACTCGATGCAGTCGGGGTAGATGGTGCCTTGAGCGAGCCATTTGGCGTCGGTTATCTTATGGGCTTCGGCGTCGAAAACCTCGATGAAGTCGGCGCCGATGATCTTGCGTTTGCGCTCGGGGTCGGTGACACCGGCGAGGTCGGCGAAGAATTTGTCGGAAGCGTCAACTCCTATCACATTGAGGCCGAGACACTGGTAGTCGCGGAGTACGTCGGCGAATTCGTTCTTGCGGAGCATGCCGTGGTCCACGAATATACAGGTGAGGCGGTCGCCGATGGCTTTGTTGAGCAGTACGGCTGCTACCGACGAGTCGACACCGCCGCTGAGGCCGAGAATCACGCGGTCGTTGCCCAGCTGCTCTTTGAGAGCGGCAACGGTAGTCTCGATGAACGAGGCTGCGCTCCACGAACGCGATGCGCCGCAGATGCCCACGCAGAAGTTTTCGAGCAGCTGCATGCCGCATGTGCTGTGGAAAACTTCGGGATGGAATTGTACGCCCCACAGGCGCATGTCGGCGGGAGCCTGGAATGCGGCGTAGCGCACGTCGTCGGTCGAGGCCACGGTGGTGAATCCTTCGGGGATGGCTGTTATGGTGTCGCCGTGGCTCATCCACACCTGTGCGCCGGGCTCGATGCCCTTGAAGAGGGGGCATGCAGGGTCGATGGCGGTGAGCTTGGCGCGGCCGTATTCGCGCGAAGGAGCCGGCTCAACCTTGCCTCCGAATTCCTGGGCGGTGAGCTGGGCGCCGTAGCAGATGCCGAGAACCGGCAGGCGCCCAACCAGCTTGTGGAGGTCGAGTTTGAAGGCGCCTTCATCGTATACCGACAGGGGGCTGCCCGACAGTATGACGCCTATGATGCCTTCTTCGGCTTCGCGGCCGAACGGAAACTTGTTGTAGGGGATAATTTCGCTGTAAATCGACAGTTCGCGCACGCGACGCCCTATCAGCTGGGTGGTCTGCGAGCCGAAATCGAGGATAACTATTTTCTCCGTCATAAAAAAGTTGTGTTTTGCGCTGCAAAATTAGCGAAAAAATAGCGATAATCCGCGCTCGTGCATCATCTTAATTGTGTACTTTTGCGTGTAAAATATCATGTCCATGAAAAAACACTTATTCAACATCATTTTGGCCCTTTCCGTGGGCTTGCAGGCTATGGCTGCCGAACCGACCGAAATACCGGTGGAATGGCATAGCCTCGACACGTATCCTCTGCTCGGGACTCTGGTTCCCGATGCCTCGGCGGCATATTCGCGACTGCCCGACGAGCTGCGCGACAGCGTGCGCTCCGATCTGTGGGCGCTCGGACTCAATTCGACCGGTCTGTCGGTGCGTTTCCGCACCGATTCGCCGCGCGTAAAGCTGCGTTGGAAGAGCCGCAATAAGTTTGGTATGAACCATATGACGGCCACCGGCGTGCGGGGCCTCGATCTGTATGTGATGCAGCCCGACTCGTCGTGGACCACCGTGTCGAGCGCACGGCCGGGCACTAAGGCTGTGACAACCACAACTGTGGTCGACGACATGGAGCCCGGCGTGGAGCGTGAGTACATGCTCTATCTGTCGCTCTACGACGGCGTCGACAGCCTCTATGTTGGCATCGATTCGGCGACGGTACTGACTATGCCGGCGGTAGATCTGCCGGAGCGCCGCAAACCGGTGGTGATGTACGGCACGAGCATTCTGCAGGGCGGCTGTGCCACCCGTCCGGGGATGGCGCATACCAACATCCTTCAGCGCATGCTCAACCGCGAAGTGGTGAACCTCGGCTTCAGCGGCAACGCCCGGCTCGATGTCGAGATTGCCGACCTCATGGCACGTGCCGACGCTTCGTGCTACGTGATTGACGCCTTGCCCAACTGCACCGCCGATATGGTCGACGAGCGCATGGAGAATTTCATTACCATTCTCCGCAAGGCACACCCCGATACGCCGATACTGCTTGTGGAAAGTCCGTGGTTCCCGATAATGCGTTTCAGCCGTGGCACTGCCGATACTCTGCGCGATAAGAACCGGCGTCTGCGCGCCATCTACGACCGGCTTGCCGCCGAAGACCCGAATCTGCACTATTTCGAGGCCGACCGAATAATAACCGACCCCGAATGCACCGTCGATAATTACCACCTCACCGACCTGGGCTTCCTCGAATTCGCCCGCGCCCTCGCGCCCATCATCCAGGAATTTTTAGGAAATTAGGAGGATAGGAAATCAGGAGGATAGGAAGTTAGGATTATAGGAGGGTAGGAAGATAGGGGTATAATAAATTAGGAAGTCAGGTTGTTTGGGCCGCTATAAGGCCACCCCCATCAACCTAACTTCCTAATCTCCTAACTTCCTAATTTCCTAACTTCCTAATCTCCTAACTTCCTAATTTCCTAACTTCCTAAT